>DAIDHM010000054.1 GCA_027459705.1 Ktedonobacteria bacterium | reverse complement strand
TTTCGCGGCGGCCATCGTTCTGGTACGGCTCGTCGGCATAGATGCTGCTCGTCCATTCCCAGACATTGCCCGCGAGATCGTGCGCGCCGTACGGGCTGGCATCGCTGATCTCCGCCGGGTGGCCCTGGTCATCGCTGACCGCCACCACCGCGTAGGTTCCGACGGGCGTCGTCAGCTGGTTGCCGCTCTCGCTGGTATTCGCCAGCCGCTGATCGAATGTGTCACCCCAGGGATAGACGCGCGCGTGGGGAGGGTTCACGCTGGTATCCCAGCGCGCGGCTTTCTCCCATTCCGCCTCGGTCAGGAATCGCCAGGGCTGGCCGGTCTGGCCCGCGAGCCACTCAATATACTTCCTGGCCTCCAGCCAGGAAACCGCGACCACCGGGTGATCCAATCGCTGGAGTTGCTGCTGCCAGGGAACATTGCCCCACCCGGTCGATGGCTCAGGCACGGCGCGCGCCGCCACGGCCAGTTTCCATTCGGCCACCGTCACCGGGAAAGCGGCTATCTCGAACTCGCCGACGGGGACGCGGTGCTGGTCGTCGCCCATGAGGAAGTCGCCTGCCGGGACGCGGCAGAGCGGCGGCAGGATCACGTCGGCGGTCTTGCCACGCGCCAGGGTGTAGCCAACGCGCGCCAGCCGTGGCGGCAGCCCGGCCGCCACCCAGCGCGGTTCTTCGGCCTGCAGTCTCTGCGCGTATGCCTGGCGCTGTTGCCAGGCCGCGTCGTTGGGGGCGAGGCGCAGGGCATCGGCGCAGGCCGCGCCTGCCTCCGCCCAGCGGAAGCTTCGCGCTGCCGCGTCATAGCGGTCCTGGATTTGTGCCAACTGCTGGGCAAGGCGCATCTGCGCCCTGCGCTGTTGCCAGGCGGTGTCATGCGGCGCGGCGCGCTCCGCCATTTCGGCGATCAGCGCGGCGTCGGCCCATTGACGCGCCCGGACGAACTCGTCGAAGCGATCTTCGGCCCATTGCCCCGCCAGCGTGGAGCCGCTCGGCGCCAAACCACAGGCCGCCGCCAGGTTCTGCGGATCGCCATAGGTGGGGGCCTGCTGCCAGAGCGCCGTGAGCATGGATCGCGCCGCGCCCAGGTTACCAGCTGCCACGAAACCACGCACATTGTTATAGACATAGACCAGCGTGCGGTTGCGTTCGGCCGCTGCCAGCGCCGCCGCGATCGCGGCGGCACCCGTCGGCTCCAAACTCAAGACACCGCGCCAGACGCCGACGACCTCATCCCAGCGACCCGCTGCCCAGGCCGCCTCCGCCACGCGGCTGAGGGCAGCGGGCAACCCCACGCGGGCGGCGCCATCGGCGGGATCTTGCCCGAGGAGGGCCTCCCAGGCCCCCGCCGCCTCGTCCCAGTTGCCCGCGCTGGTGGCGGCCGTTGCTCGTGCCCGCAGCCGCTGGATGCGCTGGTCCTTCGCCTGGCGCTGAAGGTCCGGTAGCAGATTGGCGACAAAGCCGCCGTTGAAAGAGGCGTCCTTCTCGTGGATCTGCTCGAAATACACCACCGCGCGCTCCAGGTCCCCATTCCCCAGCGCGTCGAACCCCGCCTGTTGCAACTGCTCCAGATCGGGCGGGGGTGGCGGGATGGGATCGACCGCATGGACGAGTTTCGAGCGCAGCTCCTGGGGAAGATCCGCGACCGGCGGCACGGTGAGCGGCGGCGGCGCGGGCAGGTTGGGGATGGCGATCAGGTCGCGCAACAGGGCCGTCAGCCCAGTCTCGTACCCCGGCTGGAAATCGATCCACTGGATGCGGTTGATCTCCATGACCACATCAGTCATGCGCAGCATCAGCGGGATGATCCGCTTTCCCTGCGTCTTGGCCTCGTGGATCTCATCCAGCACCCACTCGGATTGCATCGCTTCCGGCGTCAGGACGAGCAGCACGGCCCGCGCTCCACGAATCGCCTGCTGGATGCGCTGCGGGAAGGCCTGTCCGCCCTCCAGTCGCGAGCGGTCCACCCAGACGTGCAGGTCGCGCAGTTCCAGGTCCTGCTGCAAGCGATTGACAAAGCGCGCGTCGAAGCGCGCATAGCTGATGAAGAAATACGGCGCGGCCTCAGCCATCAGGTGGACCTCCAGCGCGATGGTGCGACATGGCGAGCGTCTGCCATGCTGATCCATTGTATGCTCTTGCTGCCCACGCGATCAACCGGGAATCTCACCATTTTATCCACACATCCCACGACCCTCGCCCGCTGCCGACATCCCGCCGCCGCCCATGCATGCATGCATCGGCGCGCTACCCACACCGATAGACCCCCATGGACACCAATGGAGATCCCCCCCGGCCACTCGCTCGCCATATGCCACGCGCCCGCGTGGATACACCCCCGGCCCACTCTGTCGCGCCAGTGTAGCTCCCCGCCCATCCGTCTACTTGCGGCACGCGGTCGCTCCAATCTGGTACGATATGCAGTATCGCAAACAATCGTGGCAGCGGTCCCTGTTCTGGTGGCACAGGACCTTCCTGAAAGTTGTGGACGTATGGCGTCATGTCCCCGCGCTCTTACCCTGGCCCTGGTTGGCCTCTCCCTGTTGCTGGCCGCGTGTGGCGGAATCGCATCCTCGCCTGCTTCGACGGCGGCTTCCACTGGTAGCGCGGTCGAGCCAGCGGCCACGCTCACCTATGTCGCAATCGGTGCTTCCGACGCGTATGGGATCGGCACCAGCGACCCCGACCGACTCAACTGGCCGATGGATCTCACGGCTGATCTCGGTGCGGGCGTCCACCTCGTTAATCTTGGCATCCCGGGCGAGACATTGTCCGCCGCGCTCCAGAATGAGGTCCCCATCGCCATCGCACAGCAACCTCAGATCATCACCATCTGGCTCGCCGTCAACGACATTATCGATCACGTCCCGCTGGCGGCGTATTCGACTGATCTGCGCCAACTACTGACGACCTTGCACCAGCAGACCACTGGCACCGGACCTTCCGGCGCGCGGATCTATGTCGCCAATCTGCCTGATCTGACGGTTCTGCCCTACTTCAATACCTGGGATCAGACCGCCCTGCGCGGCGAAGTCGCGAGCTGGAACAGCGCGATTGGCAGCATAGTCAGCGCCACCGGCGCGCACCTGGTGGACCTCACGACGGCCTGGTCAGAATTGGCGAACCATCCAGAGTATCTGAGCAGCGACGGCCTCCATCCTTCGGATAGTGGCGCGCGACGCCTGGCGGCAATCTTCGCCGCCGCCATTGGCCAGGGAGCATGAGGACGGATCAATGCCACAGAATACCATCCTGACCTTCACGCCCGACGTCCTCCTGACACCATTGGGGATCGCCACGCTGGCGGCGCTGCTGTTGCTACTGGTCTTGATCGCGCGCCGTCCGCTGCTGGCGCGCATTGCCTGGCGCAACGTGCCGCGACGCCGCATGCAGACGGTGCTGATCGTCCTGGGCTTGATGCTGGCGACGATGTTCATCGCCTCTTCGTTGGCCATAGATGACACTATCACCCTGGCAGTCAAGAGCGTCGCGATCTTCAACCTGGGGCGCATCGATGAGGATGTCACGGGTGGGAGCGGCCCCCTCGGCCTCTATAGCGACCGCTTCGGCGCTGCAGTCATTCAGCGCCTGGCCCACGATCCCAATCTGGCCGGCATCGCCCCGGCGCTCGTCATCCCGAACGTCCTGGTCGCCGACGAAGCCTCGCGCCAGGTTCGTGGGCAAGTCACGAGCTTCGCGCTCGCCCCGGCGGCGGCTGGCGCACTGGGTGACCTGCGCGACGCGCGCGGGGCAGCGGCGCCAGTGAGCGCGCTCGGCCCTGGCATGGTCTATCTGAATCACAATACCAGTGTGCTCCTGCATGCGGCAGTCGGCGACCAGGTGCTCATCTCTTCGCCATACTGGTTGGGGCAGGCCGCCCGATTCCGCGTCCAGGCCATCGTGAGCGGCGGTCCGCTGGGCGATACGCCAGCGATCGTCCTCCCGCTGACCGTCCAGCAGCAATTGGCGCAGGCCTCAGGCGAGATCAACCATATCTATGTCGCGAACACCGGCGATGGCCTGAGCGGCGTCGACTATAGCAACACCGCCGTGCGCGAGATCCGCTACGCCATACGCTTCCGCTTCCAGGTGCGCGATGTGAAGCAAGACGGCGTGCGTTTCGCCCTCGACGCCGAGCAGATCTTCGGCCGCATCCTGACGTTGTACACGCTGTTCGCGATGGCCATTGGCATGTTGCTGATCTTCTTGATCTTCGTCCTGCTTGCCACCGAACGGCGAGCGGAACTGGGTATGGCGCGCGCGATCGGGATGCGGCGGCTCAGTGTCGCGCAGATGCTGCTCTTCGAAGGCGCGGCCTATGATGGCATGGCCGCCGTGGTGGGGATCGTCGCCGGTCTGGGGTTGAGCGTGGGGATCGTGGTAATCGTCGCGCCGACACTGCGCCAGATTGGCTATCCACTGCAATTCGCATTGCAGCCTGGCAGCCTATTACTCGCGCTCTGCATGGGGTTGCTCTTCACGCTGGCTACAATCTGGCTGGCAGTCTGGAGCGCCAGCCGGATGACCATCGCCGCGGCACTCCGCAACCTGCCGGAGCCGACTCCCGCCGAACCAGGCCTGTTGCCGCTTGCCACCACCGCCATCAGCGCGCTCGGCGCGCGGCGACCTGGCCAGGCAATCCGGACAGCGGGACATGCTGTGGCTGGCCTGGCATCGCGTGGAATCGCACCGGCGCTCGCTGGCTGGTATCTCCTGACGCAGGGCGCGCAGAATGGGGACGCGTTCACCTTCTCCATCGGATTGACCTTATTGGCGGTGGGTATCGCGCTCCTGGCGCGCTGGGCGCTCCTTACGCTAGTCGTCTCGCGCATCCGGCTGCGCCCAGATGCGCCGTTACTGCTGGCGCGCTGGCAAGGGATCGCAAACCGCGTGACGGCATTCCTGGCTGGCAGTGTACTCGTTTTATACTGGTCGTTGCCCTTTGACGCCCTGGCGAACCTCGGCTTGCCACGATTCCAGGGGGCAGGCATCCAGATCTTCTTCATCGCTGGCGCGATGCAGGTCGCGGGTGCTGTTTGGGCGCTTGCCCCGAACCTGGATCTCGTGCTGCTACCATTGCGCTGGCTGCTGGATGTCTGGGGAGCGGTGCGCGCCGTCGCGCGGGTCGCGCTCGTCTATCCGACGCAATATACCATGCGGAGCGGGATCGCGCTGGCCCTCTTCTCGCTGGTCTGCTTCACCATGGTCGTGATGGCCACGATCGCTGCCTCGACGACCCAACGCTATGACAATCTTCCCGCGCAATCAGCGCAATACGATATTGTTGGCCAGCCGTTGCTGGCGCCGCTACCCGATATCGCGGCCGTCCAGTCGGCGATTACCAGGCAATCGCCCAAGACGGCCAATGCCATCACGGCGATCGCCCAGGCCACACCGCTGTTGTTGGGCTACATTCACCCTGCCGAACAGGGTGCTCATTGGGAACTATATCCGACCGCCCAGATCAGCGGCGCTTTTCTCCAGGGTGCGGGGCTACCGCTGATCGCCCGGGCGCGCGGCTACCCGAGCGACACAGCGGTCTGGTCCGCCGTGCGCAATGATCCTGGCGCGGTGGTCATGGATAGCGCGGCACTCAGCCCCACCGACGCTGCCGCACTGGGGATCACGCGCCCCGCGCCGCCGGGACTCAACCAGTTCCTCGGACCTCCCATCATCGCCGCGCTGCCAGGTTTCGTCGATACCAGCGCGCTCGCCACGGCCACCAATCAGGCCGGGGCCGCGCCAGCATCATCCAGCCAGCAGGCCGCGCAGTTCGCCGCCTATGGGGCCATTGCGCAGGGTAATATTCAATTCGCCTTGCTACGGCTACATGGGATCGCGACAGGAACGGGCAGCTTTGCGCCCACAACCCTCTGGGCTGGTGACTTTCGCGGTGGGGGGGTCATCCAGTTACACGTCGTTGGCATTGTCGATAACACGCAGGGGCAACGCTATGGGGTGATGGGGTCCCCCGCCACTTTCGCACCGCTGGAACACGGCCTGACACCTTTTGGCAACAATTACTATTACTTCAAGGTGCGCGCGGGGAGCGATCCGCATCAGATCGCTGCCGCGCTGGGATCGGCGCTCTTCGACCAGGGATTCGAGACCACCGTGCTGCAAGATGTCTTACTCGATACGGGCGGCCCGCGCGTCTTCATCAGCCGCGTCCTGGTCGGTCTGGTCGGATTGACCTTGCTGGTAGGGACAGCGGCGCTGGCGGTGACGGGCGCGCGGGCGGTGGTGGAGCGCCGTCAGCAGATCGGCATGCTGCGGGCGCTCGGCATGCGACGCTGGAAGGTCCAGGCGATTTTCTTGATGGAATCACTCTTGATTGGCGCCATCGGGACAATGGCGGGGTTGGTGCTGGGCCTCCTCCTTTGCCGCAATATCTTCGCGGTCGATTTCTTCGAACCCATACAAACGGGGTTGACGCTGGTCATCCCCTGGACGGAATTAGCGATCATCTGTGTGGCGGCCATCGCGGCGGCGGCGTTCGCCGCGCTGTTACCCGCGTGGCAAGCTGGGCGCGTGCGGCCCGCTGACGCACTGCGTTATGAATGATGCGGAGCCCTGGGGGCCACTCGTGACCGGGGTAGTGCTTGCCAGGATGGGCTGGTGCCAGGTGCCCGCGCCAGCGTTCTTCTTGCGGCGATTCGTCCTAACCGGAGGCGTCTACATCGCCCCACAGCGTCGAAAGTCCGATGGTGCAGTGGCAGCGCTAGCGGCATGGCAAGCGGGGCAACCTTCCCGCGCAGAGAGGAGCAGAGCAACACGATGACCATGACCCCCGCGGATGCGGAGCAGGAAGGTCCTGTGCCAACCGCCAAACACCTCGCTCACGGACACTGGAAACCGCAGGAAGATCCTGTATCGGCAGCAACGGCAATCGTCGTCGTGGCGCGCGCCGTTGCGAAATCGTATGTCACCCACGGCTTGACGGTCCGCGCGTTGGATGGTGTCACGTTTCAAGTCAGCCGCGGCGAGATGGTCGCGATTATGGGGCCGAGCGGCTGCGGCAAGACGACACTCCTCAACTGTCTGGCGGGGTTG
This sequence comes from Ktedonobacteria bacterium, assembly GCA_027459705.1. Taxonomy (GTDB): domain Bacteria; phylum Chloroflexota; class Ktedonobacteria; order Ktedonobacterales; family JACDGC01; genus DAIDHM01. The sequence goes on along the minus strand of DAIDHM010000054.1, from coordinate 3,889 downwards.
GACAGCATCGACAATGGCCAGATCCTCATCGATGGCCTGGATATCGCCCGACTGGGTGACCAGCGCCTCTCGGATGTCCGCGTCCGGACGATGGGCTTCATCTTCCAGAATTTCAACTTGCTGCCCGTCCTCTCGGCGGTGGAGAATGTGGAGATGCCGCTGCTCATTCAGCAAGCGCGGCCGCGCATCGCCCGCCAGCGCGCGCTGGAACTGCTGGCGGCTGTAGGCATCGCCGACCGCGCGGCCCATCGTCCCGCCGAACTCTCTGGCGGGCAACGCCAGCGCGTCGCCATCGCCCGCGCCCTGGTCAATGATCCCGCGATCGTCTGGGCCGATGAGCCGACCGGCAATCTGGACAGTGAATCCGCCCAGGAAGTCATGGACCTGCTGGTGTCGCTGAATCATACCCGCCGCCAGACGCTCGTCCTCGTCACCCATGCGCCCGATATTGCGGCGCGCGCCAATCGGCTGATCACGATGCGCGACGGGCGTATCGCCAGCGACAGCGGCGCGCGCGCGTAGCAACGCGTGCATCTTCCCTGCCACCAGGCGGTACGATATACATAGAGAGATATCGAGGAGGAATTCCGCCGTGGGATGGCATGGGTTTAGTCCTGACTGGGGAGATACTCGCGCAGGGACGCGCGAGCATGTCTCCGTGCGCCGCATCGTGCGCCTTTTCCGCCCCTACCGCCTGCTCGTCGTAGGGGTACTACTCTGCATTATCGTCAACGCCGCGCTGGGCGTTGTCCCACCATTCTTGACCGCCATCATCATCGATACGGGCATCAAGCGCGGCCACCTCGCGTTGTTGATCGAATTGACGGTGTTGACCTTGCTCGCCATCCTGGCATCGGGCCTGGTCGGCGTCCTGCAGAGCTATTTCAACAACATCATCGGCCAGCGCATCATGTCCGATCTGCGCGAGGATCTCTACCGGCATTTACTGGACCTCTCGCTGCGTTTCTTTGGTCGCACCAAGCTGGGAGATCTGTTGTCGCGTTTCAATAACGATATCGGCGGCATTCAGAGCGTCGTCACCAACACCTTTGTCAGCATCGTCTCCAGTGTGATCACGATCATCGTGACGCTCGGATTCATGATTGTCTATAACCTGCCGCTGACGATAGTCGCCTGTGTGATCGTCCCGGCTTTCGCGATCCCGACGCGCCAGATCGGGCGCATCCGCCGCAAGTTGAGTCGCGCCACGCAGGAGAAGCTGTCTGAACTGGGGACATTCCTGGAGGAGACGCTGGATATCAGCGGCATCCTGCTCGTCAAGAATTTTGTCCGCCAGCGCTATGAGCACGATCGCTTCGCCGCGACCAGTCGCGATCTGATGACGCTGCAAGTCCGCCAGAATATGGTTGGGCGCTGGTTTTTCAACTTCATTACGCTCTTCGGCGCGATCGGCGCGGCGCTGATCTACTTCGTGGGCGGTCTGGAGGCCAACCAGGTCATCCCCGGCACCATCACCGTCGGCACCATCGTCGCGTTCGTCGCGCTGCTGAACCGACTTTATTCGCCGACGACGCAATTGATGAACGTCTGGGTCGATATTCAAGGCTCACTTTCACTCTTCGATCGCGTTTTTGAGATGTTCGACGAACCCCTGGAGATCGCCGACCGACCCGGCGCGATGGCGTTGCCCGCCACACGCGGAGCGATCAGCTTCGACCAGGTCGAGTTTGCCTATATCCCTGAGCGGCCGGTCCTGCGTGAGGTCTCGTTCGAGGTGCGGCCAGGGCAACTGGTGGCGCTGGTTGGGCCCAGCGGTGCGGGCAAGACGACCGTGACCATGCTGATCCCCCGCCTCTACGATGTGACGGGTGGCGCCGTGCGCATCGATGGTCAGGATGTGCGCGATGTGCAGTTGGCATCCCTTGGGGAGCAGATCGGTATGGTGACGCAGGAGACCTATCTCTTCCATACGACGATCCGCGAGAATATCGCCTATGGTCGTCCCGGCGCGACCGACGATGACATCATCGCCGCTGCCCGCGCCGCGTATATCCATGACTTCATCGTCTCGCTGCCCGATGGCTATGACACGATCGTTGGCGAAAGGGGCTACAAGCTCTCGGGAGGCGAGAAGCAACGTCTCGCCATCGCGCGCGTCATTCTGAAGGATCCGCGTATCTTGATCCTGGACGAGGCGACCAGTTCCTTGGACTCGCAGTCGGAGGCATTGATCCAGGCGGCGCTGGAGCCGCTGATGCGCCAGCGGACGGCAGTGGTCATCGCGCACCGCCTCTCGACGATCCTCGCCGCCGACCAGATCCTGGTCTTTGCCGAAGGGCAGATCGTGGAACGCGGAACACACCACGATCTGCTCGAGGCTGGTGGCCTCTATGCCACCCTGTACCAGCAACAGTTCCGGGCCGAGACGGAACGGATGACCGCGCTCGCCGAAGGGTTGCGCTGAAGTGCCACCGAATTAGTCGCGCTCGCGCCCGTAGAGCGGTTCGTTCATCGGGCGCATACGCACCTCGATGATGCGCGATTGCGCTGGCTGGGTCGCCATGAGCAGCGCGGCAGCGGCCACATCGTCAGATTCCAGCATGCCTGATTCGGCGACGCCTGCCTCGGTCCGGCCAAAGCCGATGGCGAATTCGGTCTTGACGCCGCCGGGGCAGATCAGCCCGACCTTGATGCCGTGGGGCCGCAGCTCACGCTCCAGCGCCGTCACGAAACCAACCTGGGCGTGCTTTGTCGCGCAGTACGCGGCTTCGCCCGGGAAGCCCATCACGCCCGCCATCGACGAGATCGTGATGATCGCGCCATGGCCCTGCGCGATCAAGACGGGCGTCGCGTGCCGTGAGAACAGGAACGTGCTGCGCATGTTGCTGTCCATCATCGCGTCATAATCATCGGCGCTGGTGGCGACGAGATCGGCATAGCGACCGATGCCCGCGTTGTTGACGAGGATGTCCAGGTGGCCGAAGCGTTCCGTCGCCGTCTGGACGGCGCGCACGGCGGTCGCTTCCTCGCGGACATCGCCGACGACGGCGACGGCCTGACGCCCGTGCCCGGCGGCGAATTCCGCCAGATCCTGAAGCCGATCTTCGCGTCGCGCGACGACGACGACATCCGCGCCGGCGGCAAGAAAGGTCCGCGCGATAGCCTGGCCGATGCCTGCGCTGGCGCCGGTGATGATGGCGACCTGGTTGCTGAGTGCTTGTTCTGGCATATTTCTCCCGATTCATGCAGTGTGAATTCCGCACCTGTTGCGCCTGCCAGGCGTTCGGCGCCCGGCATAGGCGACGGGGTACGTACCAAGAGCATTGTACGCGGATGGTCGGCGAGATTGCCAGCATGCGAATTTGGTTGGTCATTGACCCAGGTGAGAGGAACAATCTAAAAAATGCTTGTATCTCCTCACTCTCTTCTCAGCTTTGAAAAGTCCTGGCCTGATGCGGAAATACCATTGCCCTTCAAGTGCTAATTTGCTAAAATTGGAGATGTCCCTTAAGAATTCGAACGGCGAGATTGAGTACGAGGAGGAACTTATGGCTCAGATGATGACACCTTTTCGACCTGGGGGGCATGGCGGTAAAGGTGAAGAAGAGATTTATTTTTTACCAAAAATAGCCCGTAATGCCGCCGTCCCTTTAGGGCGTGCGGATGTAAGGGCTTGCGTCGGCTTTAGGCAGAGGCCTGTTCCCTTGACATACTGGTAACAATACGGTATAATGCCAGTATGGACACCGAGAAGAAAAAGATCACGATTCTCGTCCCTGCCGAGATGGTGGAAGCCATGAAGCACATTGCCGAGCAGGAGCGCCGCTCGATGAATCAAGAGATGATTCGAGCTTTTGAGGAACACATTCAACGTCACTCTGATCGGGAAGGGAAGTAGTCTCATGCTCACGCTCGAATACAAACTTGA
>DAIDHM010000052.1 GCA_027459705.1 Ktedonobacteria bacterium | reverse complement strand
TGACTCCTGGCTCGGCGGTGACGACCTCGCGCGCCCATGTCCACTATGTCGTGACAGAGTATGGCGTGGCGACACTGCACGGTCGCGATCTGGCAGAGCGCGCCCGCGCTTTGATCGCAGTGGCGGATCCGCGCTTCCGAGAGCCGCTCGCAAAACGCGCCCGTGAACTGCGCATCCTATGAGATGCACAGCGCAACTGATCATGTGGGCCATCTGCTTGAACCAATCGCCGCGCGCCGGGCTCTTATCTTTGTGGTGGCTATCGCACTCCACTGGCTGAGGCGTTCCCTGGTGATGAGGTGATTGTACTGGATGATCAGACACTGTTGGGGCGCATCTCACAGCAGCGTGACGAAGCCGCGCTCCATGAACTCTATACTCGCTACCGTGCGCGGTTGCGAGGATACCTTTGGCTGCAGTTGGATGGCGATGAGCTCCAGGTTGAGGATGTTTTGCAAGAGACGTTCCTGACGATCTGGCGCGCAGCGAGCTCTTTTCGCGGCGCGGGAGCACCGGCGGCCTGGAACTTTCACATCGCCCGGCGCGAGGCTTCACATGTGCGGCGCGCGCTGAAACGACGGCCAGAGGGGCATCTTGTCGGCGAATTGGACGCAAGTGTTCAGGTGGGTGATGGTGTTGATACTCAAATTCCCACGCTGGAGGATGCGATTCTTGCGCGGCTAGATCTGGACGCCGCACTGGCACGACTCGCGCCAAAGCATCGCGAGGTGCTGGATCTGGTGTTTGTCCAAGGTTTCGCGCCCAGTGAGGTGGCGCGCATCTTGGGAATTCCGCCTGGCACTGTGAAGAGTCGCCTCAGTTACGCGCGCCACGCGCTGGCGCGCGGTCTGCGGGCGCTGCCCGAGGAGTCTCCCTGTGATACATAAGATTGCGTGTGACCGCTGTCGAGCGGCCATGCCCTGGTATGTCGTTGGCACCCAGGCGGCAACGGAGCGGGCGGTTGTGGCAGAACATCTCGAGGGCTGTGCGCAGTGCCGTGCGGCTCTCGCGGAGTGGCGAGCGATCGGCGATGCGGTGCGGCGTCAAGCGCAGCATGTGCCGACAGATCTAGGGCAGCGAGCTGGTTGGGACGCGTTGCATGCGGCGGTAGCGAATCCCACTGCCAGCACCTCACCTGCTCACCATGAAGGAGATCTTCCGATGACTGAACCTGTATTTGCGCAATCTGTGCGTGCGCTCCCCCACCTCCGACCGCCCTGGTTTCGCCGTTTGATGCCTGTGGTAGCGGTCATTCTGGTGGTGGCGTTGATGGTCGTGGTGGTCGTGATCATGCCCAATCTGCATTACAGGAAAGGGCCGTGAAAGCCCCGGTCTTTCAAGCGGGGGATGAAACGGTCCGCCGCAGGACGCGGCCCTTGATTTCCCAGTAGCATGGTTGTAGAATAGGAAAGAAGTCTGGCGAAGAGAGGCGCAAGCCGAAGCATTGTCTCCCTACCGGGTGATCGGACTTCATCGCATCCTTCCTTTCCGTACCCTGGGGCACAGGGAAACGGTCATGTCATGGAACATGGAGAAACGCTTGGGGACAGACGGGCCTCTGGCAGTCAGGCGTAAGCCTGGCTGGTAAGCACGCTGGCTTGAACCAAGAATCCCCCGTGCTTTTGCCGGGGGAGTGTCAATGAAACAAACGCTCCGCGCGTTGGAATGTTGCGGTGGTCCAATGACCAGATCCGTGAAATCTCCACGTCCCCACCAATCCCTGGTGATGATCTCGCAGATATCATGCAAATATATGGCGGTAATTTGCTCTTGGGATCGCGCAAAGGCGATATTTTTCGAGTATTTACCCCCCAAGGACAGGGACGTATAGGCTTTGGGGATCAACTCAGCCCGTATCCGATCGGCGCAAGTTCGCAAGGGAACGCTCACTTACTGGCAGTTGGCGGCAATGTGTGGGTCACCGTGCCACAGAACGGAGCGCTGCTAGAATTGCAAATCAACCTTGATGGAACGGGCAGCATTAGTACTTCGCTTGCTCTTCCCTACCTGAACGGGCAACCTTTTGTTGCCAATGGTTTGGCCTATGATCCAGCAACACAGCGCCTCTGGTTGGTGGGAAATGCGGTGGGATATTTCACCATTTGAGTTGCTCACCACGTGGGCTAAAATTGCCTGATTTGCACGCGCTCTTGCGGTCTCCGCTCATTTTTGCTATAACCAACAGCAATACCGCAAAGGAGAGACGCGTCATACGACGCGCCATAAAGTATGACAAGTATCACCCACCAATCACCGAGCAGCACATCCAGCCTGCCGTCAATCGAGTTCAGCCGAGATCAACCGGCTCTCCGTGAACTGCTGGATTACACCACAGAGCTGGCCCATCTGGGACGTGCTGCCGGACTGCTCGCCTGGGATCAGCAGACGCAGATGCCCGTCGGTGGTGTCGAGATGCGCGGCGCCGTCAAGGCAACGCTGGCGGGGGTCATCCATGAACGTGAAGCCGCGCCGCACTTTGGCGTGTTGGTCGCGCGTGCTGAAGCTGCCCTGGCCGATGCCCCGGAGCGTTTCACCGATGCCGACCGCGCGATAGTGCGCGATGCCCGTCGTCATTTCGACACAGCGACGAAACTGCCCGAGAGTTTCGTCCGTGCGTTCGTCGCCGCGAATACGCGGGGGTGGAGCGCCTGGAAGGCTGCGCGCGAAGCGAAGCAATTCGCGCTTTTCGCGCCCGCGCTCAAAGAATTAGTCGACCTCAGTCGGCAGCGCGCCGCGTATCTGGATTCGACCACGGAGCCCTATGCGGTGCTCTTCGACCTCTTCGAGCCAGGGATGCCATTGGCGGAATGCCGGACGATTCTGGATCGCGTCCGTGAGGCGACGGTCCCGTTGCTCAAGCGCATCAGCGCCGCTCCCCAGATTGACACGCGGGTGATCCAGGGTCGATTTCCTGAGAACCAGCAGATGGCCATCGCGAAGACGATGCTGGGTGTCATTGGCTATCGGTTCGAGAATGGTCGAATGGACCTGGCCGCCCACCCCTTTGAATCGAGCATGGGCTCGCCATATGATGTCCGCGTCACCACTCGGTACAACTATCGCGACGTTGGTCGTGTCATAATGCCGCCCATTCATGAAGGAGGCCACGCCCTCTATGAGCAAGGCATTGATCCGGCATTGGCGGGTACGATGTTGGCGCATGGTACCAGCCTCGGCCTACACGAGTCGCAGTCGCGTGGCTGGGAGAATATGATCGGACGCTCGCCAGCGTTCTGGCAGGCGCATTTCGCCAAGGTTCAGGCTGCGTTCCCGGGCGCATTTGATCACGTGACAGTCGCGGAGTTCGTCCGCGCCTTGAATGCGGTCGAGCCACAACCTATCCGGGTCGAAGCCGATGAGCTGACGTACAATCTGCATATCATCATCCGCTTCGAGTTGGAGCAAGCCCTCATCAATGGCCATCTGGAAGTGGACCAGGTGCGCGATGCCTGGAACCAGAAGTATCATGACTATCTGGGAGTTGATCCCATCGACGATGCCGAGGGCGTGCTGCAGGATATTCATTGGTCCTACGGCAATTTCGGCTACTTTTCAACCTATTCGTTGGGGAATTTCTATGCCGCGCAGTTCGTGGCGACCTTACGTCAGGCCTTCCCCGATCTGGATGAGCGGTTGGCGCGTGGGGAGACCTCATTCATCCGTGAGTGGCAACGCGAACACATTCATCGCTATGGTTCGATCTATCGTGCCGGCGATCTCTGCGAACGCGTCACAGGTGAGCGGTTGAATCCAGATCACTTTATCCAGTATGTGACGACCAAATATGAAAACCTCTATGGACTGAACCACTGAGGTGTTGCTGGTCTGGTGTTGCTGGTCTGGTGTTGCCGCGCATGTGCCACCCGGCAGTGCCAGAAATCACTGCCCAGGCCTGGCGAAAATTGAAAGCATGCTCCTCGCGAGACTTCCAACAGTCTCGCGAGGAGCGCTTATTGTTCGGCGAACATCATCCCTTGGCCAGCGGTGACCCAACGTGCTCCGTCGCCTGCCCATCGCTTTCGAGATCGATGGGTTGCCCTGTGTCAACCTGCCCCTTATGCCATTCGTCATAGAGATCCACGATGACCACCTGGATCAAGCCGGCGGTTGGCGCCGCCAGCAGTGCGCCTAAGATGCCGAAGAGATCAGCTCCAGCGATCAGGGCGGCGATGGAGATGGCGGGGTGAAGGCCGACAGCGCGTCCGACGATGCGCGGGCCCAGGACCTCACCTTCGATGATATGCACAAAGATGAAATAGACCAGAACCAGAATGGCATTGCCCCATCCTACCGTCATAGCCAGCAACACGCAGACCGCACCCGAGACGAATACCCCGACGATCGGAATGAACTCTAATACGAAGGCCAGAACCCCGAGGAAGATCGCCGCTGGAACACGCAAGATCCACATCCCGACTCCTACGAGGATGCCGATAATGAGACTCAGCGTGAACTGTCCGCGCACGTACCCGCCGACCACATGGTGCAAAGTCTGCAGAAACGATCGGATGCGCCCGCGTGCTGGTTCGGGGGTCTGAGTCGTCAACCAGGTCGTGACCCGCTCACCATCGATCAAGAGATAGATGCTCATGACTACCAATAAGACTGTATCGAGTGTCCCGTTGATCAAGCTCTGCAAAACGGGGATGACCTGTTGCTGAATACCCGCGGTCTGAGAGATGAGGTACTGCTGCATTTGACTGATCTGTGACGGTGAGATGCCAAAATTGAGCAATGCCCGAATGATCGGTGAGGGTTCACCGTGTGGACCGTTGGAGAAAAGGCTCGTGATGCTTTGTGCGACCAGACCAAATTGCTGGATGGCGGTCGTGATGGCCAGGTATCCTAAACCGCCGATCACCGCGATCAGCGCGATATAGACCAGCAACAACGCTAACCAGCGCGGAACGAATTTGCGCAACCAGCGCTCCCCGGGCATCAGAATATACGCCAACAGCGATGCCAGGAGCAGTAAGACCATTGCGCGGGCGACATGGGAGAGGATCCAGAGGATGAAGGCCGTGAGCACCAGTCCACCGAGAATCACAGCGATCTGATCGCGCCTGGTTGCCCAATTCAGGGCGGTATCCAATCGTTGTCTGGTCGTAGTTGTCAGGCGAGGACGCGCACCATGATTGGGTGAGATCATATTTCAATCTCCTTTTTGAAGGGATGAACGCGTCATCGCACGCTCTCTGGACACGATAGCACATGCCTGATGCCAGAATAGCAAGCATGAAGGTGGACCTTCATTGCGCAGATCCCTGGTCTGCACGCGCAATGCTGCGCAATTGTGATGTCTGTTACCCGGCGGATCAGATATGGCAATCCATTCCCAATTCTCTCTCAACCAGGGATTATTTTTGACGCTCCGCCGTTTGGCGCGATATGATGGATAAGATGCGAACTTGCCCTGTTCAACGTGAGTCCGGAAAATGCGTGGATGTGGAGGGGAACGATGTGGCCGAGTGCCCAGTCGGTTGAATTTTTCAGCGCGGGTCTGGACGACGGACAGACTATGCGTCATCCGCCTCCCCGTCTGGCGGGTCAATGGTTGTCTCCCGCGTCACCCGGGACATGGCCCGTTGCGATTCTTTGCCATCCTCAGCCGCTTGTCGCGGATATGAATGATCCACTGACCCGGAGGTTAGCGGAGGATCTTACTACCGCAGGGTGGGCGACCTTGCGATTCAACTTTCGCGGAGTCGCCCCAAGTCAAGGCGATCCGAGTGATGGGCGCTTTGAACCGCTGGACATTGCTGGGGCGGTCGCTTTCGCTCTGGATCACGTCGGTGGGGCAATCCAGCATCTGGCCCTCATCGGCCATGCCTTTGGCGCCATACCAGCGTTGCTTTATGGTGGCGCGGATCCACGAGTGGGTGCGGTGGTGGCGGTGAGCCCTCCCCATTTTCGGCTGACCCATGCGTTGGTGCCTGCGCCACCGCACCAGGCTCGATTCTTCATCATCGGCAGTGACGATGAAGTCAGTCCACGGCATAAGGTCGAACCATGGGTGACCAATTTGCCGGGGTTCCACCATCTCGCGGTTGTGCGCAACGCAACCCACCTGATGGTGGGCCATGAAGCCGCAACCAGCGCGTTGGTCGTATCCTTGCTAAGACGTTGGGTAGCCGCTGGCAATGGTATGGCACCGGGCCACGCGGCGGCAACGCCAGTAGTTGAGTAAGCATTTCATTGGATGTGAGGAGCGCACTGTGCCCGTTCAAATCGATAACCCGATTATCGTTCAAAGCGACCGTTCGATCTTGTTGGAAGTCGATCGACCACGTTCGGCGGAAGCGCGCGACCTCCTGGCCGCTTTTGCCGAACTGGAAAAATCGCCTGAGCATGTCCATACCTACAAGCTCACGGCGCTCTCACTCTGGAATGCGGCTGCCGCTGGTCTGGATGCTGACATGATCTTGCGCCAGTTGCGCGACCTGACCAAATATGACATTCCCGCCAACATCGTCACGACCATCAATGACCTGATCGGTCGTTATGGCCGTGTCAAGCTCGTGCGTGAAGGATCCAAAATGCTCCTGCGATCCACCGATCATGCCCTGATGGTGGAACTGAGCCGCAACCACCGTTTGCAAGAATTTTTGATAGATTGGTCGGATCCTGATGCCCTGGAGATCGATCCTGGCCGTCGCGGGCATGTGAAGCAGGCACTGATACAAATTGGTTATCCCGCGGAAGATCTGGCGGGCTATACGGATGGGACGCCGATCGCGGTTGTTTTGCGTGAAACCGCCGCCAGTGGTAAAACCTTCTCGCTGCGTCCATACCAGGATTGGTCAGTTCGAGCCTTCTATGCTGATGGCGCGCCGACCGGTGGGAGTGGGGTCGTTGTCTTGCCCTGTGGCGCGGGTAAGACCATAGTTGGTATTGCGACGCTCGCCACGGTCGGTCGTTCCACTCTGATCCTGACGCCGAACACCGTCGCCGTTCGCCAGTGGATCCATGAGATCCTCGATAAAACGTCACTGACCGCCGATATGGTTGGCGAATATACTGGCGATCGTAAAGAGATCAAACCCATCACGGTCTCCACCTATCAGATGCTGACCTATCGTGCCAGTGAGCATGGAGATTTTCCGCATTTTGGTCTGATGACAGCCCACGATTGGGGGCTGATTATCTATGATGAAGTCCATCTGTTGCCTGCCCCGATCTTTCGGGTTACCGCCGAGATTCAGGCGCGCCGCAGACTGGGGTTGACGGCGACCTTGATCCGCGAGGATGGGCACGAGAGTGATGTCTTTGGTCTGATCGGTCCCAAGAAATATGATGTGCCCTGGCGCGAACTGGAACGCCAGGGCTGGATCGCGACGGCGGAGTGCCATGAGATCCGCACCACTTTGCCCGACGAGGCGCGGTTGAACTACGCGACGATCGAGGATCGCGAAAAATATCGTGTCGCCGCCGAGAACCCGCGCAAGACGGAGATCGTGCGGGCGCTCATTGAACGCCATGCCAGCGATCAAATTTTGATTATCGGGCAATATATCGACCAGCTCAAAGAGCTCTCCGAAGTCCTGAATGCCCCACTGCTCACGGGCCGTACCTCGAACCAGCAACGACAAAAATTGTACGACGCATTTCGCGAAGGCGAACTTAAGCGGTTAGTGGTCAGTAAGGTCGCCAATTTCGCGATCGATCTTCCTGACGCGAATGTGGCCATCCAGGTATCTGGAACATTTGGATCGCGTCAGGAAGAGGCGCAACGTCTGGGGAGATTACTCCGTCCGAAAGCCGATGGATCCATCGCGTATTTTTATACGATTGTGACGCGCGATACACGCGACCAGGACTTTGCCGCAAACCGCCAGCTTTTCCTGACCGAACAAGGATACCGCTATATCATCGAAGATGCGGAGATGGTGCTTTCTTAGGGAGGCGCATGACGATGTTGCTGGGATGAGGTTCGGGGGATTCAGCACGTCGGTGATCAGGACCGTACACAATAGCCCCAACCCCGGAAAGACTAGCGACTTGAAACGTAAAGCACGCAATTTCCCTACCACTTTGTCACTTGTCTGATGCATGGCACAAGATATGCGAATGGAGATGGCTGGCCACAGCGTCGACCGCACCTTCTTTGAGAACGGATTGCGCGCACCATCGGAAATCCGTTCGGGGGGATTGTTGACACCATGCGGGAGGGTA
>DAIDHM010000066.1 GCA_027459705.1 Ktedonobacteria bacterium | reverse complement strand
CTTTTCGTCGCATTTCTGCCGGATAAGGGCTTCACATCGCTGACCAATCTGGTTCACTAACACACGCTTTCGCCGCTTGGGGCACCAGATCAGATGGTAGACGATGAGATGCACATGATGCTCATCGTGTTGATAATCCATGTCGTTCTCCCTGTAGACATTCTACAACAAGAACGTCTTACCTGTCACGCACCGGGACTCTGGCTGAAGCCCACGCAAGCCCTTACATCTGCATGGCCTAAAGGCACAGCGGCTTTACGGGCTTTTTCTGTAATTGCCCCAATATAGTATCGATTTGAAACCAATTGTGAAGTACCAATCAGAGATGAGATAAATCCAGCAAAATCAAAAGAGAGCAGATTTTGCAAGTTGAGCGATTTTAGTTTGTGGTATAAATTGCTACCATCAATGATCACAGAGCATCGCATATGCGGTTGTGTCACGAAAAAACCTCTTTCGTGTATAAAAAAGCCCTGCAAACAACCAGAAGGTCGTTGCAGGTGATTTTAATACCATAATTATATCAAATTACCGCGCTCATGTCAATTTTTGTTGGCTTCCGCCAATTCCTGGCGCAACACAATGCGCCTGACAATTTCAGTCAGTGGGATCGTCCCCAGCCTCTTGAATCAGTTCGCGTAACTCTTCTTGCTGCCTGGTCATGATGGCGAAATATGTTTGCGCCAGAGCAACGTTTGCTTTGCTGGGGTCCGCGTTCTGCGCGATGAGATAACAGGTATAGCGCGTGAGGCGATAATCTTTGACTTTACGCTGTTCGCCATTCCCCCATAGAGATCATCTTTACGACCTCGTAAACTGGACCGAACGAGTGCCTGGCCGACAATCTATTGTAGCGCGATCCGCTGCCATCAACACGTAACCGGTCTTTGACCGGTTTCGACGGCCGCAGCCGCCTAGCCGGGGGTTTGCAACCCCCGGCGACCGGGGAAGCGAATACCCCCACACACTACGGCAGGCGTTGCGCGGGGGAGACACGGGCGAATAATTTCGCGCCTAAAGGCCTGCGGGCCCCGAAATCCGCCTGCGCGGATTGGGTTCAGGCAGGCGGATCGCGCAGGGAAAAATGGGCGGTGGGGATGGCCGCCATCGGCGCGCTACGGTATGCCCAATTCGGCGGCGGCCAGCAGTTTCTGGATATTGAACGTGACGCTGGTGGTAGCGAAGTCAGGTTCCTGGCGGAACGGTCGGCGCACGTAGGCGAGTTCGCGGGCGACCTCATCGACCAGCACGATCGCCAGGAAGAAATTTTCGGGCTGATTGAGCCCCGTGAGGATCTCGTTTTTGGAGACCGTCACGGTCTCCGCGCCCCAGGCGCGGCCTTTCACTTCGATGAAGCGCAGCGCGCCGGTGACGGGATCGCGCGATTCGAGATCATAGCCGATCTTGGCCGCGCTGACATCGCGGGGCTCGAATCCCAGCGCGCGTTCGTGGGCCTCGACCGCTGCCATGGCGATCGCTTCAATGCGCGCCGTCGCGCGCGCCATCGCGTCATCGGGTTCTGGCGCGCCGCGCAAGTGATCCAGTAGCCCCTGGGGGATGATCAGCGCGCCGCCGACGACCACCGGTGGCAACGCCGCGATCGCCTTCTCATTCTCCAATTCTTCCGTGCGCTGTTGCAGTCGGCGTTCCAATGCATCAGCATTCTGGCGCGCCTTGCCAGAGTTGAGATGCGCATTGGGATGGCCGCGCAATTCTTGATCTTTCAACTCACTGGCGCGGCGATCCCAGTAGGCGATCTCGCGGGTCAGCCGATCGCGGACCGCGCGCAACGTCCGCTCGATGCGGTCCAGCCGCCGCGCGCGGACATCCGCGAGGTGCGCGGGCACCAGTTGAGTGACGGCATAGTCGAGGGCGGCCGCGACAGCTGCCTGCCCTGACCAGTCGGCGGTGAGGATCGGCGCGACGCGCGGTAAGTCATCCGCGGCGAGCGGCGCATAGTCCAGATAAGGCGCCGCCAGCGCGACGCGCGTGGCCCCGGCCGCATCTTGCTCGATGAATTGCAGTTGCCGCGAGATGATATGGCGATTGCCCGCGCCATCCTGCCGACTATCCTGGATGGCATGCTCCAGCAAGCAGAGCACCCGCGGCGTCGTGCCGGGGTCAGCCGGGTCCACCAGTGGCGCGCCGGTTGTCAGCGTCGCTCCATAGCGCTCCAATACCAGCGCGATCGCCGCGTCCAGGAGTGGATGTCCCGGGCAGATCAGCGCCGCCAACGGTTTGCCCGGCATTGTGGCCAGATCGCTGGCAAACGTGATGCGTTCATAGCGCGGCAGGACGGGTTCGCGACCGCTGGTGAGATCCGCGCGGCGAAACGGCGCTGGTACATGGGTGATCTCATAGCGATGCGGCTCACGTTCGCGGACCGTCCCGCCGAATGCGCGCAGGGCCTCCAGGCAGAAATCCGCGATGAAATGCGGCTGCAAGCGGCGCGCGGCGGCGCGCTCCATCACCTCGCGCACCTCACGCACGCGCGCTTGCCCCAGGATATCCGTCGCCAGCGCGCGATCGGCCAGCAACGCTTCGAGATGCGCGGTATCCAACGCGCCTTCGACGACGGTATGCAGCCGCGCGCGCACCGTGGGATCATTGCCATAGCGGATCGCCTCCACCAGCAGATCGCGCAGGGGTACATCCTGGAAGGTCAGTTTGCTGAGGATGTCGAAGACCTTGCCGCCCAGCGCGTCGCGCGCATCCTCCAGCTTGCGCAAGAGCCGGAAATAGACCTCGCCCTCGCGCGTTTCGCCCGCGACCAGGTTCCAGAGGTGACAGACCTCCGTCTGGCCGATGCGGTGGATGCGGCCAAAGCGTTGTTCCAGTCGATTGGGATTCCAGGGCAGGTCATAGTTCACCATCAGATGTGCCCGTTGCAGGTTGATGCCCTCGCCCGCCGCGTCGGTCGCCAGCAACACCGCCACCGTCGGGTCCTGCGTAAAGGACGCCTGGGCGTGGCGGCGTTCGTCGCGCCGCAGACCGCCATGGATCTGGACGACGGCTTCGGGCTGGCCGAGCAGCATGCCGATGCGTTCCGCGAGGTAGGCGAGCGTGTCGCGGTGCTCCGTGAAGATCACCAGCTTGCGCCGTCGCCCATCAGCGTCGAACATTTCGGGGCTCTGCAAGAGTCGCGAGAGCTCATCCCATTTTTTATCGGTGCCGGCGCGGCGCAGGAGCTGCGCCTGTTCTTCCAGCCTGGTGAGCACAGCGATCTCCGCCCGCAACTCCGCGACCGTCCGCGCCGCCGTCGCGCGATCCACCACGGTCGTCTCGGTCTGCTCGATATCCGGATCTTGCTCATCCAGATCCTCGAGCTCCTCGGCGCTGAAGGTCGGCACATCGCGCTCTTCGGTCAGCACCGCCTCATCCAATGCGGCCAGCGCCTGCTCCTCGCGCAGTCGGCGTTCCAGGCGCTCGCGTCGCCGTTTGAGCGAGTGCCAGATCGCGGCGGGGGACGAAGCCAGCCGCCGCTGCAGGATGGTCAGCGCGAAGCCGATCGTACCTTTGCGCCCATCGTTCGCCAGCGCCTCAGCGCGATTGAACTCCTGGCGGACATAGTCCGTCACGGCGTTATAGAGCGCATTTTCCTCGGGGGTCAGCGGGTAGTCAATCGTCGTCGAACGCCGTTCCGGGAAGAGCGGTTTGCCCGCGAAGGTCAGCAGATGTTCTTTGAGCAATCGGCGCATCAGGTCCGAGGTATCGACATGCTCCACTTTGTCGCGGAACCGTCCGGCGAAGCGATCGGGATCGATCAGCGCCATGAAGAGCTGGAAATCTTCTTCTTTGCCATTGTGTGGCGTCGCCGTCAACAGCAAGTAATGGCGGGTGATCCTGCCCAACTCCTGGCCAAGCTGGTAGCGTTTGGTGTACTTGATCTCGTTGCCATAGAATGAGGCCGCTAACTTATGCGCCTCATCCACGACGATCAGGTCCCACTCGGTCGCCAGCAATTTGGTCTGTGTCTCGGGGTCGCGCGCCAGTTTGTAGAGTCGCGCGATCAGCAACGGCATCTCGGCAAAGGCATTCCCGCTCCGCGCCGCTTCCAGGCGATCATTCGTGAGAATCTCGAAGGGCAGGTCAAATTTCTGCGCCAATTCGTCCTGCCATTGCTCCACCAGGCTGCCGGGCGCCACCACCAGGCAACGCCGCAGGTCGCCGCGAAGCAACAGCTCTTTGATGAGCAATCCAGTCATAATCGTCTTGCCCGCGCCGGGATCATCGGCCAGCACGTAGCGCAGCGGCTGGCGATCCAGCATCGCCTCATAGACGGCGGTGATCTGGTGTGGCAACGGCTCAATACGCGAGGTGTGGACGGCCAAAAGTGGGTCGAAGAGATACGCCAGCTGGATGCGTCGCGCTTCCGCGGCCAGGCGAAACTGCGCGCCATCGGCATCGAAGCGCCACTGCATCTCCGCATCAGCGATGCGCAGAGCGTCTTCCATGGATCTGAAGACCAGTTCCTGGCCCAGCCGCCCCGCCGCGTCGCGATAGACCACCTCGATCGCGTCGCTGCCCCGCGGCAGCGCGGCAACGATGGTGACGGCGCCACCGGGCAATAAGCCGACAACACGCGTCCCGGGGACCAGATCTTCCAGCTGTGCCATCCGTGCAGCACCTCCGCCCAGAATTCTCACAAGCAAGTATAGCAGATCGCGCCAGCACCGCGAGGAGTGGGAATTACGCGGGGGAACGCGGGCGGCGCGGGGGGGAAGGAGCATCCATGGCATACCGCCCATGAATAAATTCATGGGCTAATAACACAAAATCGGTTTAAACTGATTATCACCGCGCGTGCGTGGCACAGAGAGTGGACGCGGGAACGGCTGTGAGGGCCGCGCCTCACGCTCGCGTCTCACCAATGGTATGTGGCCCGCAGTTCGGCCTCAGATGTTCGCGCACCGATGGCGCGGAGGATCGTCAGCAGTTGCTGCTCCGAGCAGGTGGGCAGCACCGCCGCGATGTCGGCGGGAAGTGCGGACTGATATATGGTCTGCCAGAGGGTAGCGACGGCTTCCGAGAGTCCCTCGGCCTTGCCTTCCGCCTTACCCTCGGCCTTGCCTTCCGCCTTACCCTCGGCCTTGCCTTCCGCCTTACCCTCGGCTTTGCCTTTAGCCACACCTTCGGCTATGCCTTCGACTTTGCCTTTAGCCACACCTTCGGCTATGCCTTTAGCTACAGCTTCAGCGCGACTCTCGGCAATCTGGCGCGCCATCACGGACTGGTATAATGGGCTTTCGATGATTGCCTGCTCGATATCCATCATAAGCAACCCCAATCTCTCCAGGAGGGTCGCGAGGACATCCTGGATATTTCCAAACGTTTGCTGGCTCAAGGCGAGGAACGAGGCCAGCAACACCTTGCCTTGCTCGGGATCCGCTTCCGCATACAGTCGCTCGCCGATGGCGACCAGGTCCCCGCGTTGTACCCCCCGGAAATAGGGAGCCAGGACCAACAGCACGGGATCGAGATCCTGTTGCCAGGAGATCAATGGTAAGTGTATCTCAAAATAAGTATGATGAGCAAACGTTTCTCCCCACAATTTCACCTGATAGACCGGCGCGGGAGTCTTGCCAGGGACCGCCCAGATCACGATGGGGAGGACGGGGAGGCGTTCACCCAGGGTGGCGAAAGCGGCGCGTTCCAGGTCGATATCATAATCATACATCCGGCGGGGCATCGTGGAGTCAATGGAGTTCTGATACTCGATGTGCAGCAGACAGCGGATCGATTCGACCTCGCCGAGAAAGACGCCATCGAGACGGAGCGCGACGGGGGGAACGAGTTCGGTCTGGAAGGGGATGAGCGTGGGTCCGATGGAAGGGAGGGCGAGGCGCAGCAGCGCGAGCAGGACATTGCGGGGTAGGCCTTTCCAGAGCTTGTCATCGGGTTGGTCGGGCATCGTCACGCCTCCTTGGAGGGGCTATACGGGACATCGCCGCAGACTCATCCAGTATACCGCAAGATGCCTGTGTAGCGTGGGCGGGCGTTCCAGGCAGGTGAATCGCGCGAGGTGAGCGATGTGGTCCAGGTCTGCCGTCGGTTTGGTCAGAGGGAACGCGGGGTGGGAGCGAGCGATGGATGGAGTTATGGCGTAGGGTGGGAGCGCGGGCGATCCGCATGATCGCATGCTGGCGTTGACAAACGCAGGCGACGTGGGGGAAAAGCCACCCATGGTATGCACCGCCCATGAATGCATTCATGGGCGGCGGTGGATGGCCACAAAGGCGCGGGGGAACGTGGGTGGCGGGTGACGGACGGTTGATTCAGGGAGAGGGTGCATATTCAACGTACAGTCGATGCAATCAGCGTCTTGATGCTTTTTTTCGTTGTTGAGGCGTGTTACCGCTCCTCAGCAACTCATTGGTTCGCTTAACGGGCGCTAGATTGCTAGGCAAGGGGGGTGTGGCAGGTGTGAGATTCAGTGTCGAGTCGGGGCAAAGCTGCGTATGGAGTTCCTGAAGGATTAATCGCAAGTCTTGCAGTTGTTGGCTATGTTCTTTGGCCGTCCCATTGACATGAGCATCCAAGGTCCGTTCGATTTGCTCGATACGCCGTAGGGTTTCGCTATCCGCATCGCGTTTGGCTTCATCACGGACTTGCTGACGATTGCCGCTCATCAGAATTATCGGCGTTGCATACGCAGCTTCCATACTCATGAACAGATTCAGAAACACGAACGGATAGGGATCCCAATGCCAGACAAACCATCCAGCAGTATTCAGTATAAACCAGATAACCATTAATATGCTCTGTGCGATGATAAAGTTCCAGGAGCCAATAGCATTGGTGATGATGTCCGCTAAGGCGGCGGCATCAAACCTTTTGCGAACTGGGGCAACAATGTTCTCGGAAATAGCCATTGTCTTACCTGCCTGTACAGATTTTTGACACGCCGCATGAGCTGAAGCCAAAGTGGATTCTTGGTTCAACCGGATGGTCCGGTGCCGCCAGTGCGCTTACCATCGGTACGCACGCCCCGATGCCAGCGGCCCCTCTGTCCCCAAGCGTTTCTCTGGTGCAAAACCAGGCTGTTCCGATCTGCCCGACCGCACAGAAATGAGGTATGCTTAGCGTCCCGCCAACCCGTGAGGATAGTCTTGCTTCGGCTTGGGCCTCCGGCGCCGGACCATCCGATTTTCGCCGGATTTCCCAATCAGGGTACCACACGATTGCTTCACTGTCCAGCGTCCAGACTCTGGCTTCCCGCTGAGGCAAGCCCATGCATCCGCTCGCCCTCAATGGACGGCGGTATTACAAGCTCTTTGGGAATGGTTGCGACAACATTCTATTCGCGAAAGGCAGAGCAATGTTCCTACCAATCACTCTGCCTGATCTCAAACATCGTGCTTGGTTCCCATGTATGTAGCTGATGTATTTTCCGGGATACCCACCAGCTCGCCTACTCCCAGCCCGTGAAGACGGGCTTCGTGGCCCGCAGGCCTTTAGGCGCGAATTAATGAATTCGCCCGCGCTCCCCACGCCACGACCTTACCCTGCGCGCGCTCCCGAGCTGGCAGCAAGGCTTTTTCATGATCGCCGATCATCCTGCTCATTCTATATTGAGGATTTAGGCCATTGTTACGGTTTATTGGGAGGAGTCGAACCAGTGGGCGGAGGCCGATGTTGTTTGCGACGCTGCTCACGCCGCGCTTGTGCGTCCGCTGATGCCTGGCCGAAGAGACGCTTCAGAAGCATGCCCAATAGTTCCCCAATGCCACCAGCCAGCCCACCACCGGGATCATTATAAGACATCACATCTTCCCTTTCATGGATATTACAGTTTCAATCCCTCAATCGGGCTTCTGACAGTTCTGACCGGGACTACTTCGTCAGCGCCCTGCTGGATGTGAGCGGTTTCAATCCCTCAATCGGGCTTCTGACAGTTCTGACATTGTGATAATTCTTTTGGCGCTAATAATTTGACGCGTTTCAATCCCTCAATCGGGCTTCTGACAGTTCTGACGGATCTTCGTCGTCGATGCAGTAATCCTTGTCGGAATACGTTTCAATCCCTCAATCGGGCTTCTGACAGTTCTGACCCATACTTCGGATGCTCTATGGGCCGTGGGCATCGACGTTTCAATCCCTCAATCGGGCTTCTGACAGTTCTGACCTCCGGTGTGAACCAGCCAGAGGGCCTGCTCACGGTTTCAATCCCTCAATCGGGCTTCTGACA
>DAIDHM010000064.1 GCA_027459705.1 Ktedonobacteria bacterium | reverse complement strand
GATGGCGGCAAGACCTTCGCGCTCAATCAGACGAATATCGCCGGTTCCAGTTGCCTGATCAGCGTCGATCCTACCAACGCGCAAGATATCCTCCTCTTCGCTGCCATCGTCCCCACCGGTCCGTACGCTGGCCCGCTCAATGGCACCCTCTGGCGCAGTCAGGATGGTGGCGCGCATTTCACCGCGCAAACGTTGCCCCAACCATCCGGAGATCCGCCATTTCTCGCGGCAATCGCCTGGAATGGATCCACTGCCTATGTCAGCGCGGGGGCGCAATTGGCGATCAGTGTTGGGGGCGCGGCTTTCACAGTCAGCAAGACCCCCGTCACGCCAAGCGACATTTTTCCGTTAAACGGCGCGATTGTCATCAATGCATATTGCCAGCAAATATGTGCGGGATCTTATATCAGCCGCGATAATGGGGCGACCTGGACAAATGTGTTGCCCGGCGTGTGCCCGTCCGCTGCCACTTCATCCGCAAACGTCATCTTCACGGTGATCGCGGCACCATTTGACCACAAATCGTTGGTTGGTGCGTGTGAGACCCTGGACCAGGCTTTTACCTATACGCTCTATCGATCGATGGATGGCGCGCAGTCCTGGGGAGAGTTGCCGACCCTCGCCAATTGGGGCGGCGGTTCGTACAGCTTCATTGGCGATATCAGCAACTTCGTCGCACCGGATGGGACGATCTATACCACGGCGGGATCGGCTCTCTGGAAGCTGCCGCCGGGCGCCACCACCTGGTCGTTGGCGCTCGCTGGCCAGGAATATGGCCCCATTATCGCGTTCGCCGCCAACACTGCCGGGCATCCCAATGCCGTCTGGGAGTCGCGCCTCCCCGGTTTGGAATCGCATCCAGTCAGTTGATCGCTAGCGCGGTTGCGGATGCTGGCCACGCTCAGCCGCGACAGTTATCACACCCGCGTACACATCCCATTGGGTATCGTGATGCCCAATATATCATGATTTTTCACAGATCTGGCAAATTGGCGCGAATCCCTCTTGACAAATCACAAAGCTTGTGTGCATACTAGAACTGTCAACGGCGAGCAAAGGGGCAGCGTCACCTGACAAGTTCGGCTTACACCTTCACTTCATGGAGTGATTCGCCACGGCCGATCTGACTGAGACGTCTCTCACTTACCCGCGCGTGACCTATTTCGATGCGTGGTCCTACGGTAGCGGTATACATGAGTGTAACCCGTCAGGGTGAAGGTGCGAATCCTTCGCATGACCGCTACGACTTCCACACATCTCTCAACCTCTCCTCTTCCCCCCACAGAAGAGGCGACCTCGCTCTGAAGGAGGGCCACCATCATGCAGGCAACCGAACCTCGCGTCATGCACGTGCGTTTTGCCGGTCGCAGTGAAGATCTCGATCTCGTCGAGTTGAATCTGGGGCCCCAACCGAGTGATGAGCAGATCTGCTCTACCCTCGCCGAGCGCTATGATAGCACGGTCGCCGTCCTCAAACAGTACGTGATTGTCCGCGAAGAGCAGGCAATCATCGTCCGACCCAAAGCCATTTATGGCTAATCGTGCATCTCGCTGACGTTGCGCCTCGCTCAACCTGGCCATGACACGCCGGTCTCCGGACCAACCGGATTGCGTGTGTATCGATTTGCCATCGTCATGGTTTGGATGAACAACGCCTTCGTCTCTGTAGATGGCACCGAACCACCCGGTCGCATTGTTCTCACTTCGTGCGGATACATACGTTGCCCGCGTAAAGATGTGGGTTCGAATCCCACGCGGCACGAGAGTGTCGCTAGCTCAATTTGGCAGAGCAATAAAACCGCACCTGACTCGAACAAGCCGATCGCCTGGTCACTCGCGTGCCAGAGCACGATCACGCCTATGATGATTGGGTTGGCCATCCTGGGTAAGCCACAGCTCTACTGAGGGTTCCACCGTCCTGGTGGCACTGCGTCCCTGCGCATCTGCTGGGCGCATTCCACCAGGCCAGGAATCCGACGTACCATGGCGATAAATTCAGCCTGATCCTACGATTGGCGCCGGATTTTTCTCCTTGTGGGGTCCTGCTGAAGCTTGCGCAAGCCCCCATCCATCGTCTGGATGTCACGGAATGCGCTGCTTCAATCAAGGACAGTGGCTAAGCTGTGTTATTTCTCCAGGTATGGATCTGTTTGATGCAGAGGGAGGAGATCCGCCGTGTTTCCCGCCACGCGGATCTCCTCCTACGGATTCGGGCCACAGAGTCGCCCCGCCAATAACCAGGAGGCGCAGGCTTCCTGAATCGATTAGATACGGAGGAGGGTCATGGCAAAACGTCCAAAGAAACGCACCATTCAGCCAGCATTTCCAGAACTGGCTGAGGATGAGGTGGTCGTACCGATCTTCCGATCCTCGCAAAGTTACTATGTTGAGTGTCGCAACGCATCATACTGGGTGATGACTCCGCCTTTTAAGGGATGGTGGGTGACGCGACTCACGGAAACACGCAGCCATTACTCGCCATGGCTCGAACCCCAGCGGCCGGCGATGCCCTGGGACATCGACGCGCAACATGGGCACAAACTGGATCGCTTCATCCTGGTCGGGCCTACGGATGATCCTGGCTGTTGGCTCGCTTATCCACTACATAGTTGGTGGATCGATGCAACCGGGAAGGAAGACAACAGCCAGTTGACGCGAATCTACAACGTGACCAACGGCGCGGCCTTCGACCAATGCCTGGTCCGATCGGTCTATATTCCGAGGTTTGGTTTTATGCATATCTTCGAGGAGATCGATCGCCAGGCTAATCCAGAGGTCAGCGAGTATCTTACCGAGGCGCTCGCTGCCGGGCTGGATGATCCGGGGTATAAGCTGCATACTCCCGCGGAGCAAAAGGCATACTTCACCGCCCGGGAGCGGCAGCGGCAGGAGAGCATCGCGCAGACACAACTGGCGCAACTGTCAGAACACATCCGCCAGGCACTGAGTCTCGCAGGCGCGCGCCTCGGGCGGGTCGAGATCATCGCTAACCCGGAGACTGCCCATACCAACCCGCGCTATCGTGTCACCTGGGAACGCGGAAAGCAGCGCTATGTGGTGCAGATCGATAGCACAATGACCATTGTAGCCAGCGGCATCTGCCTGAGTGGTCGCGATCGCGATTTTGACCTGGCTTCGATCGTGGATGTGGTGCGCCGCCGACCCTCGAGAGGTTTTTGAGGCGAGTGGAGCTGGCAGAGAGGAGCTGCGACCTTATGGATACATCGACGCGCTACACGGCGCTCGCAATTGCGCGGCGTCTGGCGCAGAGCGCGCGCGAGATGCAAGTCGGCGAGTTCGGTGCCGGTCGCCCGTTCCTCGCGCCCCTGACGACAACAGGTCGGGCGCGGCTGCGGCTCCATGGACTCATCTATGAGCTGCGGGTCACCAATGCCACACCCGGCTGGTGGATCTGCCGCATGACTGACCCGCTGTCGGCGATCATGGATCAAGCCGCCCCACCCTGGCTGCGCGATGACTATCTCGCGTTATGGCCCGCGCGCCAGTACATCCTGGTCGAACCTCTTTCGGCGGATCGTTGGCTGGCGCTCCCCGCCCATCCCCACGTGGAGCATGATGGGAACGCACCGTACATCCCGGTCATGATGCATCTGGTGGAGGGTGGGGACGTGTTCGATCAGGTGATTGGCCGCGTGGAAGGTTCGACGGTCTGGTACGACCGCCTGGATACACAGGCTGACCCACGGTGCGCGGCGGAGCTGCGGGCGGCATTAGCGGAGAGGCGTCCACCCCGGCAACTGCGACGGAGTAGTCCCAGCGCAATGATGGCCTATGCGGCGCGCCTGGCAAGGTCGCAGGACGGCCAGTTCAGTCGTCAGGACGACCCCCTGGTGACGATCAGATTGCACGCCGCGCTCGATATCGGCGGGGTAAGCCTCGTCAGGTATCAACGGACGGCGCGCGGCCTGGAGGTCACCTGGGAACAAGGCGGTATGATCGCCACGACCCTGGTCGCCGACGACCTGCACGTCATTGCGTCGGGGATCTGCTTGAGTGGCCAGGACGCCCAATTTGACCTATCGAGTGTCGTCGGCATTATCGCGGATGCTCCGTCCTTTGCGCGGTGAAGATCCCGCAGTTGCGGTCACCGCGCGCAGGGTAGCGCTCATCCGCTCAAGACCTGCACTGCGCGATAGCAGTGATCAGAGCTGAACCAGCTTTCTTGGCAACCGCTTTGCAGAGAGACGAACGGAATGTTGGAGTGCGAGGAGTAGGGTGCACCAGGGCTGTTCCCCTCATTGCCATCTTCCGGCTGCCTTGCCAGGCTCACGAGCACGCGACAAAGGAGGAACGACGATGGGCACGGATATCTACGGTTGGGTCGAGTTTCAGGACCAGGATACTGGTACCTGGCAGCATTGCATCGACATCAGCTTGTTGATCGATCGCGACTATGATGCCTTTGGCTGCCTCTTTGGCGTCCGCAACTACGCGTGCTTCCGTCCGATCGCCGCCAATCGTGGCTTGCCCGCCGATGTCTCGACTCAGGTGCGCTTTGATACTGAAGAGATCGGTGAATATGCCAGCGACCACACGTGGGTGAACCTGGCCGAACTGCGCGCGATCGACCGTGACGAAGTCGCCCTGGGTGTGGATGAGCGTGTTCATCAGTACCGCCATGCCGCGACTGGCACGTTGGTCTATGAAGGCAAGGCCACATGGAGCCGTGACCTGGCGGCACTGCTCGCGCGACACGACCAGACAACGCCTGAGGAAGGCGCGCAATGGGAGATCGGCAATCGGGTGTATCGGGCGGAGCGTTTGCGCCGGGGCGATGCATTAGGTGAGGACTGGCGGCTCCTCATCAAGATGATGGAACCGCTAGGCGAGCGGTACGGAGCGGAGCACGTGCGGTTGGTAGTCTGGTTCGAATAGCGGCGCGGACCTGGTGGGGACGAATGTCTGATTCCCACTTCGGTTCCATCATCTTAACAGGCACATTCCCAGCCCGCGCATGTGCGGGGAGAGGATGGCGAGCCATGGCGAATTATTTTCTGCATGAGCAGATCTATCGCGACCTCGGCGAGCGGGCCGACGCACTGGTGACCATCGCGGGCGCTGGGGCGCTGGGCGCCAACCTCACCGAGCATCTGGCGCGGATGGGGCTACGCAATCTGCGCGTGTTGGACCACGACCTCATCGAGGCGCGCAACCTCTCGACGCAGCCGTGGCAGACCCAGGATATCGGCGCGTCCAAGGCGCGTACCCTGACCTATATGCTCTATCGCGCGGTCGGGGCGCGCGTGGATGGTCGGCATGTGTTCGTGACCCAGGCCAACGCGGGCGAACTGGTACGCGGCAGCACCCTGGTGGTCGATGCGTTTGATAACATCGCATCGCGGCGCATCATCAGCCGCGCCGCGCATGCGCGCAGTATTCCTTGCTGCCATATCGCGCTGGGCGGCGAAGGCGATTATGGCTGCGCATTGTGGGACGATGCGTATGTCCTCCCCGCAACCACCGAAGCGCCGGATCTCTGCGATTATCCGCTGGCGCGTCCGGTGGCGCATCTGGTCGCCGCCGCCGCGGCCGAAGCGATCTTCACCTTCCTCATGGACGGCACCCGACGCGGTTTCGAGGTGACGCTGCGCGACCTGCGCCTCACCCCCGCCTGATGCCGGTACCATCGTGCCGACCACAGCACACACACCGCCGCGACCAGATACCCTCGGGTCGCGGCGGTGTGTGTGCTTCAGACACGAACCGTCAGGGCGCCAGGCAAATTACGGACATCGAAAATACTCCCCTGGGCCGTCTCGCCATCCATCTGGATGGTGACGGGCGTGCGAGTTTCGATATGGATCGCTGTGGCGCGATGTAACCGCACTTCGGGCAAGCCCTCGTGTTCACCTTTGCGAACCACCGGCAGCAAATTGAGGGCGCGCAAAAGTGGCGTGTATCGCACGGCGCAGATGTCGAAGAGGCCATCCTGGGGATCCGCCCTGGGGTTAATGCGGAAGCCTGCACCATAGGTGGGGCCATTCGTGACCGCGATCAGGACATAGCGCTTGAAGGTATCACTCTCTGATTGCGGACTCTGCTCTGCATTGCTGGCCGCTGATTCTTCGCCGCCATCCATCCCATAGCGAAGCCAGGGACAGCGGCCATAGCCAAAAAGCAGTTGCCGGAGCGCCGCGGTGTAATAAAGCACTTCACCTTCCATCAACGGGTAGCGCTTCAATCGCGACGCTGCCAGGGCGATATCGCCATCCAGGCCCGCGCTGAAAGAGTTCACAAAGAAGTGCCCGTTCACCATGCCCGCGTCTACGGTTCTCAGTGCGCCACTGAAGGCGCGTTCCAACGCGGCGTCAATGTCCTTTGGCAATCCCAGCGTCTGACAGGCAAAATCATTGCCGGACCCCGCCGGTATGATGCCCATCGGCACCCTGGCAGCAACCTCCAGGAGACCATTGGCAGCTTCGTGGACGGTGCCATCACCACCCACGACGATGATTGGCCGACCTTCCAGACCGGCCATGTGTGCCAGCGTTTGCGCGTCACCACGCTTCTGCGTCTCGGCATACTCCGCGCCGCTCCGCTGCATCCATTCCGTCAGGGCCTGGCGATGATGGGACATTTTGCCACGGTTGGCTGTTGGGTTCAAGATGACCAGCGGCACCGGGTTCGCACCGGACTGCCCGGCCGCCGGTGGTTGACCCTGCGTCATTGCGTCGTCCCCTCCGTGTCGCGCGGCGTCATCGCCACGCGTCCACTTCTGTAAATGTGTCTGCACATTGGTATGGGTATGGGCTGGGTTGCATCTCGCTGACGATGCGACGCGCAACACCATCCACCAGATCTTCGCTCTCAGGATGGGAGGATTCGCTTGGGTTTAGCGCGTGTTGCGGCGACCGCTCAGTGCCCAGGCAGCGGGCAGTGCGATCATTGCGATCACGATCTTGATGGCGTCGGTCAGCAGGAAGACCACCATGCCATAGGTGATGGCAGAGGTGAAGGAGAGATGTAAGACATGCGCCAGCCAGGTGACGCCGCATAAGTAAATGACGAGGTTACCGGCCACCATCGCCAGTGCCATCAGCCAGGGCGAATGGTCCCAGCCGTGCTCCGCCAGTGTGCCAACCAGCGCGGCGGCCAGGACGAAGCTCACCAGATATCCACCGGTCGGCCCGACCAGGACGTGCTCACCCGCCGCGCCATTGGCGAAGACGGGCAACCCCGCCAGGCCTTCTGCCAGATAGGCCACCATTGCCAGTCCGCCGCGTTTCCCTCCCAGGACGGCCCCGACGAGCAAAACACCCAGGGTCTGACCGGTGAAGGGGACGGGTTGCATAGGAATGCTTAATTGGGCCAGGGCCGCTACCAGCAAGCTGCCACCGAGGATTAACAGGAGATCGCGGACACGACTCAGCCATGCGGCACGCGGATGCGGGATGAGGACATCGATGAATGTTCGGACGGATGAACCAGCTGTTGCCATGATGTGGATCGCTCCTTATGTGGTTCGTTAGGCCATCTGTGCCCATATCATAGCATCTGGATCCGCAGATGGCGATATCCACCATGCACGCTGGAATCCTGTGCCTTCCTCTCCGCATTGCACGGCCAACATACTGTGGATAACCAGAAATGTTACTCTATACATATTAGTTTGACAAATACAAATAATTATGCTATTGTAGCAATATACTCGTAGGTCCGCAGTTTGGAGGAGCAATGATGCACGATTTCAGCGCTTATCCTGAACACATCAGGAAAGCGCTTGCTTCTCAGGTCGAACTCAGTCGCTATCTGGGCAGTCAACAGATGCAAGAATGGGCGCATCTGGACCTGACCATGGGGCAACTCAAGACATTGATGGTCCTGGCCGGGTGCCACGATCTCACTGTCTCGGGTGTTGCCGAAGCATTACGCCTGGGCAAACCCGCCACCAGCATCCTGGTCGACCGGCTTGTCCAGCTCCAATTCGTCCAACGGACGGAAGATCCGCACGATCGGCGACGGACGCTGGTCACCCTCACCGAGGAGGGTCGGACCCTGACCGCGCGCCTGCGGCAAGGCAGCATCGATCTGATCGCTCGCCTCGCCGCCGCGCTGGATCCCGCAGATCTCGCGGCCTGGGAGCGCGGCCTGGCTGCGTTGCTCGCGGTCGCCCAGACCACAAACGCTGAGCCGGAATCCCGACAGGGCGGCGCCCCATTGGCACCAACCTCGGAGAATCCGCTCGGACATCAAAAAGCAGGAGCATAACATGGCTCGGTCCATCTCAATGAACAATCGCGGGGATCTGTCACAGACAGAGGCCGCGCCAACTCTGGGTAATGGTCGTCTCGTCCCCATTCTGATCGGCTTGATGCTGGGCATGCTGCTCGCCGCGCTCGACCAAACGATCGTCGGTACCGCGATGCCAAGAATCATCAGCGATCTGGGTGGCACAAATATCACCTGGGTCATCACCTCCTACCTCCTTGCCTCAACGGTCAGCGTGCCGATCATCGGCAAGCTTTCAGATATCTATGGTCGTCGTGTCTTTTTCCTGAGTGGCATGGTGATCTTCCTGCTTGGCTCGGCGCTCTCGGGCACCAGCCAGAACATGACCCAACTGGTCATCTATCGCGGCATCCAGGGGTTGGGCGCGGGCGCGCTCATGCCGATTGCGCTGGCCATCATCGGCGACATCTTCCCCCCCTCGGAGCGCGGCAAGTGGCAGGGCCTCTTCACCGCGGTCTTCGGTCTGGCATCGATTGTCGGCCCGTTGCTGGGCGGCGCAATCACCGATCACTGGGGCTGGCGTTGGACGTTCTACGTCAATATGCCCGTCGGTGTCCTGGCCTTCATCACCGCGGGGTTGGCGCTCCCCCGTCTGACCAAACGCGTCATGCATACGATCGATTTCCTTGGCGCGGGCATTCTGGTCGTCTGGGCGGTGGCGCTGCTGTTGGGCTTCTCGTTGGGCGGGACGGAATGGTCCTGGACCAGCTGGCAGAGCATCATGCTCTTCGCCATTGCCGCCGTGGGGATCGCGCTCTTCATCCTGGTCGAACTGCGTCAGGCCGAGCCAGTGATCACTCCCAGCCTCTTCAAGAATGATATCTTCACGATCTCGACCATCTCGATGTTCTTGCTGAGCGCGGGTATGTTTGGCGCCATCTCGTACCTGACATATTTCGTGCAGGTCGTCCTGGGTCAATCGGCAACCAACTCGGGCATCATTTTGATGCCAATGATGATGGGATTCATCGTGAGCAGCATCATTGGCGGCCAATTGCTCTCGCGTTCTGGTCGCTACAAATATCTTGCGATCATTGGCTTCATCGTGGCCGCCTTCGGCATGTTCCTGCTCTCGCGCATGACTCCTTCCACCTCGAATGCCGAAGTAGTACGAAACATGATCGTCACCGGACTGGGCATCGGCGTCCTGATGAGCCTCTTCACGATCATCGTGCAGAACGCTTTTGGACGCGACAAGCTGGGGCAGGTCACGGCTTCGTTGACCTTCTTCCGCTCGCTGGGCAGCTCGATAGGCGTGGCGGTGCTGGGGGCGATTGTGACCAATACCTTCACCACCAAGGTCCAGCAGAGTGTGCCCGCTGCGCTGAAACCCTATGTCAACATGAGCGAATTGACGCAGATCAACGGCGCCAGCAAAGCGATTGACATCCCCGCCGCCTTCGCGCACCTGGGGCCACAGACGCAGGGACTGTTGACGCAACTCGCTGTCAATATCAAAGCGAGTTTCTCGTCATCGGTGACCCTGTCGTTCACCATTGGCTTCGTGATGATGGTCATCGCCTTCGTCGCGGTGCTCTTCCTGCGCGAGATCCCCTTGCGCGGCAAGGAGCCTGCCGAAAAGGTGACCGATGCCATCGCGCAGGCGGAACCGGAACCCATCGCCGACTTCGCCCTCTAAAACCTTTGGCCGCGCAGTACACGTGCTGTTACGGGCTGATTCCCATCAGGAATCAGCCCGTTTCCCTTGCGGCGATGCGCACCATGAGGATCGAGATGAATGCATAACCGGCTTCGCAGGTTTCCTGAAGCCAGTGATGCACCCATTCCCCCCTGCCGTATCCAGCAACTCGCTCAGACGCGATGCATCGTGTCACCAATGCTGCATTTGGAATCTAACGCTATGGTATACTCAAGATAACTTGTCATATGCATGAGGTATACCATGACTGAACAACGGAAAGCGGCAGTGAGCCGAGCAGAAAAGCTACCCCAAGAGCAGCAAGATGCTATTGCTCAACTCATGCTGGACCAACTAGACGAGCAAGATCGGGATGCGATGGTCAAAAGCCCAAAAGGCCATGCTGCATTACAATAACCTTATTTAAACCTCTGCATGCATCCTCCCACCAGCAGTCTTTCCAGAAATTGCACGAAAGGAAATATCACTGATGGCAAGGCAGAAAGCCAGGTAATGAGCCAAAGTTTGAGTCAGTGACATGGGCGCCCGACGGACCATTGAGTGTCCGGCCGCCCTCGTTCCCTCAGACCAGACACTGCCCGATGTCCGCCGTGCCACCTGGTCCGTACGTGGATGTCCTGTACGTGGTCCATGGGTATGGCCCAGGGTGAAGGATACTGCACATGCACATTGAGGATCTGTTTGGTACCTGGCAGCGCGCCACCAGACTGGTCGCCGGATGGTTCGGTGTGACCCGCGGTACCGGCAATGGGCTACGGGAAGGTCCGGTGCCACTCCGCTCCCAGGTGTGGCGGCGTGGCCGCCGCTGGCTGTGGCTGGCGTGCATCGTGTTCCTGGTGAGCATGGCGATCGTCCAGGACAACCCGCTCCTCATCGTGCCAGCCGGTGGCCTGGCGGTCTTCTTCCTGGGCGCGGCATGGTGGGCGGCGCGCGTGCTACCACATCTCGACGGGGCGGTGCGCTTCTCCACCATCCAGACCTTCTTGGGCGATCTGATGACCATGGAATTGCGCCTGCAGAGTCACTGGCCGTTCCCTCAACCCGCTGTGGTCGTCGAATACGATCTGCCCAAGGCGCTCGAAGTGATGGACGGTATTGTGCTCCCGCATTCCCGCGCTGGTTGGCAGACGCTCACCATCTGGCAGACGCTCTGGCCAGGTCATCACGTTGTCTGGCAACATCGAATCTTCTGCGCGCGGCGCGGCATCTTTGCGCTGCCCGCGCCGACCGTCGCGGCCGGTGACCCGCTGTTCCTGCGGACATCTCTGGGACGGCTGACCGACGCGCCGCGCCGGATGGTGGTATTTCCGTTGATCGTGCAACTGGTGGATCTGCACCTCCCCGCCACGCACCCTTTCGGCGACTTGAAAACACCCCGTCCCCTGTTGGAAGATCCATTGCGTATGGCGGGGATTCGCGATTACCAGGTCGGCGACGATCCCCGGCGCATCCACTGGAAAGCCAGCGCGCGGGCCGGGGCATTGCGCAGCAAGGTCTTCGATTCCGGTGGGCAGTATCGCTTCCTGATCGCACTGGATGTCAACGCAGACGACGAGCGGCGGCGCGGTGTGGATAGCGACCTGCTGGAATTGGCCATCACGACCACCGCATCGTTGGCGTATTGGGCGCTCGATGCCGGCTATGCGACCGGGATGCTGGCAAATGCTACCGTGCTGGATGACGCGGAAGCGGACGAAAGCCGCCCCCAGATCGCCACAGATCCATCAGTCGGGCCGCAACCTCAGGCGTACGGTCCCACGCCAGATCCCCTGTGGCTACCGCCCGCCCGTAGCCACGGACAGCGCGAACGCATACTCCTGGCACTGGCGCGTATTACGCCGCAGTTTGGCATGGGTATCGAGGGCATCCTGGCCGGGCACCGCCAGGAGTATGGTCCCGGGACGACGCTGGTGCTCGTCAGCGCGGTGCGTGCCTTGCGCGCGGAGACAATCGAATACCTCATGGATCTGCGACGCGCTGCCGTGACCGTCTACCTGGTGCTGACTGGCTACGCGGGCGTACCATTTCCCACACCCGTCTATGATCTGCCATACTATATCATTGGGGGAAGGGAGGAATGGCATGCGATCATCGATGCCGTCCAGGAACGGCGCCGAAACGGATCCGGACCAGCTCAGGGCCAACCGCCAACGGACGGACAGCCGCGGGATCCATCCCCTGCCGCTGTCTCCCTCACCTGGGAGCGGACTATCCGGCTCGGCTGATCGTGTTGACGCGCCGTGGGCCGAGTGGCTCGTCCTCCCCTTTGCGGAAGCGGCAATGTTCGCTCCGCTCCTGGTGAGTTGCGCGTTGCTGGGTCTGCACGTGTTCTCCGAGACACTGGTCGCTTTCCGCTCGTTAGCGGTATACGCGACGATGGGCGTGATGCTGAGCGAGTATTGGACCACGCGACTCTATCTGCTGGCAATCCGCCGACTTCCGCGAGGAATCAGGCGTTCCCTGACCTACTTCGCGCTGCTCGCGGTAGGGATGTGCGTGGATATCGTTGGTTGCCTGGCCATCTACCGGGCGATCGTGGTCGTGCCCACGCTGGGTCTGCTGTTCACCATCAATATCCTGGGATTCGCGCTGGCCCTGGTCAGCGGATGGCTGGCATCATTGGCTTTCAAACCCGCCGTACGTGATGGCACTCTGCGCCGCCTGTATATCGCGGGCCTCGTCGTCTATCTGGCATTGTTCGCGCTGGCGCCGTATGAAACCTATCCCCTGGTGCTGGGCCTGCTGGTCTTCATCCTGAGTGGAGCAGTCGTGTTAGTGCTCGCGCGTCATAGCTTGATCCGTCCCTTCTTGCCCCCACATCAGGCGGTTGCCCGCGCCAATTATCGCCGTTGGACGAGTTGGGCGACCTGGGGCGGTCTGGCGCTCGTCCTGGCCGGATTAGTCGGCACACTCTCGCAACAGGCCACCAACTTTACGATCGAGGCGAACGGCCAGTCGGCGGCGAATCCGAACGGATCGCTCAATGGCTTGCCTTCGATCTTTTTCAATAATACAGGGAATCAGCCGTATTTCAATCCGCAACCGCCGCCACCACCCTCCACGCCGCCCTATAATTGGCAGATGCTCGTGCCCTGGTTGCTGGTCAGCGGTGGATTGCTCACTGTGGTGATGCTCACCCTGGCGATCCTGCGCTGGTGGCGTCGCCGCCGGTCGCGCGCTCACCATCCGGACGCCGTTCCTCTGCCACGTCGCGCGCGGCGGATGGTCCGCCCCCGGTCGCGTCGCGCGGCCCGCGGTGCGTCGTCGACCAGCGCGTGGGCGGAAGGCGCGACCTCGATACGCGCGCTGTACCGATTTTTTCTCCGCGCAATGGTGGATGGCGGATGGTCCGCTC
>DAIDHM010000024.1 GCA_027459705.1 Ktedonobacteria bacterium | reverse complement strand
AAGGTTGCGTGCGTCGCTCACGTATTCCAAGCGATGCCGAAGGGAGTTATCATGGCCAAGAAAACCACCGGGAACAATGATCAATCGAAGTCTACCGATGCTGTTGTAGGTGCTGATCAGATCCCAAGTCACACTGCCGCTGGTCAGGAAAAACGCTTTGTCGAGGATCTGGCCGACAAAGACGATTTCGCGCAATGGTATTTCGAGGTTGTGCGCAAAGCCGATATGGCCGAGGACTCGCCAGTCCGCGGTTGCATGATCATCAAACCGTATGGCTATGCCGTCTGGGAGGCGATCCAACAGGGGTTGGATACCCGCATCAAGGCGACCGGTCACCAAAATCTGTATTTTCCGCTCTTCATTCCGATGAATTTCTTACAGCGCGAGGCGCAGCACGTCGAAGGCTTTGCGCCGGAGTTGGCGGTGGTGACGCATGGCGGCGGCGAGGAACTGGCGGAGCCACTCGTCGTCCGGCCGACCTCTGAGACGATCATCGGCCATACCTACGCCAGGTGGGTCCAATCGTACCGCGATCTGCCCCTGCTCTATAACCAGTGGGCCAATGTCGTGCGCTGGGAGAAGCGGACACGGCCATTCTTGCGCACTTCAGAATTCCTCTGGCAAGAAGGCCACACTGTCCATCGTACCGAAGAGGATGCCGAAGCCGAGACCTTGATGATTCTCCACGAGGTCTACGCGGATTTCGTTGAGAAAGAGCTGGCGATCCCCGTTGTACGCGGGCGCAAGTCAGACTCCGAGAAATTCGCTGGGGCGTTGCGGTCGTATTCAATGGAAGCCATGATGGGTGATGGCAAGGCTCTGCAAGCCGGAACCTCGCATAATCTCGGTCAAAATTTTGCCAAAGCCTTCGAGATCCAGTTTCTGGACGCGGATGGCACGCGCAAATATGCCTGGACGACCTCGTGGGGCGCGTCGACTCGCCTGATCGGTGGGATGATTATGGTCCATGGCGATGCTTCAGGATTGAAGATTCCGCCAAAAGTCGCGCCAATTCAGGTGGTCATCGTCCCGATCTGGCGCAAAGACGAAGAGCGCGTCCTTGTCGAGGAGACGGTGACGACACTGGAACGTACGCTCCGTGCGAGCGGAATACGCGTCAAATCTGATTGGCGCGACAACAAACCGGGCTTTAAATTCAGCGATTGGGAATTACGCGGCGTGCCTCTGCGGCTGGAGATTGGTCCTAAAGATGTGCAGAATACTCAGGGCACTTTGGTCCGGCGCGATACCCGCGCCAAAGAAAGTGTACCCTGGAATAGCATGGTAGCGCGCGTCCAGGATCTGTTAGCCGAGATTCAGCAGAGTATGTTCGATGCCGCGTTGCGTTTCCGCCAATCACGCACGTACCAGGTCGCCACTTATGATGAGTTCAAGATGCGTATGGCGGATCGCGCCAACCTGGGTTTCGTTGAGACATGGTGGTGTGGCGGAGCCGCGTGTGAAGCAGAGATCAAAGCGCAGACCCAGGCGACCGTACGGTGCCTGCCGTTCGAACGCTCGACGGATGCCAGCAGCGGCCAATGCGTGTACTGTGGCCAACCCGCCACAACGTGGGCTGTTTTTGCCAAAGCGTACTGAGGGCGTTACCCTCATGGGAAAGGGACAGAAGGGATGCCTCCTCTGTCCCCTTCCACTTCAAAAGCGTAGATACCCCTCGGCCCAGAGTATGATAAGGACAATCAGGATCGTAGTGAGCAGTAACAGCAACGCGCCGAGAAATGGTCGCACGAGCGATGGGGGTCGTGGTTTAGTGGCGGGGAAGCGCGGCGTGGTCTCTGCGCGCTGCTTAGCCGAAGGGGGTGCCAAGGATGGTGATTTCGCACCAGCCGGTCCAATCTCAGCGGCACCTGGCCATTCCACTCTATCCATAGCACCGGACCCTCCGACTTCCGGTTGTGGCGACATCAAACCCTCCTCTGGGACCAGACCTTCCGGTGTCCGCGTGCACCGCAGTGTGCTCAATATGATGGTCGAGCAATTGATATAAGCCCCACTGGCTAAAGCTTCCGCGATGGCTCACTGCCCGTACCATACGTCGGCACCGCCATTATGCAGGATCTCAACTGAATTGGAAACCCTTGATACCATGCTTCCTAGCTCTTCCAGGTTGCTGGTAGTGAAGAATAGGTCAACGAACAAGGAAAATTGCGGCGGGCGATCCTCTTATACAACTGATTATAATTACTCGTCAACAAATGAGAGGAACCTCTTACCCCCACTCTAGAGCATGATGTATCATAAACACTATTAAGCAACATGAGCAACTATTGACTGATGGAAGCGAATGATGGGAGAATGCTCCTATCATAGCAGATATAGTCTCTGTTAGACCGATCATTAGCAGCGCGACAACGTGGCGCGCAATCAGCTATCAAGGAGCAATCGATGGCAACGCCCAATTCGTCCACCGCGACTGGCACCGGACCTTCCGGCGGCATCAGACCATCCGGAGCAACATCGCCCAGTATCTTTGCGCTCACCACTGAGCGGATCGTGACGGCGGCGGTGCTGGTCGCGATCACGATCATTCTTGGGGTTATCCCCGGCATAGGATTTATTCCGATACCCAATATCACGGGCAATGCAACGATCGAACATCTGCCAACAATCGTAGGCTCCACTATCGAAGGGCCTACCGTAGGTATGGTGACCGGGCTCGCTTTTGGCTTGCTCTCTTTTATGCGCGCCACTTCTCCGCTCTTTAAAGACCC
This sequence comes from Ktedonobacteria bacterium, assembly GCA_027459705.1. Taxonomy (GTDB): domain Bacteria; phylum Chloroflexota; class Ktedonobacteria; order Ktedonobacterales; family JACDGC01; genus DAIDHM01. The sequence continues at coordinate 26,737 of DAIDHM010000024.1, read as the reverse complement.
ACTGGTTGCAATCCTTCCCCGTCTCTTGATCGGGCTCACTCCGTGGCTGGTCTTCAGCGCATTACGTCGTGTGCAGTTAGACTTAGCGGCGGGCGCGGCGGGCTTCGTCGGGGCCGCTACCAACACGATCTTTGTGCTAGGAATTGCGATTGCGCGCGGCTATTTAAAGCCGGAAATTATCCCATTGATTCTGCCGCAGGCGATTGCGGAAGCGATTATCGCGACTATTTTAAATATCGCGATTGTCCGGGCAGTGTCTATCACTCGTCTGGCATTGGTCCGCGCGCCAGACAAGGCTGATCGCGCGAAAATGTCTTACTGAGTGATGCTACAAGCGAAACTCAGTCCCATAGAGGAACTGGCATGATCGAGCTTACCGGCGTCACGTTCGCGTATAGCCGCCAGTCAACGGATGACGCGCCCGTGCTGGCCGATATCACCCTTAAGATCGCGCCAGGGACGCGAGTTGCGCTACTGGGACAGAATGGATCGGGGAAATCGACTCTCGCCAAAGTATTGACTGGCGTCGTCCGTCCCCAGTCCGGTACGGTGCGCATCGACGATCTGGACCCGACACGCCGCACGGATCTCTGGGAAGTGCGGCGACGTGTCGGGCTGGTCTCGCAACAGCCGGATGACCAAATTGTCTCCAACACCCTGATCGATGATATCGCCTTTGGGCCAGAGAACCTGGGACTACCACGCCAGGAGATCGATCAACGAGTCCATGAGGTGATTCGCCTCCTGGGTTTGGAGAGCTTTGTCCAGTCGCCCATCAACGAGCTTTCGGTTGGCCAGAAACAGCGCGTCGCCATTGCTGGCATCCTGGCGATGCGTCCGCAATATATGATCTTTGATGAGCCGACAACGACACTTCCGCGGCATTATGCCGGGCAGTTGTTAGGCACGATCCGCGATCTGGTCGCGGACCAGCATATCGGGGTAATCTATATCACGCATCGCATGGAGGAAGTAACGGACTTCGATCGCTGCGTTGTCCTGGATCATGGTCGTGTCATGCTCGACGGACCGCCTATCGAGGTCTTCGGCGCCATCGAGCAAGTCCGTGAACTGGGGCTAGATGTGCCACTGGCAACCACCATCGGACGACGGCTCTGGGCGGCGGGTTATCCGGTACCGCCCACAGTACTGACCGATGCAGATCTCGGCGCGGCGCTCCGCCCGCTGGCCATGACACCTACGGGAGATGCCTTTGGTGATCAGGCGAGCATCCCGCAACATCAGGCAGCGGTCCCCGCTGGCCACTCTCCGCTCTTACGAACGCAAGACCTGCGCTTCACCTATCTGCGGGGAACACCGTTCGCGCAAGTTGGACTCACAGGGCTGACCAGTACGATCCCGGCGGGAGCATTCGTCGCTTTCGTCGGACCGACGCGCGCGGGGAAGTCGACGCTGGTAGACTGCCTCAATGCTATCATTCGGCCCGAACGCGACATGGTCTTCTATAACGATCAGGACGTTGCCGCGCCAACATTTGATCTGGATGCGTTGCGCTTCGCGGTTGGCGTCGTCTATCAGCAGCCAGAGACACAGATCCTCAAAGAGATCGTTGGGAAAGATATCGCCTTTGGCCCGCTCCGGCAGAAGGTGACCCTGGCGGAATCGCGCGCGCGCGTGCAAGCCAGCCTAGAGGCGGTTGGGCTGCCATATGAAGAATTCCGCAATCGCTATACGTATGCGCTGAGCGGTGGACAGAAACGCCGTGTCGCGATTGCCGGTGTGCTGGCGATGCATCCCCGCGTTCTGGTGTTGGACGAACCGACGGCGGGGCTTGATCCGCGCGGTCGCGCGGAGTTTCTGGCGATGATCAAAAAATTGCATAGCGACGACGGACTGACGATTGTATACATGACGACGAGCATGGAGGATATCTTAGATCTCGCGACCTACTACTATTTTCTGGATGAGGGGCAGGTCCGGTATAGCGGCACTCCAGAGGAGATCCTGGCGGCACTCGAGCCAATCAGTCATCTCGAAATCGGCCTTGCTGCGGCCTCGCGGTTGGCGTTACAGTTGCGCGCGCTGTTCCCCACACTGCCAACCAACGTGCGCCACGCCGACGACCTGGAAGCGGCATTACGTACCGTCATCCCTTTGCCTATGGGTCAACCAGTGGTCTCGGAGTTGCCATGATCGAATTAAGTCGCACTGTCACACTGGGGCAATATATTCCCAATGGTTCGGTCCTTAATCGCTTGGATGCACGCGTTAAGATCCTGGCGTTGGTCGGCCTCATGATCATGATCTCGCTGATCAATCATTTTGCCGCCTATCTCGTCTGCCTGGGGTTGGCCGCCATGCTTTTGCTGGCGGCGTGGTTACCATTGGGATTCATCGTCAATAGCTTCCGGCCCGCTCTGATCTTTTTGATCTTCATTGATATTTTTCAGGTGCTATTTTATCAGGGATCGGGACCACAATTGATCCTCTGGCATTGGGGAATCTTCACCATCTCACGTCAAGGATTGCTCTTCACAGCGGATATTAGCATGCGTGTCCTTTTCTTGTATCTCTTCGTCAATCTGCTGACCTATACAACCTCCCTGGTGGATCTGGCGGATGGGACTGAGTCATTGCTCACCCCATTGCGGTGGATGGGGTTGCCGGTGCAGGAAGGGGTGATGGTGATGGTCATCGCGCTCAAGTTCGTGCCGATTTTTATCTCCGAGCTCGAGCGAACCATCAAAGCCCAAACCGCCCGTGGTGTGCGCTTCGATAAGGGGAATTTCGTTCAACGCGCTTCAAAAATAGGCGCCTTGTTAGTCCCGCTGATCTTGACGGCATTGCAGCGCGGTGAGCAACTGGCGGTCTCCATGGATCTGCGCTGCTATCGCGGCGGCAAAGGGCGAACAAAGTTGCGGGTCATGCGGTTACGTATGGGTGATGTATTGGCGGCACTTGTTCTTCTTGCTATGATGGTTGGGGTACTCTTTGTCGAATGGCATGCGCCATGGTAAGAGTCTCATCCATGCATGGAAAGAAAGACAACAATGACGAATGTCCTCCTGCGTCCACGAGTCAGTTGTTCCACCGCGACCAGCTACCATCTGCCTCTGGCAATTGCGCTACGCATGATCCGGGATGCTGGTTGTGATGGTGCCGAAGTAGTCCTGGGTCCTGAAACCATTTTCCGGGGCATGTCGGCACTCGCCCAAACAACTGCCCATGTTGGCTTACCAATTCTCAGCGTGCATCCTCCCCTCTATCGCTTTCCGGGATGGCCGCGCGACTACCGTGAAGCGATGCGGCAAGTTGTGGATGCGACGGGGCGCCTGGGCGCTGAGGTAGCGGTAATCCACGCGCCTAAGTCCCGCACGTTGGCGTCGCCTCGCGCGCGTCGCTACGTGGCGGCGCTTGACGCGGCCTGCGCGCTGGCGCAGGGGCAGGGCAATGTCATTGGATTGGAGACGACGCAACGACCCCTGAGTGGAAAGCCGCCAATGCTTTTCGACGATCTGCCCTTTTTCCTCGACTTTGTCGATCAGCACTCCCTCGCTGTCACTCTCGATACGTCCCATGCGGGCGCTAATGGGGAAGAGCTGGCCGCGACTTTGGCAGCGATTGGGCCGCGTCTCCGCAACATTCATTTCAGCGATGTCACCGTGCTGGATACCCTGCGCAAACCACAGACCCATCGCATGCCAGGGAGCGGGAATCGCGTAGATCTGGCGAATTTCGTACAGCGATTGGCGCAAGCTGGATACCAGGGCGTCTTTACCCTGGAATTAGCGCCTGGCGAAGTAGGCCTCTGGCCACCGCGCACGATTATCCGACGGCTGCGGCAGGCGCGCGATTTCATTGTGGATGCTTGGGACTCGGTGGCCCCTATAGCCAGGAGTACTTTGCTCACGCCATGACCTCGCGGAATCCGGTAAGGGCCGGTTCCATTGGTGGCCAATCAATCACTCCACGGCACACTTCCGGGCTCAAAAGCGCACTCTATTCTGGCATGCTGTTTGCTGACTGTTGAGTTGGATACGGTCCATGGTTGTGCGGGTAGACCGCCAGATGGGTCGCTTCACTCTCTGGCACTGCGACAGGAATCGACAGTGTGCGGATTGCCGACGCAAGACGCGTGAGAACCGGCGATCCGCCTCGCAGATGAGGCATGCAGATGAGGCATGCAGACAACTGAGTCCGGTGTCGTTGGCTCCTTGTGATACACTATCACCACAGAGGCGTGCAATCGGGTTTTTCGGTGGCGGGGGAAGTGGCGGTGGTTGTCAAACTCCTCAAGCGCGAGCAGCATACTCCCGGCTGGCTCAACCGAACGAATCACACACGACCGACGATGACGTAAGAAAGCTCGCGTTCGCGCAGCTTTCTTCAGGTGGGAGGGATACAGTATGCATTTCCCTCCGCCTAGTGTGCCGATAGACAACGTCGCATTCTGCCTACGGGCAGGATGAAGGTTGTACCACAACACGTTCTAGTGACGTGGCGAACGTCCGTTATGCAGGAGGCAACCATGATGGAGATGCAATTCCCGATTTGCCGCAAATGCCGCGAAGGAGATCTGGTCCCCCTCTCTGATTTTGGGAGCCAGGGAGCTTCCATCCAATTTAAGGCATGGGTCTGTACTAATCCCAAATGTCTCTACAATATCAAGATCCGCAATGGGGATATCATCATCAATGAACCAGTCAGCGACGGTTCAATGCATGTCTATCGCCGCAATAGTTGATGCGAGGTGGCTACGCGACGAGCCGCTCCGCCCTCTGGGTGCGGAGCGGCTCGTCGCGATCGATCAGGCGGTCGTTATCGCCGCCGCCGGGTCGGGTTCCGCCCCATGGTCTGGTGCGCCGTGCACCGTAAACGCTAAAGTTCCATCAATAGCATCGACCAGGACCTGACTATTATCGACCAACGAACCCTCCAGGATCATGCGCGAGAGGATATTTTCGATCTCGCGCTGAATCACGCGCTTCAACGGCCGCGCGCCATAGACTTCGTTGACACCCTGATGCGCCAGCCAGTTACGGGCTGCTTCAGACAATTCCACCGTGATATGGCGTTCCTCCAAGCGTTGGCGCAACCGCTGCATTTGAATTTCGACGATCTGGGTAATCTCGCTCTCGTGGAGAGGGCGGAAGACGAGGATCTCATCGATACGGTTGAGGAATTCAGGTTTGAACGAGACGCGCAATTCATCCAATACGGTGTCGCGCATACGTTCATACTCCGCCTCAAGGGCCACGGCCGTCTCCCGATGCGCGGTGAAGGCCATCGACCGGCGCTGCATCTGTTGGGCGCCAACGTTCGAAGTCATGATGATGACGGTATTTTTAAAATCCACCGTCCGACCTTGCCCATCCGTCAATCGGCCGTCATCCAGAATCTGCAAGAGCGTGTCGAAGACTTCGGGATGGGCTTTCTCGATTTCATCGAAGAGCACGACAGAGTATGGCCGCCGACGGACTTGCTCGGTCAATTGACCACCCTCATCATAGCCGACATAGCCTGGAGGGGCGCCGGTCAAGCGACTGGTGGTGTGGCGCTCGCCATATTCCGACATATCGATGCGGATCAGCGCCTGTTCGTCATCGAACATATATTGCGCCAGCGCGCGCGCCAACTCGGTCTTGCCGACCCCGGTGGGGCCAAGGAAGATGAAGCTGGCGATCGGTCGATTGGGATCCTGCAGGCCAGCGCGGGCGCGGCGGATGGCGTCCGCGACAGCATGGATGGCCGCTTCCTGACCGATGACGCGGTTTCGCAAGTAATCTTCCATATGCAACAACTTCTGGATCTCGCCGGTGAGGAGCCGCGAAACCGGAATGCCGGTCCATTTAGCGACTACCTGCGCGATATCTTCCGCATCGACGATCTCGCGAAGCATGCGCGAGCCATGCTCTTCTTGCGCGAGGCGGGTCTCGGCCTCAGCGATCTGTTTCTCGATCGAGGGAATGTCACCATACTTCAGCTGTGCCGAGAGGTTCAGGTCATAGGAACGTTCAGCGCGTTCCAGTTCACCTTTCTTCTGCTCTAACCGCTCTTTCAGTGAGCGCACGGCGCTCATCTGCGACTTCTCATTCTCCCAGCGGGCACGAAGCGCACGGGCCTGTTCATTGGCCTCGGCTAGTTCGTGGCGTATGTGCTCCAGGCGTTCGCGGCTGGCGCGGTCCGTCTCGCGGCCCAGGCTGACTTCCTCAATCTCGAGTTGGCGAACGCGGCGTTCGATACGATCGAGATCGCCGGGGACGCTGTCGATCTCAATGCGCAGATGGCTGGCAGCCTCGTCGATCAGGTCGATGGCTTTATCAGGAAGGAAGCGATCCATGATGTAGCGCGAGCTGAGCGTGGCGGCTGCCACCAGGGCGCCATCAGTGATGCGGACCCCATGGTGGACTTCATATTTCTCTTTGAGGCCGCGCAAAATCGAGATAGTATCCTCGATGGTGGGTTGGTCGACAAGAATCGGCTGGAAGCGTCGTTCCAGCGCGGCGTCTTTCTCGATGTGCTTCCGATATTCGTCCAGCGTAGTAGCGCCAATACAGTGCAGTTCACCACGGGCCAGCATGGGTTTCAACATATTGCTGGCGTCCATTGCCCCTTCGGCAGCACCCGCGCCGACCAGCGTATGCAACTCGTCGATGAAGAGAATGATCTCGCCTGCGCTAGCCGTGACTTCCTTGAGGACCGCTTTGAGGCGTTCCTCGAACTCGCCGCGCAATTTGGAGCCGGCGATGAGCGAGCCCAGGTCCAGCGCGACGACGCGGCGGTGTTTCAACGATTCTGGCACATCGCCAGAGACGATACGTTGTGCCAGGCCCTCTACGATGGCGGTTTTGCCGACGCCTGGCTCACCGATCAAGACTGGATTGTTCTTGGTGCGGCGGCTGAGGACCTGAATGACGCGGCGAATCTCCTCATTTCGGCCAATGACGGGGTCGAGCTTCCCTTCGCGGGCCAGCGCCGTCAGGTCGCGGCCATATTTCTCCAGGGATTGGTACTTATTTTCGGGGTTCTCGTCGGTGACGTGTTGCGATCCACGGATTGACGTCAAGGCGTTGAGGACGGCGTCACGGCCCATGCCAGCACCACTCAGGAGGCGTGCGGCCGGATCAGCACTCGAAGCGAGTAAACCAAGCAAGAGATGCTCCGTGCTCAGGTACTCGTCTTTGAATTGTTCCATCTCGCGGGCCGCAGCCTCCAACGCCGCGCGCAAACGAGGTGAGACACCAATTTCCACCGCGCCCGTCACTTTTGGCAGCTTATTGAGTTCATTCTCCAGCCGAGCGCGGAGCGCGACCCGGTTGACATCCAATTTCGTGGCAATTTCGCCAACGATGCCACCTTCCTGGGCCAACAAGGCCAGCAAAAGGTGTTCGGGTTCGACGATGCCGTGAGTTCGCTCTTCAGCGTTCCTCTGGGCTTGAAAGAGCGCTTCGCGCGCCTTCTCAGTGAATTTATCGAGTCGCATCATAATCGGTTGTACCTCGTGTGTGAACTGTCTTGCGCCATGATGATATGGAGCATTGAGCCGATCATCATGGCGCGCTATGCTTCTACTATACCACATTGATAGCATGACTATCAAGAGATATGATAGTGCATCTATATACTAGTGTAGACCTATGTGCCAGCATCATCGTTGTCGAAACCGACGTATCGCCCATGAGCAATTAGGTCTGATTGGTTGAGGAGGGCGCAGAAGATCTCGAGCAAATTGCCTGCCACCTGATTCACTTCGACGAGAAGTGCGGTATCATCAAGGGAAGATCCTGCCAAGTCGTTGGGCAAGTAGACCACCAGGTCATCACGCCTACGATCGTCGCTATGGTTGTCAGGGGAAAGCGGAGATTATCGGATGGAGATTGTGGATATCATGCGGGTGGTCGTTTTCATATGTCACTGGAGATAGTCGGACAGAGTCATTCCTAGCGAGGGGATACGCCCTGCGGTCATACAGCCCCTATGAGGATAGATGCAGCAAGCCTTCAATGGGTCGCTGGATTGAGATTCTCAATGTGGCTCATCATTTGGTCTGGTCACGTTCCGCATAACGGAAGATCCACTTTTCTTGGTCCGCGGTATCAGGGATGCGCATACCACGAGCCTGCGATAAGACAAAGATGGCATCGGCAGGCGTGAAGCCCAACCTCACCAGGACACAGGCGCCAATCATACCGGAACGTCCGATGCCCAGCCGACAATGGACCGCCACATGGTGCCCGGCGCGCACTGCCGTGGCAAGTTGCGCAATCAGGGTGTCCAATTTTGAAGTACCGTCAGGTGTCGATCGGTCGGCAAGGCTCTGGGATACGAAGGTGATACCCTCACCAGCACAGATGGTCGATTCATCGTCCATTTCCAATGCATAAATCTCTGCTTGGGACAGCATCGAGACCAGCATGGTGACGCCCATCTCGCGCAACGCCGCAATCGCATCCGGCAATGCTTGGCCCCCTGGAGGGCACGGCAGAATGCTGAGTTTGCCGACCGCGGGAATGGCGATGGTCGCGAGGCGTAGTTGGTTTCTCATAGCGCCTCCGCAACCCATGTGTTGTCGCGCCGAACCCACTGCTCGCCATATCCCGCTGCGCGCAAGACGGCAACCGCGCGTTCGAGATCCGCAATCAGATGCTCTGGACGGTGCGCATCAGTATTGATCTGCATCCGAATTCCCAGGTCGTGGCAGCGCTGTACGATCCACGGACTGGGATAAGGAGAGTTGATGGCATGGCGCCAACCGGCAGTATTGAGTTCGACGATGATGTCGGTGACAGCATAGGCCGCCAGCGTTTCTTCGACTTCCGCGCGATACCAGGCGTCATCCTCGGAAAAATACCGATCGCGAAGGTTATACTTCTTGATGCGGTCCATATGTCCGGCGATGGCGACACCCGGCATGAAGTTTGGCACTACACGTTCGAGCGCATAAAAGTCTTTGACGACCTGGCGAATATCGCCACGATACCAATCGTTCAACCCACGCAGAAACTCATCCTCCCCGGCGTCGAATTCCCAGGGCTCGCCACTTTGAGGATCTTCTCCGATATGGTGAACCGAACCAATAAAGTAATCGAACTGCTGCGGGACAACGTGTTCCACGATATACTGGCGATAACGCGGAATGACATCCAGCTCCGCACCAAGGGCGATGGCTATTTGTCCCTGATATTCGGCCGCGAGTTGTCGGACGGTCGCGCAATACGCTGCGAGGCGCTCGGCGGGTATGGTATAGGTATTTGCGAAAGGCATGGTCCCATGACTGGAGGCTCCGATAGAGGTAAAGCCGTGGTCAAGAGCGAAGCGCACATAGTCCACAATCTCGCCCTGCCCATCACAGTAGCGTGAATGGGTGTGGTAACTGGTAGTAATCATACGAATTTCAATCACTTTCTCATGGTGATGACATCCATCGCGATTTGCCATTCTGGCGAATCGGGCGCAAGCGCATGGAAATCGAGGCGTGGCAAGACGAGCGGGATCTGCGCAAACGGCTCTGTCCAAGCCCGCGCGCTCTCGATCAGCATTTGCAACGCCAACAGGGCACCATCGCGAACGTGATCGGGATACTGCATGGTAACAATCGCGTCGTCGAACTCATCTTCGTCTTGAATGAGCGAGGATCCATCAGGCATAACCCGCAGGTCGAGTTCCAGATCGATGTACTCAATCTGGCGCTTGGTCCGTGTGGGTGGTTGCCATGGCATCGTGATATCGCAATAACAATGACGCAACAGACCATTGGTGCCGTAATCGGCGGAGATCACAAACCAACGATTGGGGTAGAAGAACTGCAGATGATCAAAGCGCATCGCCCACCCGGACCGACGGTGAATAAACGTGCCACGTGGTTCCCAGGTGATAATCCGCTCGTCATCCTCCTGGAGGAGATAAACTTCGAAGGTGCCCCAGAGGTCGCCATTGAATTTCGTCTTACGGACGGGCAGTCGTTGCGCCTGCGTCAAGATTCCCCCCTCCAATCTTCGGCTCGCCACTGGGCGGCGCAAGCCGCCGCAAATTCTGCACTCGTTGGGTCAAAATCAGCCCAATCGGTCCGGTTGAGTTGCTGTGGAATTGCCGCGAACGGTCCGGACCAATCACGGGCGTGACGAACTAAATCATCTCGCGCGCGATAGGTCTGGTCGCGGAGTTCCCTTAAGGTTGGTCGACGTTGCATCGCCCAATCGAAGACTTCTTCGTCTTTCGTCGTCACTTGACGGGAGCGATCCACAATCACATCAATATAGAGATCAGTATACCGCACTTCGTTGGCATCTGACGTCCATGTGGGGTTGGGTGTGACGACATCACAGTAGCATCCTTCGAAATGACCATCTGGAGCATATTTGACATGCAAAGCATACCAGCGACCTGGCCAGAAGAAATTCATACCCCAAACTTCCGAGTACCAGGTGGCGGGTCGCCAGCGCATCGCCGTTCCAATCGGCGTCCAGGTGGTGGCACAGCGATCACTGAGTGGGAGCCAGAGGCTGCTCCATTGGGCCCACTGGTCGCCACTTGGCAGCATTTTATAGATTTCGACAGCCCGTAACATAAGAATCCTCTTATCTTCCCTATAGCCTGCCGCGACGCATTGGCACAACTATCGTCAATCGACCGCTACCACTGTTGTCCCATATCCATGGGCCAGAACGAAATTTGCCCCCTACAAGGATGAGACCGTCTTGTAATCGGTCGTGATTTTGCTGTGCTCTCTGGGTGGTATGGTGATGGTGTTTGCCAAGGTATCGAACCGTAGGTGCAGATGCTCATTGGCAATTGGACGAAAGGAGAGCAGTATGTTCACGCGCATCGTGGTCCCCCTGGAAACATTGAGTGATCCGTTGCCTCTTTTTGAAGCAGCAGGCAGACTCGCATTTGGCGCTGATGCGCGGGTCTTCTTGTGTTCTACCACAGCGCAGGAGGGTCGAGTCCTGCGGCATTGGCAGACGTTATATCCTGAGATTCGCGCAGAGTTTCATCGTCTGGCTGGGCACCTGGCTCCCGCTATTCTCGAAGAATTACGGCGCGATCACGCTGATCTCCTGGTTATGGGGAGCAGTTGTGGTCCTGGCCATCAACATTTTGGACGCGTCTCGATGACGGAGCATGTTGTCTTGGGCTCGTGTGTTCCCACTCTGCTCATCCGTCACCAGGGAACTCTGCCCGCACCCGCGACCCCGCGTCCACTCCATTTGTTGGCTCTCCTCGATAATACCATGAAATCTGCGGAAATACTTGATCCACTCAGTCATCTCGTCTCGGCCTTAGCGCTCACCGCACCCAGTGATATCCACCTGTTAAAAGTGGTGCGACCGGCAGATACTACCACCTACCCCAGTCCTCGGATGGCCATGTTGCCACACCCGGTCCTGGGTCGGCTGGTCTTGGAATCACAAGCGGATCAATTGCGGGGATTAATCGAGAGCAGCATACCGGTCACCATCGAGATCGTCATCGCGCAGGATGTGACGGCAGCGTTGCTCGCGCGCCTCGGCGAAGGACATCGATCATCCAGTGATGAGCCGGCTCAACCATGGGATCTGGTGGCGATGAGTGTCGTTGGTCCCCTGGGTGACGAACCCGCACCTGGCGAGAGCGTCATACAACGCATTTTACATGCGACGTATTTCCCTTACTTCGTGAAATGCAGCCGTAGTCAGCACGAATGGCCCTACCGATCACCAGTGGTAGCAGGTACGACCGAGCATGGTATCGTGATCGATACCCCGGCACTGGTGCATGCCATCGAAGCCATGGGACTCGAACCCGAGGAAATTGTCGGCGTTGGTGATTGATACCCTAGATCCACAATTTCCATAGGCCATGGCAACCAGCGTGGCTGAGTTGCTAGCTGCTTGTAGGTGTTGCAAACTTCCGCCATACTCCCGACAATTCAACAGAGGTTGCACCTCGCTATTGAGCCACGAGAGTTGCCAACGTCTGCCGTTGGTGCGGCCATGTCCACATACACAGTTAGTGTCTCGTTGCTGACAATCGTGGGCTACTCATCAGAGCGTTCCAATTCGCGTAGCAGTTGTTGATCTTGCTTCGAGAGCGGGGAATTGATGGCCAGCCAATGAGCGAAGAGCTCGGGACGACGATCACGCGTCCTTCGCAACGATTCTTTGCGGCGCCAGCGCGCGATTTTTGCGTGGTCGCCGCTGAGCAACGTCTCTGGCACTCCCCAGCCACGAAATTCGGGCGGACGCGTGTAGTGAGGATATTCGAGTAGTCCACCAGCGTGCGATTCATCGAGCGCGCTGGTGGCATCATGCAGGACGCCGGGCACCAGGCGCGCGACGGCGTCAACAACGACCAACGCGGCTAATTCCCCCCCTGTCAGGACATAATCACCTATTGAGATCTCGTCGGTTGCCAGTTGCGTGCGGATCCGCTCATCTACCCCTTCGTAATGGCCACAGATCAAAGTCAGATGGGCCTGCCCACTGAGTTCCGATGCGATAGACTGCGAAAACAGGCGACCCTGGGGGGTCAACAAAATGATCGGACCTTCGAGATAGACGGATTCAACCGCGGCGAAGACGGGCTCGCATTTCATCACCATCCCCGCTCCGCCACCATAGGGGGCATCATCGCAAACATGATGGCGATCCGTCGTGACAGCGCGAATGTCATGGATTCCCACCGTCAAAAGCCCGGCATCTCTAGCCCGACGTAAGATACTCTCATCTAACGGACCGCGCACCATCGCTGGAAAAAGAGTAAAGATATCGATATGCATTTATATCCTCCCAGGATCGCCTTCCAACACCAGGCTCCCGGGAAGAGAGTGGCGATGCCGCAGATATTGCGAGATAGCCAACGAAGCGAAGGTGCAGGTGTCCAAAACATTATGGAAAAGGATCGGCCCGAGCAGGGAGCCCGTACCGGCGAAGAGCAGCGCGAGAATCAGAGACGCGATCAGTCTCCCTGGCATCAAGCGAAAAAATTGCGCGTTCGTCTCGCCGCCGAGGATCACATTGCGATAATGGTAGGCGACAAAAACTAACGCGCCGGCGATTGTCCCCAGCGAGATGGCGAACGGCCCCGCTCGAAGAGCGCCGGGTAACGCGCGCATAAAGACCGTCTGGATGATGCCCCGGAAGGGGATCTCTTCGACGGGACCAACGAGCAACAGGCCATAACCGATGACCCCGATGACATCGAGCAATGATCGCCCGAAGTCGACTTGCATCGGCGAGAGGCCGCGACGCACCAGAATCGGCGCCTGAATCGCGCTTGGTATGCCAAGGAGCAAGGCAAACCCCAGGCCAACGCTCAGACTCAGTCCCAGCGCATGGGCATTCAAACCTAATTGATTGGGCGTCAACTGCAGGAGCCAGGCTGCCAGTACCCAATAAAGTGCCAGGAATGGCGCCAGTAAGGCGTTCATCAGCCAGAAGCGATCAATGCGCAACTGTCGCCACGAGGCCAGCGTATGACTGGTGAGTTTGCGCGCCACCATGCCGATCAGCTGGCTCCACGCCTCCATTCCAACCAGGAAGACACAGATCGCCAGGATGCCAGACCAGGGCTGGGGAATATTCGGCATGTCTCGTCAACTTTCTCTGAATTTCTCATTCATGCACCAGGACCACGCGGGTGACATGGTGGCGCGCGGGGTGGCTGGCAATAGCGAGCGCTCGGCGCAATTGCGCGGCCGGGAGTCGATGCGTGATAATGGTATCGGTCCGTAATTGCCCTTTGTGCAACAGCCGCGCGGCAAGCATGTAATTGGATGCGTGTGTGCCAATACTGCGTTCCATATGCTCGGGAACGTGTTCAGGACCCGGGTTACCAATTCCCACTACAGTCACTTCGTCGTACCACAAGCGTGTTGTTTCGAGTCGCTGGGATTGCGGATATCCCAGGACCAGAACGACAGAACCACCAGCATGCGTCGCCATCAGGGCCACCTCTAAAGATGAGGCCGATCCTTCGCAGTCAAAGACCAGTTCGCAGCCGCCCATCAGGTAGGGGCGTGTGCCGCGCTCGAAAAGTGTCGCGCTGGTGAGTTCAGAAATCCTCCGCAAGAGTTCTCGCGGGCGTCGCGGTACGATTGTGGCCCCTTCGAGCGCGCGCAGTGCCGCAATTTCATGAGGCAGGTCAGTGGCGACCATGAAGGTGACGCCAGTCATCAGCTCGCGCGCTGCGGCGACGATAAGTTGCGCGAAAATGCCACCACCAATCAGTAGGACCCGCGAGCCTGGCTCCAGAGGACAACGCAACATCGCGCGGATGGCACGCGCCGCTGGCTCTAGTAAAACAGCTTGTTCCGCAAGGAGATCCTCCGGAGGCTGAAAGAGCTGGCCTTCATGCACGATCATTTCGGATGACCAACCGGCGCCCACTCCCATCCAGGGGAGCGCTCGATGTTCGCAGAGGGCGTCATTGCCCGAAGCGCAGTTCCGACAAGGTGGCTGCAAGCTGAGTGCATCACACGTCGAGCTGACAGGATTGCGGAGTACCACGCGGTCTCCCAAACCAACGAGCGAGACATCCAAACCCACCTCGACGACTTCACCCACCACTTCGCGACCCAGATACTGTTGTCTGGGCTGTGGTAATGCCAGATAAGGGGAAGTGTGGTCGCGGCCCATTGCCAACGCCAGATCGCGCTCATCTATGCCTGCCAGCAGATTACGGACACGTACCCAACGTTCATTTGGCAAGGTGGTCGACCGGTGCGATCGCACCTGCCGCACTCTGAATCCTGGCGCCAACCAGGCGTTTGGCCAGATGACCTGCGCAGTCCTTGATGCCAGACGCCGCACTGGCGCATCATCTAACCATACTGTCCACACGTTCAGTTCGGTCTCCTCATGAGCAAGCAGGTTTACCAGTCATAATGTAGTGTACTATGTCGCGGGCTACAGGGCAAGCCAATTGCTCGTGATCCATCGCCTCCGACCTTGCTGGTCTTGGTCGCTGGCCAATTATTCTCTGCGGCGTATGGAGTCTGGTACAATGTGATCGATAGAGCAGACTAGATGAGGGGGCAAGCGATGATTGGTGATTCGGATCTTCTCGCTGGCACAATCGATGTTGATCGTGAGATCGGAGATGTCGGCTCTGACCGCCTGTATCGCTTATGGGAAGAGGGGGCATGGTCGGCGCGATCGCTGGACTTTACCCGAGACGCCATCGATTGGCGCGAACGAGTCACCCCCGAGCAGCAACAGGCATTTCTCTGGTTCGCGGCGCAGTTTTTGGATGGTGAAGAATCCGTCACCGTCACATTGGCACCTTTCATGGAACCACTCACGCGCCCGGAAGATCGCGTCTTTCTGGCGACTCAGATAGCCGATGAGGCCCGCCACCAGGTCTTTTTCGATCGCTATGTGCGCGAAGTCGCAGGGATCGGCGTGGATTTTTCCACTGCCATCGTCGCCACCAGACCGTATCTCTCCGCGGGCTATGTCCAGGTCTTCGACGAGCTCGATCGCGTTGCCGTGCGACTCCGGCGGCATCCACATGATCTCCCATTGCTCGCCCAGGGCATCACGCTCTACCATATCGTAATCGAATCGATGCTGGCGCACACCGCACAACACTTCTTGCGGGCATTCTGCCAGCGCGAGCACCTCTTGACTGGTTTTTCACAAGGAATCCATTACATTGCTCGCGACGAGTCTCGCCACATTGCCTTCGGTGTCCAGACACTTCACCGGCTCGTCACAGAGAATGCGGAGTGCGCCAGTGCTGCTCTCGCCATGCTCGATCGTGTTCTTCCGGCGGCGGCGGGCGGATTCGTCCCCCCACTCAATGATTGGGCCTGGTTCACTCGCCTTGGTTTCACGGCGGCGGAGCTCTACACCTTCGGTCTGCGTTCACTTCAGACGAAACTGCGGCGCGCGGGCATTGCCCCCGAACGCGTGTTGCAACTCGCGAAACTTGGCTTTCAGCGCACGCCAGCGGAACAGACCGAGCGGCTCATCCGCTTGATTGAAGGAGGCGCGGTGGTTTCAACCGCGGAACCCACTCCCAATGAGCTGACCTTGGACGCCCTCTTTGAAGCCACTCGTGATGTCGCCCGGTTTACAGGCGGAGCTGAGCAAGGGGTCATCCAATGGATCTTTGACGAGCCATTTCAACCACGCTTCCTGGACCTCGCCGGCGCCGATGGCCCGGTGATCGGTACCGGGATGGTCGCGGCGCCACGGCTGACCCTCACCTGCACGGCCGCTGATTGGATCCGAATTGCTACAAGGCAACTTGGGCAAACCAGCGCCGTTATCTCGCGCAAGCTCAAGGTCAGCGGTGATTGGCGCTTTGCCCTCCGATTACCCGCGATTCTCCCCATGTAAAGGAAGCTAGGCAATAAGCGCAAGGTATGCTATACTGCGCGCGGTTCGGATACTTGACGGAGTGTGCATCAACAGACCAGTGATGCGCAGAGTTGCGCTAGCTGTGCTCACCATAGCAAATATGTGGCGCGCTGAAGGGAGGCAGGGTCATGGCATCCCCAGACCACCATCAGGGGTATCCCCGCGATGGAGCAGGCCAACGACCGATGTATGGCCAGGCCGCAACAAATAACGAAGCCATCACGCATGTCGCGACGCAGATTATCCCCAAAATGCGCGTTGACGCGATTGTCGGGGGACAAAGTCAACCGGCGGCGCCAATCGAGCAGTTCAAACCGCAACACACTAACGCATCTTGGCCGATTCAGAGCGCCGCTTTGACGCGAGCGCTCGTTGCGGTTTTTGTCCTGATTGAAGCGCTCATTATGACATTGTCATTAGTGCCCCCCACATTCGCCGCGCGGCTGGGCTGGTCGGCAACTGACGGGCCATTTCCTTCGGTCCTTGCGCCAGTGGTCACGGCGATTTTCTATCTGCTTCCCAGCGTCATGGGCTTTCTGTCACGCCGCTGGGAGGTCGCACTCTTCACCGCGACATTACCTGCCTGGATTGGCATAACGGTATATACTGTCAGTTCCTCAACCCGTAATGGCATCTTCGCATTGGTAGCAGGCGCACATCCGTCCTATCTTGTCGGCAGTCTGGAGCTCTTTGCCGTGCTCGGTGGCATTGGTTGGCTCGCGCGGCGCGCGATACACGCTGTGAATTGAGCCGCCAATGACCGGAGGGGGCTATGCGCATCTGGTGGATGGAACTGATTGAAGGTAGCATCGCAATCGTCTTCGGACTCTTCTTGCTCATCTTCCCGCACCAAACATTCACCTTGATAATTGTACTTTTCGGTCTCTATATCGTAGCCGAAGCCACTTTGCGGCTGGTGGCGATCGCCACCAGCCGCATCGTAGTCCGCCGAGTCTTTTGGGATATCGCTGTCTCGTGCGCAAATTTGGCAGTTGGTCTCCTCTTTCTCGTCCGTCCCAAAGTGGGTACCATCTTCTTTTTGTTATTGTTCGTTGGGCGAATTGGAGTGCAAGTCTTCGCTGAATTACGTACGGCGTGGCGCTCGCAGTCAAGACTCGCCGGTTTGTATTGGACTTATGCGCTTGGATTACTTGGCGTCATCGTCCTGCTATTTGCGGGAAATAATGTGCGGACCCTTTTGTACTGGTTCATCGCACTCACCGCGTTACTCGATGGAATCTTGCTCCTGACCCGCGGCGTCGTGCTCTGGCGCGCGCCCGCCCGCATCCAGCGAGTGATGTCCCGATTCCAGGCATTGATCCAGGAGACCACACCACCTGATCCCGTATTGCGGCGGGCGATAGTCTTTGTCCGACGGACAGGTGCGAATGGTTTAGGACATGTTGGTTGGGCATTCGAATGGCCGAATGGGCGCTTCAATGTGGGGTCAGTCGAAAATGTCGCAGGCAAGCCCTTCGCGACAGTGGCTGAGATGGGTTTTTGGGCTAGTCACGTCGCAGATCCGGTCCCATGTATGCGCGATCGAGACTTTCCGTATGATGAGTACAAGATCTTTCCCATCGAACAGCCTCAGCCCCATGCTGCCTGGCGAACGGTCATATGGGAGAGCCGAACTCCATATTCGCTGATACATCATAATTGCAATGATGTTGTCTATGATGTGCTGAGAGCTTATGGTGTTGCCAATCTGTTAGATCCCGCCGAAGAATATGTTCCAAATGATTGGTATGATGCGCTCCGGGGACCGAGCTTCACGATTGCCGACCACCCGACCATTGAGCAGCATGTCTTTCGGCAAAATACCCGGGTGACAACCTTCATAGATCGCTCGTTGAACATACCGGTGAGGCTCACCGCCGCGATGCCCCCCTGGCGCCAGTCGAATGCCCGTGTCTATGTGGAGATGGTGGCGATCTGGCGAAAAATGCTGTGGGATCTGCGTTCGACCGCGATGCTCGTCTGGAATGTGCGGCGGATGCTCCCACCACAACCCTCAAAGCCAGCGATCACTGTGGACACACCAAAAAGCGGGAAGCCCGTCTGATGGTGCAGACTAACTTTCCGCTGTTGGGCGCGCGCGTGGTCGCCTGGGAGTACGTTTGGGCATATCTCAGGCAGGAAGAGTCAAGCATGGAGGACGATGTTCGCCGCGGCGACAGCACTTTCCTCCCCCGCTTGAAAGACTGAGGCTTTTCGCGCCTTACCTGTAAAAGAAGACTCGTTACGCCCCCGTGGAAGCGGTACGGCCTTTCTTGACATGCACTTTCTCGACCTTATTCATGGTTCGCAGGCAGCGCGTGCAGATATATACACGGCTGAGCTTTCCATTGATCAAGAGGCGGCGGCGTTGAATATTGAGTACGAACCGGCGATTTGTCTTGTTTTCCGCGTGGCTGACATTATGTCCAAACTGCGGTGTACGCAAGCAAATTTCACAACGACCAGACACCAGCTTCACCTCCTTCGTTCAATATGGTATGATGGCAAACACGAAGGTCAGTATATCATGCGCACCTTCGATCCCGCAAGGGATGGGAACTTTTGAGGAGATGTTGATGTACTCACCAGCAACATCGTCACACCTTGCGTCGGAGACCCGGATGAAAGAGCCACACCAGACCCGGATGAAAGAGCCACCCCGAGGAGCTATCGATGTGGCGCCCAAAGCTATCGCGACGATCGCAGGACGCGCCGCCCTCGCAATCCCCGGCGTGGTCGGCATTGCTGGTCGGACGCTCCGGTTTGGAGGGGCCGAACTGCTCCCCCCTGAACGGTTTGACCATGGAATTATCGTGCGATTTATTGAAGATTGTATCACGATTCAGATGTACCTGATCATCGAGCATGGACAGCGCATTACTGATGTGGCTCACCAGGCGATGGTGGCGGCGAAAGCAGAGGTTGAGCAAATGCTTGGCTTGCCGGTGGTACGTGTCAATATCACTGTGCAAGGGTTGCGCGTCAGCGATCCCACGAGTTAAACAGGCGCGATCGGCAACGTCCGGGGGAAATCCGCTGGCAATTCATGCGGTACGACTCGCGAGACATAGCCATAGGCCGACCTCGTAACGTACAATACAACACGAGATTACCGCCAGGAACACGAACAGTCGACCTAGCCAGGAACGGCGAAAGGTGAGATCGGATGGATGGTCGTGAGCATATCGCGCCGGCTCGCGATCCGATCGAAGACGCGTGGGGCGCCAGCGTCTGGCACCAGGTGCGAACCGACATCCGAAATCTCCAGGAGGATGGAGGCGCCGGTAGCCTCCAGCAATAAAGATGCCACTGTTTCCGCGATTCAAACGACCCAAGTCACAACGTGTCGCCATCTTTGATGGACAAGATTATCGCAAAGCAATGCTGGCCGCCGCGGCGTGGTTGGAACAGCATCGTGACGCGATCGATCGATTGAATGTCTTCCCTGTCCCGGACGGGGACACCGGAAAAAATATGGCGGCGACTATGCGCGCTGCCACCTCAGCTGTCGCCGACGTCACTGACACAAACGTCGCGGTTGTCGCCCAAAAATTATCGCAGGGCGCATTACGCGGCGCACGCGGAAACTCTGGGAACATCCTTGCGCAGATCCTGGTCGGCATCGCCACTAGCCTTGAAAAGAACACGACATTCACGGCGCGGGACTTCGCTGCCGCGCTGCAAAATGCGTCACAGGCAGCTTACAATGCGGTCGTCAAACCTGTCGAGGGAACCATCCTGACGGTCATCCGCGAGAGCGCTCAAGCGGCCCAGACCGCCGCAGAACGCGCCGGCTGTGACCTGACGATGTTGATGCAAGAAGTGGTCTCGCATGCTCGCCAGACCGTGGCGCGCACTCCCGATCTGTTGCCGATCCTCAAACAAGCTGGAGTGGTTGACGCGGGTGGCCAAGGGTTGGCGACGATCTTCGAAGGATTTCTGCGTTATACGCGTGGTGAGCAAATCCAGGCACCGCGCATAGATGACCTGGACCCCCAGTTTGAGGAAGTACATCGCGGCATTGTTTCGATTGACGAAGAGTTTGGCTATGAAGTCGTCTTTCTGCTGCATGGAGAGAATCTGAATATTCCCCAGATCCGTGAAGCAATTACGGCGATGGGTGGCGTCTCGACCGTGATCGCTGGTGATGGCAAGTTAGTAAAAGTGCATACCCACACGCAGACCCCCGGAAAAATTTTGGATTACGGGGTGACACTGGGTAGCCTGGACGATATCAATATTGAGAACCTGCAGGCGCAGAGTCTGCGCTATGCGGCCGCCAGCGCGGCCGAGCGGGGTGCGGAAGACACTAGCACGGCGCGCAGTGGCCCCATTCCTCAGCCGCAGGTCTCGCGCACTCCCAGTCGCAAAATTACGCAGGCTGCTGCGCCATTGGGTGATACTGGCATCGCAGTGGTAGTGGCAGGGGCAGGGTTTGAGCGCGTCTTTGGTAGCCTGAACGTCAATGCTATTGTCCACGGTGGCCAAACAATGAATCCAAGTACACAGGAATTGTTGGATGCAGTCAATAGCATTCCTTGCCAGCACGTAATACTCTTACCGAACAATGGCAACATCATTATGTCGGCCAATCAAGTACGCCAGTTATCCACGAAGGATGTTCGTGTCATCCCGACGCGCACCATGACCCAGGGCATCAGTGCGGTGATGGCGTTCAATTATGAGGCGGATTTCGATGCCAATATCCAGGCGATGACCACAGCCGCCTCGGGCATTGTGACGATTGAGTTGACGCGCGCTGTTCGCGACGCTCAGATCAATGGGCTGGAGGTACACGAGGGCAATTTCATTGGCATGGTCGATGACAATCTGACGGCCACGGCCAGTGACCTCTTCACTGTGTTGCGCGAGACGCTCTCGCAGATCCAAATAGCGGAGCGCGAAGTGCTGACGCTCTATTTTGGCGACGACCAGACCACGGAGACTGCCCAGGCCACGGCCCAACAGATTAGCGATTGGTACCCCGATCTGGAAGTCGAAGTGGTCAACGGTGGCCAACCGTTTTACGCGTACGTCATTTCTGTCGAGTAAGGGCATTTGCTGACCCCTGACGCCACGGCAATGGGCCGTGAGTTTGTTCATTCGACCCATGGTGCGGGAGGTGTTCGACGTGGCAGTCCATATCGTCGTTGATAGCACGGCAGACTTGAGCCTGGAACAACAACACGCCAATAATATTACTTCAGTGCCATTGATCGTTTCCTTTGGCGATGAGGATTTTCGCGATGGGGTCGATCTCGATAACCCGACTTTTTACGCAAAGCTGGCCCGCGCCACGACATTGCCAACAACCGGCGCGCCAAGCCCCGATGCTTTCCGTTCGGCATACAACGAGGCGATCGATCGTGGCGCAACTGGCATTCTCTCGATTCATCTCACTGGGGCATTGAGCGGCACATTGAACGTCGCGACCAGCATTGCGGCAGAGGTCAGCGCGGCTCGCAACGTGCCAATCCGTCTGCTCGATAGCCGCACAGTCAGCGCTGGTTTCGGGCTTCCGGCGATCCTCGCGGCGCAACGCGCCCGCGATGGCGCTTCATTGGATGATCTCGTGGCCTTTACGCAGAATTTTCTTGACCGGGGTCATTCTTTCTTTTTGTTGGATACTCTGGAGAACTTACAGCGCGGTGGACGTATCGGGAAAGCATCGGCGGTCTTCGGGACAATGCTCTCCATTAAGCCGATCCTCGCGATCCGTGATGGGGTGGTTGTTCCAGTCGAGCGCGTGCGGACGCGCGCTAAGGCATTGGCCCGAATCGGTGAATTAGTCCAAGCGGTCGGCCCGATCGAGACCATCGCGCTGGCGATGGCAGATGATGCGGCTGGGAATGATATGCGCGCGGTCGTCAAACCCTTTTATGATCACCCGATGGAGACATTCCGGCTCGGCGCGGTGATCGGTACGCACGCCGGCCCCCATGCCGCTGGTCTCTTCGTCACCACCAAAGCTTGATATTCCAGCCCGCGACTGCCGACATCCGTGTGCAACTTGAAAAACTCGGTAGTTGGCAGTCGTGTATAGTTGGTGTGCCAAGCCTTGCCACCTTTTCCGGCATCTGGCGCGTCACCTGCACTATGCGGAGTCCGATAGATTATTGACAAGTTCCGGAAAAATCTGCGCCTTATCTTTTTGCGCTTGCCTGTTCCCGCGCGCAAACGTAATGCCGAGTCCGATGAGACCTGTCAGCAGGCAGATCATCCCCACACCAGCCATACAATACCCAGCATCCAGGACACTGACAAGATAAGAGAAGAGATAAGGCCCAATACTGTTACCGATGCCAAGCATGCCCCACCCGATAATGCTCAAGGCAGTTCCAATCACGACAAAGTTTCTAAACCGAGCGAAGTGTTCTGCTCGTCGCGTCTGTTGACGGAGGTCTATCAACCGCTGTTTCCCCTCCACCATACCGGTAGAATCGCCCAGGAGCGCTAAGGCCTGAGCCAATGCGCTGATAACGTTGGAGTCACGCTCCAGAGCGATCCGCTGATGAAGCGCAGTGACTGCCGTCGGATTGCCTATCATCCCTAACGCCTGCGCGGCGGCTATTTGCGTACCGACCTCAACATGGCCCAACGCTGCGATAAGAGACGCCTCTCCACGTGGATCGCCGATTTTTCCGAGGGCAATCGCGGCGGCGGACCGTGTACGCCAATGGTTTCCCTGCAACGCGCGGATCAGCGCTGGCACAGCACTGATGGCGTGCCTATCACCCAATTTTTCGGCTGCCTGCCAACGCTCTTCGATGGGACCTTGTTCAAGCGCGATCAATAATGCTTCGATTGCTCGCCCATCTCCTGCATCGCCTGTAGTTAGCTGTGTCATGAGAAACTCGCATCCCCCTCGGCCACTATCCAGAGTCGACGTACAACCATCTTTGCGACAGGATACACCTCTGCGGGTGAAGTCATCAACTGATCAAAGGTGCCCGTTTGCGAATAATGTTGTTGTTCGCGCCCAAAGTTCGAGTTGTCTTCAATCTCAAGCAGTCCAATCGCGAGCAGAGCCTTTGAAGATATCGCACACTACTGCTCTCAACCCCAGTTGAATTGCACGTCGCGTTGTCTTTGATCCCGATGGCGTGAGATCAGGATTCATTTCGAAGCTCGCTCGCACGGTCATGAGAGAAAAGTATCGAAAGCGGATCGACGATATACGCTCATTTCTCCACCCCATCCACCCGTTCGCAAGCACTATTGGGAAGTGCCTCCTCTCAGGGAAAGGTGAACCTCTAGAGGTTCACCCGTTTATAGGAGATCGGCGAATTGGTTTGCAAAAGCCGCGAGCGTTGCCTTGTGCTTGGAGGTATCAAAGACCGCAAATACAACCTGTCTAAAACGTCCCGCATACGCCCCGCTTGGTGATAGGTGCTGATGAAAAGCCGCTGCGACATCCTCAGGGTTATTTTGGAAAACGCCGCATCCCCATGCCCCTAGCACGAGTGCCTCACACCCGTGATGGAGTGCTAGTGCTAGAATTTTACTGGCACGCTCGGTGAGCACAGGGATGATCAGGTCGCGATTCGATGGCTCGTTGCGCATCACGACACCTGCATTTGGTGCGGGACTCGTGATAAAGTCAATGAGATAGGGTTCCGCTAGCCAATTGCCACCCTCATCGCGAATGATTGGGCAGTTCGGTGAATAGATCATCCTATCGGAATAGAGACATGTATCCATCGAACGATGAAAAGCATAATGCTGTGGACACTGGCGCAAGCTATCATACAGCGCAGAACTTCGAGCAAGACTTTCTTCTTGAGCTCGTGCACCGTTGAGAAAGCCTCCACCTGGGTTTTTCGCCGAGGCAAAATTAAGCGCCATGATACGTTGATATTTCTTATTTCTCGCTAAATCAGCGCAACATTGTAAAGTGGTTTCGTTGATAACAAAAAATTTGGTTCCGTATGAAGCGTGTCTTTGCCGCATGACCTGATCGCGTATTGTGCTCAACTCTTCAGGTAAGTAAGCACGAGTGTTGTTTACGCATGCATCCCGCTGTGAGACGATGTCAATCATCACTCCATACGGATTGACATATTGGCCATTTTCCAGGGCGGCGAGCGTGCCAATGGCAATCGCTTTAGCATCCATGAGTTTTCGACCTTTCGAGATATTGCGTCAATGTGCCCCCGCATCAGATGGCATCCTTAACAATACCATCTCTCATGCCCTAGAGGTGCTCGGTTTCATTCACCACGGTATGATTGCCAGCTCTGTGGCAGATCGCTCGCGCTGGCGCTGACTGGGTTGCTCGAAAGTCGCGATGAACTAGCTCTCGCTCTCTCGGGTATGCCGGACGAGAGCTTCAAGTAATCTCTGCTGAATCCCATCTCAAGCTGTGTCATACTATCTTCAGGTACTCGATGACAGGGAACCAGACCGCGCATACAACCTGCGCGCGGGATGTCGCCACCGTGCTGCAAGGTGTGAGGAAATTGATGCCAGACATGACCACAGGCGCCATCATCCTGGGCATTACAACGGATGACCGCAGTGAAGCTGTCCTCTGGGAAGACCTGGGAGGGCGGGCAGTGATCGCGCATACTGTAGCGTGTGTGCTGGCAATGCCCGCGATCGCCGCAGTCGCAGTGGTGGTGCCAGTAGCCAGGTTCGCGGCTGCCGCCGCACTGGCGCGCGATCTAGCCGATGCGCGTATCCAGGTCGCGGTGAGTGGACCACGCGACGTCCGCGGGGCATTGGCGGCGGGGTTAGCTGTATTGATGGGGATGGAAGTAATTATCGTGTTGGAGGGCGGGCGCGCGCAGGTCACGGCGGCGGAATGCGTCGCGGTGCTCGCGAGTGCGATAGAACACGGCGCGTTGGTGAGCGCTGCCATCCCGGTACGCGACACGTTGAAGATCGTGGATGGCGCGGGCTATGTCGTGGCGACACCTGAGCGATCCTCATTGGTGAGCCTGCAATCGCCCGCTGCCGCGCCGGAAGCCATCTGGAAAGCGATAGCGCAACTGACGCCTGCTCCCCCTGAATCGCTCATGGAGATACTTCTGGCTTCAGGTGGACTGCGGACGATACCTGGTGCGACGACGAATGTGCTGATTGACGCAACGGCCACGCTCGAAACGCAACGCGCCTTGCGGGCATCCGCTGGGTGATAAGGCCAATGCATGCCCGCATGGCACGGAACTTTGTTCAATGCGCCATGGGAATCGAGTGATAGATCTCGATGAGATTGCCGTCGGGATCACGCAGATGCGCAGTCCGCTGGCCCCATTGTGGGCGGTCAGTTGGTGGAGCGACGAAGTCCACACCCAGGCTCCGCAGATGTTCTGCTGCCGTATCGACATTCTCGACCTCGAACGACAGCATCATCGTATCCTGGGCGATGGCCGTGGCTGGGCGATCACTCGTCCCGATGGCTTCGGCCATTGCGGAGCGACCGAAAAGCGCCAGGTAAGCTCCAGCGGTATGTTCGCCATCCTTCGCGCTAAAGCTTGCATATGAATCATGTTCTTCGCCGAATTGAACGGCTAAACCGAGAATGTCGCGATAGAAGCGATAGCATGCGGGAAAATCGGTCACGAGTAAGCGCGTGTTATCGAGTCGCATGGGTGCTCCTTTGTACCTGAGAGATGGATATCCAATCGCATCTCTGACAGTATAGCACAATTGTTCTCGATATACCAGGCTCCCAGATCCACCATGCGGCACTGGTACCTCCCGCGGAGATGCTTGAATCGTTTGAAGAGCTATGGTACACTTGGGCCGTCCTGGCAGGGTGACGCTTGTGAGGTAACGCGGCCCAGATGATCGCCGTGCGGTCGCCGCGTCTTATGGCATCCCTGCTCACGCAGATGCGACGGGGTGACTCGTCACAGGGGAAGAGGTTTTCAGATGGGTAAGTACAAGCAGTGGTTGCATCACCAGGAAGTCGGTCGGCGACTTCGTGAACAAATCTCGACTTATGAGTCGGAGCGCGAGCGGGTGCAGCGCATGGCGCCTTCCCACCCGACGACACTGCCCGATACCACCAACCCGCTGATCCGGGCATTGTTGGATTATACTAGCCGTGGGAATATGTTGGGGCGTGCCGTGAAGGGAACTGGCGATTCGCAACAACGTCAGCCGGCAGAGATCGCGCCGACAGCGGACCGTGCGGCATCTGTGCCGAATCGTCCTGCTGCCCCCCCACCCTCTCTGGCCGGCGCTCCCACCTTCACCGCACAGGCACCCATGCCGCCCGCCGCTCCCGTGGCCACCGACAATCCAATCGTGGCCCGGCTTGCCGCCAATGCCGCGGCGATGCCTGCCGATCCGCTCGAAGCGATGCGCCAGCTTGCGCAGCAATCGCATGATGCCGCGCCCCCCGCTTCTGGCGCCTCTCCCACTCCATCCGAGGCCCCATCCGCGGCTGAATCACAGAGCGAATGGTGGCAACGCTATCGCTCCCA
>DAIDHM010000240.1 GCA_027459705.1 Ktedonobacteria bacterium | reverse complement strand
ATGCCAGCCTTCGCGGTCACGGTGATCGATACCACCGCTGCTGGCGATACGTATGTGGGCGCCTTCGCGGCTGCGCTCGACCATCCGGCTACGCGCTACGGTATCGTCCATGCCATGCGCTATGCCACCGCTGCCGCTGCGCTGGCGGTCGGTCGGTCGGGCGCGCAGGCGAGCATACCCGATCGCGCGGCTGTCAATGCATTTCTCCTTGCCGAACCTGCCACGCGGCCATCTGTTGATCATCACAGGTAATCTACTCTGAGCGAAAAAGGAGTGCCACGTGCGCGAAGATCTTGTATTGACCGTCACTGCCCGGGCATTGCGCGCCGCTGGTTTGCAATGGCGGCCCAACATCGGCGATTGGTGTGTGGTCATGGACGGTGCGCATCACGCAGAGTCGGATGCTGGACTCTGGCTGGTAATCGAGGCAGATCCCGCGATCGGCTGGGTGGGAGTGCGCGATGCCCGCGGGATCTGGCCGACAGCCCGGATCAGTATGGCCGATGCGTTGTGGTTGCCGACCGCCGGACAACTGAAGGCGTGGATCCATGCGCGCGGCTACCTCATCGCGACATATGATCATCATCCCGCGGTTCAGAACACTCCAAGCGATAGTGCGATCTTCGCGAGCAGGCCATCATCAACGGATAGAACGTCGGTTGGCCCCCAAATCCCGGCTATGCCATCATCACCCACTGCCAGACGTGGCTGGGCAGCGGATATCTTACGCGATACACCAGAGAGTGGAACAGTTTTCCAGGAACCGCGGCTTGCCCAGTTTCAGTCAGGGGTGCGATGTTCGATCACGTTCCCAGGGCAATCTGATACTATGGAGACGGTCGGTGTAACGGAGGCGGAAGCAATGGCCGATGCGGTGCTGCATATTTTACGGCAGACGCCGCAGCTTGGTTTTTGAGGGCGTTCATATATGATGAGCGTACCGATTTCCGCAACGCCGTTGTGCTGCTTGTGGCGCGCTCTCCAGGCAATAGTGCGAACCAGCAATAACAGGCAAGGCAAACACATTACATCGAAGCAAAGGATGGAACGACCAGTGACACTCCCGCTCGCAGCAATGCAATCAGTCATCCAGCAAGCTGGACTGGATGGCTGGCTCTTTTATGATTTCAGGCGATCCAACCCGATCGCCCATCGTATCCTGCAGCTTGATCCGCAGGCGATGTTTACACGCCGCTGGTTCTACTATGTACCAGCCACTGGGATGCCGACGGCGCTGGTTAGCGCTGTGGAGTCTCATGTGCTGCGCGAATTACCCGGTGACC
Source organism: Ktedonobacteria bacterium (assembly GCA_027459705.1). Taxonomy (GTDB): domain Bacteria; phylum Chloroflexota; class Ktedonobacteria; order Ktedonobacterales; family JACDGC01; genus DAIDHM01. Next base: position 1,718 of record DAIDHM010000240.1, on the reverse strand, counting down.
GTTTTGTTTTCCAGACCTGGCAGGACCTCACGCGATTGTTGCGGGCGATGCTGGGTGGCGCGCACCGCGTGGCGATGGAGTATTCCCCCGGCAACGCCATTCCTGTCTGCTCCAAGGTCGATGCCGGGACGGTTGAGCTTGTCAGGGAGTGCGGGACGACAGAGGGGCCGGTTGGCCCAAGAGATCCACCATTCGAGGTCGTGACTTCGGCGGATCTTGCCCAGCGTTTCGAAGCGGTCCTGACCCAGGCCCAGCTGGAGAGCCATCGCCAGGCCGCGCATCGCCTGCTCACCGCGAAAGATCAATTGCTCCAGTGGATCCGCGAGTCACTCATAGCTGTTGGAGACGGTGGGACAGGCGCTCCTGAACTGGTGGAGACGCAGGTACAGGCACGCTTTCAAGCATTTATCCGTGCTCAGGGGCTCACGGGGGAGCACGCGCCGATTGTCGCGGTCAACGCGCATGCCGGCGATCCGCATTTCGAGCCCAATATCGCGCAAGATGTGCCACTGCGGCGTGGAGATCTCCTCCTGCTTGATTTTGTCGGGCGTATGGCGGACGATCCGTTGAGTGTAATCGCGGACTATACCTGGATGATCGCGTTAGATGATCATGTTCCCGATGAGGCCGCGCGACTCTTCGCGATAATCACTCATGCCCGTGATATCGGGATCGATTTCATCCGAAAACGCTTTGCCACCGGCCAATCCGTTCATGGTTATGAGGTAGATGATGCGGTCCGCGCTGTGGTGCGTGAAGCTGGTTTTGGCGCACAATTCGTGCATCGCAGTGGACATAGCATCACGACTGAGACGCATGGCAGCGGCTGTAATCTGGATAATCTGGAGACGCATGATGATCGCCTGCTGTTACCTGGAACGGTCTGTTCCATGGAACCCGGGATCTATCTGCCACATATCGGCGTCCGTACTGAAGTCAATGTGCTGATTCCTCTCGCCAGCGATGGGGGATCCAACGACATGGCAGAGGGCGTGGAGATCGAGGTCACGGGCGTACCAGCACAACAGGCGATTTTACCATTACTCGCGTAAGCAGTTGATCATCGAGAGTGCCATATGCGTAGCGAAATCGTCTGAGAGGGGCGTACGTGAGCGTGGACCAAGACTCAGGAGTGGATAACCGGCCAGCGCGATCATTGGGGCGACACATGCCCCTGGATGGCAGACCAGCGGCGGCACTGCGTACAGCGCGTGATATCGGATGCCAGGTCGTACAGATCTTTGTCAGTAATCCACGTGCCTGGGCACCTCCGCCAGAGCGACCAGAGGAAGTGGCCGAACTCGTTGCCGCCTGGGAAGCAGCGGAGTTAGCCCCGTTAGTGGTGCATGCGGCCTATCTCCTGAATCTCGCTTCGGCTAACCCGGAGACGCGAGCAAAGTCGATAGATCTGCTCAGCTGGACGCTCCTGCGCAGTGGAGCGCTGCATGCCAGCGATGTGGTCATGCACATTGGCAGTCATGGTGGTGATGGTCTCGCCACTGGCATCGAGCGAGTGATCGCTGGACTGCGCCAGGTCTGGCAAGGTCTTTCCGGGCACGTCATACCACGTCTCTTGCTTGAAAATGATGTGGGTGCGGGCAATACAATTGGCTCGCATTGGGACTCACTGGCGGAGGTTTTACACACTTTGCAGCCGATGTGGGGCGATCGCCTGGGCATCTGTCTGGACACCGCGCATCTCTGGGGAGCAGGTTATG
>DAIDHM010000239.1 GCA_027459705.1 Ktedonobacteria bacterium | reverse complement strand
GAGGTCGGAGGTTCAAGTCCTCTCACCCCGACCAAGCCTCTAGCGGTGTCCAACAGATAGCAACGCACACGGACTGTGCGAGTGAAGGAAGAAGAGCGATGAAAGGCATGCGGATTCCTCTGTATCCCAGAGCAATCTGGCTTGACTTGTCGACGTGTCTCGATGGGTATCCGTTGAGATTGCGGCAAGCGAGTGACGGTGCCTGTCCATGGTTCGATTCCGGATCTCAAAGTAGTAGTCGTATGGCGTGGTTATCCGTTCGCCACCGCAGACGACAGTAGCAATCCATCGTGTGAGGGATAACTCACGCGTCCTTTGCTCCTTTTGTCGCTGCGCACGTTGACTGTCTGGTTAGTGGCGCGACAGAAGGAGGATTCACTCAATGCCTGTCTTGGTCCTCAACTCGGCTTTTCAGCCACTGTCTGTCATTCCTGAGCGTCGACTCGTGGTCTTGCTCTCCAAAAAGAAGGTTACTTTTTTGGATGATCAGGTACGCTCCGCGATCGAAGAGAGCATTCGTGCTCGTCGTCTCATCATCGACGAACCAGTCATCGTGCAATTATTGACCAATGTACGTGTACCACAAATGGCTTTGCGCCCGACGCGTGCCAACATCCTGTTGCGCGATGATGAGACCTGCCAGTATTGCGGTAAGCGTTCCCGCGAACTGACCCTCGACCATGTGATCCCCCGCTCTCGGGGCGGGCAGAGCACATGGGAGAATCTTGTCGCTTGCTGCAAAGCCTGCAACGGTCGTAAGGGGAATCGCATGCCCAAAGAAGTCAACATGCGCTTGTTGAAAACGCCGAAACCGCTGACGCAAGAGTACGCTGGCATCTTCTTATTGCGTTATCCTCGCCTGCGCGAAGCTTACGAGCGCTTCATCAATTCCTCGATTTTGCCGTCAACAGCCTAGCGTAGCCGTCATGTTGAACTGTGCTATACTAGAAGTGCTGGATGGTCAATATGCTTGACCATCCAGTAGTTGTCGGATTCTGGCTTATACCCTATGGTCGCGACCTGCTACGCTAGGGGCTGAGTCGGAATTATCATGAGAGGATCGGTCAAAAAGGATGGCGCATCGATATCTTTGCATTCATGGGCACTTCTATCAACCCCCACGAGAAGACCCATTTACGCATATTATGCCTAGTGAGGTTGGCGCCGGTCCATATCATGATTTCAATGAAAAGATCACACACGAATGCTATCGCCCCAATGCTGAGATCGGCAATTTCAACGCCATTAATTTCAATATCGGTCCCACGCTTGCCTCGTGGATGGCACGATACGCGCGAGATGTCTATACGATGATCCTCGATGCGGATCACGCCTACCAGGAGCAGTGGGGTGTTGGGAATGCTATGGCGCAAGCCTATAACCATACCATATTACCGTTAGCCAATACCCGTGATAAACGTACCCAGATCATCTGGGGCATTCAGGATTTCCAACACCGCTATGGTCGCATGCCGCTTGGGATGTGGTGTGGTGAGACCGCGATTGATCTTGAAACGCTGACCTTGATGGAAGAGCAGGGCATCACTTTCACGATCCTGGCACCATGGCAAGCAGCGCATGGTATTGATCCCTCCGAGCCGTACTGGGTCAATCTGCCAAATGGGCGACGCATCGCCGCATTTTTTTATAATGGCCCGGTCAGCGGGGATGTCTCCTTCAATGATGGCGTAACGAATAACGCGGATGCTTTTGTCGCAGCATACCTCCCCAACTATTTAAATTGGGAGAAGGTGCATCGCAATGAAGATCAATTGCTCGTCGTTTCGACCGATGGCGAGCTTTACGGACACCATAAACCGTTTCGAGATCTCTTTCTCTCTCACCTGGTGCAACATAGCGCGCCAGCATTTGGTTTCGAAATCGTCACCTTAGGTCGCTATCTGCAGATGCATCCTCCCAGGTACGATGTCGAGATCAACGCGCCAAGTGCCTGGAGCTGTGCGCATGGGGTCGCGCGTTGGAGCACAGGTTGCGATTGCACCGAAGGTGATGCATCCTGGAAGCCCGCTATGTTGCAGGCGATTCGCCAATTAGCGGCTCGAGTCGATCAGTTATTCGAAGAACATAGCTCTCCTGCTCTCGCTGACCCGTGGGCCGCACGAGATCATTACATCGAGTGGCGCAATGGGTGGATCTCATCGGCGTCCTTCTGGAGCCGCTTTGGTCGCAATAATCGCAAGCCAGCGCGAGAGTCGCAGGCTGTGCGTGCCTGGCACTTGCTCGAAGCGGAATATTGCATGCAGGCAGCATACACCAGTTGTGGATGGTTTTTTGAAGATCTTGACCGCATTGAACCGCGTATCGACCTGAATTCTGGACGGTGTGCTATTAGTCATATCTGGCAAGCGTTACATATCAATCTCCAATCCAATTTTCTAACCGACCTCGAAGCGGCGCGTTCCTGGCGCAGCCATCTCACTGGCGCACAGATCTACCGGCGGCTCCCTCCCGTACCACAACCTGATCTTTTGCCGCCACTACCCGCTGCATCCAGTGAGCCAGCCGCGTAGTTCGTGATTGATTACGTCTTGGCTCCCCTGTCTACCTGTGGTACAATAGAGACAATCAGATGACCGCTTGGATGCTCACCACATCTGAGCTTCCCTGGCATGTCTGCCAGGGAAGCGCGAATGGGATGACAGAATAGCCAGGCACGACGATGCATGGCCAGGGTGAAGGGGAAAGTATCGATGTATCCGCCTGATGAAAATAAGATACTCGATGGAGATCTGCAGACGCTCGGTCTGCATGCCACCCTGAAGATGCTGGCGTTAGGAAATAAAACCGGGCAGTTGAATGTCGTCACCATGGGTGACCATGGTGAAGGGGGAACCACGCGACAATCACTCTCGATCCACCTGCGTAAGGGATGCATTGTCGCGTTAGAATCAACGCCACCACCGCAGATCAATTTGCTCGATATGCTCCGATTGTTACGCAGTATCCATCGTCGCGATGCTCAGGAAATTCGTGACGTGACGGGCGATCAACTCATTCTGGTCCTCAATGAGTTAGTCTCCCGAGGATTGATGTCCGCGACGGAACAACAGCAACGTATTGAATTTCTCATTATTCAGGAAATTGCGCGAGGGTTACGCTGGGAGCGTGGTACCTTTGAGTTTCTCTCCGTGGATGTCATAAATTCTCCCATTACTCCCTTGAATGTCGATCATATCTTGTTAGAAGCAATTCGTCAGGTAGATGAGCTAAAAGCGTCGCATCTGCCAATACATCGCGATAACAAGGTCCATTGGCGCGAGGAGTTCAATGGGGATATAAGCGCAATATCCACATCATTCAGTATCGATGATATCAAGATCTTATCCCTCTGTAGCGGGCAACATTCCATCGCACATATTGCCTTCATGCTGATGCAACCAGAGGTACGGATTGCGCAACGCATTCAGGTATTGATCGAATGGGGCCTGGTTGAACAAGTAGATATACATTATGAGCAACAGTTGGAACAAAGTTTACAGACTGTCATTACCATCAGCCAAAATATGCTCATGAACGATGCGCGACCGATGGCTGAGAATCGCTTGCTCGTCATTCTTGAAGTGATGGGAACCTGTATCAATAAATTACTCAGCCATCATGGGCGATTTGCCCGAAATCTCTATGGTCGCAATGCAACCCGAATTGAGACCATCCGAGTCCTGGACGCGCTCTTTATGCCGCTCTTGCGGCAAGCACAGAACCAATTTCCCATAACGGAATCGGTAGCATTCATGGAAGGACAGCTTGATTACAGCGATCTCTTGATGCTTCGTCATCAAGTACGTGGCCAGGATTTCGATCACTATAGTTGGGAAGCTGCGCAGGCCTTTCAGTGGCTGATGCGCGAGACATTCCGAGGAATCATCGAAGACGCATTCGGAACACATCGCGCCAATCGGCGGGTCGTTGAACTCTGGGAGACATTCGTCCAGGAGATCGCTGGAGAGATGGAACGCCAATCGGCGCGGCGCAATGCGATGCCGCGCCGCGGTGGACAATAGGACACACCATCAGGCATTCATGACTGGTGTGCCGGGTGAGGAGAGGAAAATCCATGAATGATGCGATCATCCTGGTCGTCGATGATAGTCCAACAGTGCGTAAAATTGTACAATTGACCCTGGAACGATCTGGGATGCAAGTGGTCTCGGCGAGTGATGGGTTAGGAGCACTCGCCGCTGTCGGACATTATCGACCAGATATCATTTTGCTGGATATCAATCTTCCACAAATGGATGGTTATCACATCTGTCAGATTCTCCGTCGTAAACCAGATCATCGTGATACACCTATCATTATGCTCAGTGGCCGCGACGGGATCTTTGATAAAGTCCGAGGCAAGTTAGTGGGGGCAACCGAATATATGACCAAACCGTTCGATTCGAGCGAATTGGTGCAGGTCGTCCAACGGCACTTATCCACGTTGCCGCCACGCATTCGTCCAGTCGTGGAAAATACTCTGCCGCCCTATCTCCGCAAAGGTATGTAGAGGTATGGCGGACTCTGCCCGCGGGTGGGATACACCCCACATCATCTTGCCCATGGAGGAACACCAAGGATATGTACACACGGCCACCTAAGGTGCTGATAGTTGATGATAGCTGGACGGACCTCGCGCTGATCGCCGCACCGCTCTATGAGAGCGGATATGAGGTCGTTACCGCGGTCGATGGCGATGAGGCCATCGAAAAAGCGGTCCTGGAACATCCTCAATGCATTGTGTTAGATATCGTGCTCCCCAAGCAAAACGGATTTCAAGTATGTCGCAGGTTGCGCGGGATGGATGAATGTCGCACCATCCCTATCATTTTGCTCAGTGGCAAGAATACCCCGCAGGATCGCCATTGGGGCATTCAGCAGGGAGCAGATATCTACTTGACAAAACCTTTTAATCGCGATGAACTCCTCGCCAGTGTGCGTAGCTTGATCTGAGCAAGAAGGGAGCCAAGAGATGGGGAGCGGAGTACCAGGGCCACTGCAGGGGCAGTCGACCGGTTCACCCCAGGAGCTCGCGCGTTTGCAAGAAGCTTTACGCGCGTTCGGGGCGGGAGGCGCAAACGCTGCGTCTGGAATGCCTCCATCGTCAGATCTGGCGGCGTTGGTGGAACGATTAGGCGTCCGTGCGGGCAATGAGTCGGCAGCGGACGTAACGCCACCGGCGCGTGGACCTCAAAGCATCTGCCTCCTCCTCAACGGAATCGAGTTGGCCTGGGAAGCAGCCTATGTAGTAGGGGTGGAGCGAGTCGTAGAAATGACCCCGGTGCCCCTGACGCAACCATGGGTGCTGGGGGTTGCGAATCTGCGTGGTACGATCACATCGGTTGTCGACCTACGGGGAGTCCTGGGTCTCCCACGTCAGGCGCCCACGAATAGCTCGCGCATCATTGTAGCCAGCGCGCATGGGATGACTATCGGTTTCTTAGTCGATGGTATTGCGGAGATTCGGGTATTATTGCCAGAATCCATTCAACGCGATGTCGTTCGCCAGATCGTCCCTGCCCCGTTATTGCCCTATAGTGATGGTGTGGTGCAGTTCTTTGATGCCGAGCGTGGAAATCGGACGATCATCGTGATGGCCATCGATCGCTTGTTAAGCGCTGAGGCGCTCCACCAATATCGCTCAGATATTTGACACAGAGAGAGGATAGAAAATGATGGACCGTGCCTCGCGCGGACCAACCTTCAGTTCCCGATTTGGCTGGGCTCTGACTGTTACGCTAGTCCTGCCATTGCTTGGGATCGCGGGCGCCGCTGTCGCTGGTGTCGCCACCGCGGGAGGCTCGCAACTCGCGCAATCGACGCGGTGGCAGATCTATCTGCTCAGTACCGCAATTGGCATTTTGCTCATCGGCATGATCATCGGTTTCATGTGGTCGCAGGTACGTTCGCGATTGCGCCGCGATCTGACGGAATATGCTGGCATCTGTCGAGCACTAGCCGCTGGCGATCAGCAAGCTCCTCTGCCAGTTATTGGCCAGGATGATTTTGCATTGCTGGCAACCGGCATCAATGCGCTGGTCATGCAACGCGACCAGGGCGGGATGAATAGTAGCGACACGCTGACCTTACAGAACCAGATTGAAAAACTCTTGCACGAGGTCAGTGCGGTCGGCGAAGGCGATTTGAGCATACAAGCGGAAGTGACGCCAGATACCTTAGGCGTGCTCGCGGACTCTTTTAATTATATGATCGAAGAACTGGCCAAGGTTGTGGGTCGTGTCCAATCCACTACGCAACAGGTCATCCTCGCAACCCGTCGCATTGTAGAACGATCGAATGATCTCAGTCGCGCTGCGGATGCTCAGTACGCGCAGATTACTCAGACCTCCACACAGGTAGAGACACTCGCTGCTTTCATCCTGGCGGCCGCACGCAACGCGACGTTGAGCGCCGACGCTGCAGATCAAGCGCTTACCAGTGCCCACGAGGGCGAAGAGGCGGTTGTACAGACCATTACTGGCATGCAGCACATCCGGTCGAACGTTCAGGAAACCGCGAAGAAGATCAAGCGGCTTGGTGAACGCTCCCAAGAAATCGGTGATATCGTCCGTATCATCGCCGACCTCGCTGAACAAACGAACTTATTAGCGCTCAATGCGGCGATTCAGTCGGCAATGGCAGGCGATAATGGCCGCGGATTCGCGGTGGTCGCCGATGAGATCCGCCTGTTAGCGGAACGATCTGGTGAAGCCGCCAAGAAGATCGCCATCCTGGTCAAGAATATACAGACGGAGACTCAGGAAGCCGTCGTCGCTATGGAGGAGAGCACCGCAGAGGTTGTTGCAGGCTCGACCATGGCCGATAACGCCGGTCGTGCACTCCAGACTATTTCTCTCGCTGTGGAACGACAGACGCAGATGGTCGACGCCATTGCTCGCGCGGCGAATGAGCGCGCCCTGACCTCAGAATCTGTGGCGCTGGCGATGCATCGCATCTCAGAGATTACCCGGCAGACCAGCTCCGCTATGTCTGATACGGTCTCCAGTGTGATGTATCTCTCTGAGTTAGCGGATCAACTGCGCACCTCCGTGGCGACATTCAAGCTTCCTCCACAGCGCGGAGCGCTGAACGCGCCGCAAGCAAGTATAGCGCCACCACCTATGGGCCCGCATATGATTCCCCCCCCACCATTTGGGTCGCCGACCCAGACCGGGATTCCGGCGCTCCCCCCCGGCTATGGACCATCGACTGGAATGCCGATGCAAGGCGGACAGAGTGGCCAATGGAACCTGTTTGACCCCACAGGGGGGAATGGAGCCCAACAGGGGAATCCGCCTTATCCAGGTCCGCCATCACGTTCCAACGGGATGCTGCCTGGGGCAGGTCCCCAAGGCATGTATAGTCCGCGACCGGGTCAGGATGCGGGGTCGGGAATGTATGGACCAATGACCCCCCAGGGGATGCGCCCACCTCCCGGTCAGATGGGGATGCCGATGCCGGGCCAGATGCCTCCTCTCAATCGACCATCGGGTAGCATGCCATTCCCCACTGATACCCAGCAGCGTATGCCCGGGACGATGCCTCCAAACTCCGAGGACCGGACCGGATTTGACATGCCGGGCGGTCAAGAACTTGATCCCAGGATTGATGCACCAGACCGCTGAGGCCCATGTACCCAGTAAGCCGCGGACCAGACCGCTGAGAAGCTGTACAATGAAACTATCTGGCCAGTGACGAACGAGAAGCGAGAACAGGCACGCTTCAAGCACGAAAAAAATGTAGCTGGCCAGATTGGTGAGCACGCATCGGTCGCCACTGATGAAGGGATAGACTATGGCGGGAGCGTTTGACCGGACAGCGATCCTCGAGAGTTTTCTCAAGGAGGTCGCGTCGTACTTACCAGAGATCGATGCGCACCTGGATCGGCTCCAGAAGCATTCAGGCGATACCGAAGCGTTGGAAGAGATCTATCGTCGTGCCCATACCATCGCTGGTGCGGCGGCGATGATGGAGATCCCAACGATGGCGCGCATCGCCAATGCGATGCAACAGGTCATGGAAACGGTCCTGGATGGGGCACCTCTCTCGCCACAGACCAGTACGGCCTTACGTCATTCCACTGGACGTTTACGGCAATTGATTGAATTGGTGCGAACGGGGAAAGATGACTCATCGCTGGTGGCGCAGGACGCGGCGGAATATGCGACGTTGCGACAATCGACGTCAGATTCGCGCGTTGTTCCCACCGCGCCGTCAGAACCTCGTGTCATGCCGTCGCCGCCATCCTCCCCACCCGCCGCCCCAGTCCGTCCCGTCGCCCCTCCCATGCCCGCACCACCAAATACTGCGAATCCATACGTTCAATCACAATGGCCGCAACCTCCGGCCTGGCCTGAACCATCCGCTTCTCCTATGCGCGGGCCTTCTGGCAATGCTCATGTGTCGCCAGTGGAGTTGCCAACCGGTCCAGTCCCCATCGTGACGCCAGGTATGCTGGCGGCCGGTGGCGTGAGCAATGACGTACGCCTTGCGGAAAGCACGCTATGGCAAGATGTGCAGGGCGAAGAGAATACATTGCGGAGCGTCGCAACTGCCTTATTGGCTTCGATTACGCGCTTACGCGAAGTCGGTGGCCACTTCGACCAGGAATCCAGCGAGATGGGTCGATTCCTTGACGGATCACCCGACGCGCTCGATCGCCTGGAACAGTGGGCGGGCCAGGCGATGGGCATAGATCTGCGGACCAGCCCTGACCACGTCCGCCGTTATCTGCCACTCTCTGTGCTCTGGGTGGTCAAAGAGCGCTTAAAACAGATCGTTACATTGTTGCATGACACGACGCGTGGCTTCGTCGTTCAAAATGAGGCTTTGACAGAATCGCTTGGACATCTGCATGACGCGCTTGAACAAGTCGGTGACCTGCGCGGAAGCGTGGCAGTCGCCGCCAGCGCGCTGCCTGATGGTGGCTTTGCTACCACCGTCACCAGTACTTCCTATGTGCCCTCGCCATTACCCGCACCGCGAGTTGCGAGCGGTACCCCTACCGGAACACCCCGGCTCCCAGATCACGCGGAGATCGAACGCCAGGTGCGCGAGGCACTGCGGCGCGAATTAGAAGATGAGGTGCGCGCGGAGATCGCATTAGAAGTTCGGCGAGATGAAGAGCGTCGGCTCCGCCAGGAACTCGAAATTCAACTACGCCGCCAGCTGCTGGCAGAGATCGCCCCCGCGTTGGCTTCGACGAGCGGAATGGATGCACGCACCCCGCTCTCACCTCCACGTGATGCAACAGCTCGTCCTCGCTCCGTCCAGGTGACACCTGAACGATACCCCGAAGCCGTGGAGATCTTCCGCACCGAAGCGGAAGAACATCTCCGGACCATTGCCGCGGGTGTCGACCAATTGCAGGTAGTCCCCGACGATGCCGAGGCGCTCCAACGAGTTCGACGTGCATTTCACACACTCAAAGGCGCCGCGGCAATCACCGGATTCACAGCAGTCGCGGATCTCGCGCATATCAGCGAGGATGTGCTAGACGGCATCAGTCAGGGAACAATCACCGCATCGCCAGATGTCGTCAATCTGATCCTGGATACCTGCCAGGGTCTTGAAGCGATGGTGGAGGATGACACTGCCGAGCAGGGTGGCGAATTTGGCATTCTGGCAGCGTTGCGGCCTCGCTATGAGGCAATTTTAGGGAACACATTACCGATAGGGGCTACTCCCGCGCCCCAACCTGCCGTCCGACCTATCACTACCGCGCATTTTGAGGAAGATGGCGAAGAAGAAACGGAGGGCGAAGCAACACCACCTCGACAGAGCCCCACCGGCATCGATGTGGGCGATCTCAATGTACGCCTCAATCTCCGCAAGCTGGATGAACTGATCATGCTCTTCGGAGATGTGTTGGTCAATCGCAGCGTCGTCGAGGAGCGCATGGGACGTATCTCGCAGTTCATTCGCGAGAATGGTGGGGTGGGTGAACGCTTGCGCGAAATTGGGTCAAAGATCGACCGCCAATTCGAAGCGGCCCTCCTCCCCAGCCAGCGCCAACTGCAAGGACCCGGCATGGCAGCCGGAGGACCCGCAGGTGGTGGATATGTGCCGCGGACTATGCCGCCCACTTTTGGGGGCGTCATGAGCGGCCCACATGCCTCCCCTGGCCAGACAGGCGATTTTGATCCACTGGAATTGGATCGTTACGGTGACTTTCATCAGCTCTCACGCGGCCTGAATGAAGCGATTACCGATGCCTCAGGATTGAACGCGGAGATGGAAGCGGCAATCCATGAGATGGAAGTGGCAATGGCCCGCGAGAGCCGCTTGAGCTCACTCTTCCAGGATGCCCTGCTGAAAGTGCGTCTGGTGCCAATCAAATTGCTGACTCCACGTATCTATCGCGCCATTCAATCAGTCGCGGTCAAATACAACAAAGAATTTGAGTTATTTGTCGAAGGGGAAGATACCGAGGTTGATCGCAGTGTCTACGAAGATATCGCGGCACCACTGCTCCACCTGGCTCGCAATGCAATCTATCATGGCATTGAATCACCGGCAACACGGGCCGCGGCGGGCAAACCGCCCAAAGGTCGCATCGTCCTCTCAGCCCGCTATGAAGGGAGCCAGATCCTGGTCGCCATGCGCGATGATGGCGCTGGCCTCAATATCGAACACATCCGCGCGACCGCACTGGCGCGCGGGATGATCGATGCGTATTCGCAAATATCGAACGCCGAGCTACTGAATGTCATTTTTCAGCCGGGCTTCAGTACTTCCGAGATGGTCACGGAAGAAGGCGGGCGTGGTGTTGGTCTGGATGTCGTACGTGATACGGTGACCAGGTTGCGGGGGACGATCGAGGTCGATTCCACAATATCGCGGGGAACGACATTTACGCTGAAGATTCCCATTAGTCTACAGATTCAACGCGTCGTGTTGGTGAGAGTAGGTGAACAGTCCTATGCAATCCCCATGGGCGCTGTAGAACAGCTCGGGCAATTAGATTTCTATGGTCGCAGCAACAGTACCGACCGACCTGCCCTGGAGGTGCGGGGTGAACAGTATCCACTGGTTCACCTGGCAACTTACCTGCACTTAACTCCTGGTCCAGTGCATGATAAGACACCGGTACTCTTATTGCATACAGGCCAGCGACGGTGGGGTCTCCTCATCGACGCGATCATCGGCCGCCAGGAAATTGTAGCCAAAAATCTCGGACCGCACTTGCGCGATATACCTGGGATTTCCGGAGCTACGGTGCTGGGAAATGGCCAGGTCATGCTGATTCTGGATCCACTGGCATTGCTCAGTTATCCGCCTCGGACGGATCAGTCCACCATCGCCATTCCACCGCCTGGCACCACCCTCCAACGGCCTGGATCGGAACCGCTGGGGATGACCTTAGCTCCCCCCAGAGACACCGTCGGCAATATCCCCAGGCCTGCGCGCCCCATGAGCACCCTGGCTCCCGATGCGCGCAACAAACCCTACCTGCTCGTGGTGGATGATAGCCCGAGTGTGCGTCGCGTCGTCAGTGCCACGTTAAAAGATGCAGGGTGGGATGTACTGACGGCGCGGGATGGGATCGAGGCCCTGGAGATGGTGGCGAAACAAACACCAGCGGCGATCTTGTTGGATATTGAGATGCCCCGTATGGATGGATATGAATTGATGGCGGCGATCCGGGCCCAGCCGACTTTCCGGCAACTTCCCTTGATTGTGCTGACCTCACGCGCAGCCTCAAAACATCAGCAACGGGCATTACAGCTGGGAGCCGATGCATACGTCGTCAAACCATACCAGGATGAACGTCTGCTGGCGACCGTCCAGGAGTTAGTCCACGTTCGGCCTGATGGGACACCACGCTAAAGATGAAAGCCTGGTGGATCTGCTATGGGTCAGAAAGGATGTTACATTGCCACAACCATTTGGCCATGCGCTGTTGCGCTGGTATGCGCGTCGACGATTGCTGGAGGATGAGCGGGACACAACCATTGCCCAATTAACCGAATGGTTCGATCTCGATCTTGAGAGGCCGTCTCCGTCAGGCTCTACGGTATCGAATCCACAACAGGTCAGATTGGCAGAGCGGCTGCGTGATATCAACCGTCAGATCCACATGCTCGGCCCCAGTCCGCAGGCACGGATGGGCTGAGGACGATGCGCGGCTACCTCTTCCTTAGCACCTTGACGTGCTGCCCATCCACAGCATATACTGTAGACACTGGCCGATGTGGCGGAACGGTATACGCGGTGGTCTCAAAAACCACTGCCCTCACGGGCTTGTGGGTTCGAATCCCACCATCGGCACTCTGACAAACACGCCGCTACCGAAATCTATCGACTCTTCGATTTCGGTAGCGGCGTTTCACACGTGGATAACATCCTCCCTAGCATCTCAAATCTCCCTCTTGTGTCGGCATTGATCGCGGAGAGGGGACGACAAATTTGGTCTCTACGGGAACGTTCATAAGTATTGCTGATCGTGATGGAATGTTGCAGAGCGGTATGGAAGAAGGGATGCAACACACCTATGCGAAGGTGTCGGATGCATTCTACGTTTGCTGGGATGATCGGCAGGATATCAACCAACCAATATCATGGAGGAACACTCCAATGATTTCCCCTGACCAAATGTGACGCGACGAGTTTTAAGACACGGCGAGCTACTTCTGTCCGTCAATTACGTAAATAGGCCAGGACGAGTGGTAGAGCGGGATCTCCTTTTGCCAGGCAGCGACCGTCGCATTGTACGTTTCCAAATCGGTCAGTCCCGCGGCAACGATTGGCCCGCGTAGACCACTCACAACGCCAAGAAGATCGGTCTCCACCATCTGGCCAAGGTGGCCATGATGCTTGCCGATCGGCAAATATTCCTCTCGAACACGCACATCTCGAAAGCCTGCATCGCGTAGATATCCTGGCAAATGTGGGCTAATCCGCATATCGATATCACGTCGGGATGTCGCGGCAATAATCCATTGCGCAAGTTGTTGCATAGCTGGACCATCTGTGTGAGCGCCAAGGCTTCCTTCAACCAGTTCTACCCAGCCACCAGGCTTCGCTACACGATAGAGTTCCGCAATCACCTCTGGCCACTGAGGACGCGGGATAGCCGCATACAGCAGTCGCTGATGGACAAAATCAAAAGTGTTGTCCGCAAATGGCAGACCTTGAAGAACATTGCCAATGACAAAAGTATAGTTTTCCGGGCGGCGGTCAGGTTGTGTATGACCTATGCGACTTTGCGCATCAACTTGAGGTGGAGTAAGATCTACACCGACGACATTTGCTTCAGGCCAACGCTCTGCCATCTCTAGCGCCCATCGCCCTGTTCCACAGCCCACATCGAGAATGGCAAGGGGATTTTGGAGGGGCGCAATATAGTTGCCGCGCAACGCGAATCGCAGCATAAAATGCTGGAAATCTAATCGATTGACTTCACTGAAATCTGTTGGTAGCATGTATGGCGCATCGGCAATCACGCGACGGCCACCCAACCAGGCAAACATGCTGCGTTGATTGGGCGTGGTAGGTGCAAGCGATGTGGTGACTTTGCGAGAGGATCGGCGGCGAAACCAATGCACGTTAGTCTATCCTTTCATAGACACGTCGCGACATGCGACTCGATCGGTCACAATAGGTGCAGCATTGCGGCATTTAGGCACCGCGAATCATTCATAGTGCAAGCGAGCACGTGCTCTTGGACCAAGCTATAAATATCGTACAACAAGCGTCAAGCTGTTTGCTTTACTCGTCGAAATTGTGTAGTTCGACAATGTTAAGTTGGAGACCGAGGAAGGATTAAAGTGGCACGAAAGATGAGAGAGGCAGGGAAAATCAGGGACAAGGACGTACCACCAGATCGATGGAACGACAACACGCCGCCGAGAGATGGGGATTGACGACGGATCTGGTCGCCAGCCTGCCCGAGCGGCTGGTCCAGACCTTTGCGCGCTTTGGCGCCTGTTTTCGGACCCACACGCATAATGGAAGCTCCCACGCGTGGACGTATATGAAAGGACTCCTCACGATGCCGCAGGAACGCAACTTTACCAACCTGGAACGTCGCGTGCGCGCGCCGGAAGCCGACGGGCAAGCAGTACAGCACTTCATGAGCGATTCGCCGTGGTCCGGCCACGCCGTCATGCAGCAAGTCCAGGCCGAAATCGCCACGCATCCAGGCTTACAGACGGGCGGCGTCCTCATCGTGGATGAAAGCGCCAACAAGAAAGCGGGGACGCATAGTAGTGGGGCGGCTCGTCAATGGAATGGCCGGTTCGGCAAGGTAGATCTCAGTCAGGTTGGGGTCTTTTTGGCGTTTGCCGTGGCCGGTCTATGGACGTGGATTGATGGGGAGATCTTTGTGCCCGAGGCTTGCTTTACCCCTGGGCAGTTGCCGCTTCAGCGGCGCCTTGGGCTACCGCCGGAGCGCGTTTTCAAGACCAAGATTGAACTGGCGTGGCAGATGCTCCAGCGGGTGCAGGTCCCCTATGCGGTCGTGTTATGTGATGACTTGTATGGGCGCAGTGGCTGGTTTCGCGCGCAGATGACCACCGCCCAGATCTGCTATCTGGCGGATATTCCGGCGAATACCATCGTCTATCTGACCAAACCGGTGCTGGGCGTCCCGGTCAAGAAACCCGGCAGGGGACGCCAACCGACCCGGACACAGGTCTGCAACGCGGCCCTACCCCTCACCGTCGCACAGGTAGCCCGGCTCACCAGCACCTGCTGGCAACGCTATCAAGTCCGTCCCATTGAGCGCGGGATCTTGGACGATGCCTTTGCGCGGCGTCGGGTCTTTGTTGAGGAGGAGGAGCAGGTGACCGAACAATGGTTGGTCATGCGCCGAGAATCGCCCACGCTGACCAGCTATGCCCTCTGCAATGCCCCCGAGACTCCCTCCCCTGAGCAGCTCGTCTGGTGGAAATGTCAACGGTTTGCCATTGAAGTCGCCAATCGGGAGGCCAAGTCAGATCTGGGCTGGGATGAATTACAGGCCCAGAAATTTCGCGCCTGGGAACACCACCTCGCGCTCACGGTGCTGGCCTCATGGTTTATTGCCGACACCAAACTGGCCTGGCAGCAGCAGGTGGAACGGGATCCCACCTTACGCGAAGAATGAGCCGTCGTCGCCCTGCCAGCCCTCTCCATGCGCAATGTGCGCGAATTACTCAAGGCGACCATGCCCTTACCCCAACTCTCCCCGGCTCAAGCCACCAACCTAGTGGTGCAGCATCTCCTCAATCGAGCCCATTCCACCGCTTGCCGCTTAGCTCATCACCTTCCCGCCCAGGACCCAGTCCTAACTTAACATTGTCGAATTAGGTACATTTCCATCCTCAGGGGCATGTTGCCCTCTTCGATCATTGCGAACGATCAGATGGGTGTGATATGCTCAAGTTGTGCAGGCTTCTCGCCATGCTCCATTCGCACCCGTAGCTCAGTGGATAGAGCGTCGGTCTTCTAAACCGTAGGTCGCTGGTTCGAGTCCAGTCGGGTGCGCCCCTTGAAGCCTGATGCCACCTAGCTTCATGCGATTCACAAGCAGCCAGATACCACCCTGGATCCCACCTTCATCCCACATCTCCCTCAGATGGCGCTGGCAACCACCTGGTGATCGTGGCCCATATCTGGTCCGACAATCACACCCAAAAGCCTATCAGCTTTCAAGCATTCGTCAAAGGGCCGAAAGCACAAAATCAATCCACTGTAATATGATATGGTCTCTATCACATACCATTGCTTGCCAGCACAGAGATGATAGGGTTTCTCAGCAGAATCTCAGCATTGATGCTTATGGTTGGCGAGTATCGCAGGAAATTTCGAACTGCATTATCGCCCATTCGTTATTATTACGCTCGTTAGTACTAATCAGCTATCCCTAAGGCATATTCTGGCAATAGTGACTGGTTTCATCTTTTAATTTCAACAGTTTGTTGAGTAAACAACGAAGGGAGGCGAAGTGCAGAATGCCCCATAAAATTCTATTGATTGATGATGATCCGGATCTACTCCCTAGTATGGTCGTGTTATTGACCGAATTGACAGACTTCACCGTTGTTTCCGCGCGGAACGGCCTGGAAGGATTAGAGAAAGCCATCAGTGAGCAGCCAGATTGCCTGGTCGTCGATGTGCGAATGCCAGAACTTAATGGGTACCAACTTGTGCAGGTACTGCGGGGAGATCCTGCGACCAACCATTTGCCCATCATCATGTTAACCGCCCTCGTCCAAGATCGCGATCAGTTTATTGGGCTCGCGGTGGGTGCTGATCGCTACCTTACGAAACCGGTCGATGCAATGGATCTCATCGATGCAATTAACACTGCTATTCAACGAAGTGTCGAGGACAGATATCAGCAGATGCTTGATTTGGATGAGCAAGTCATTCCTGAACGATCATCGACATCGAATATATAGATGCATGAGTGAGCATATACGCTGGCTTATTGCATTGCAGAGGTGAAGTGGATGGAAGGCAAAAATCTAGAACAGCTCGTCGCGGAGGACGACACACAACGGTCAGTAGTACAACCATATATCAAGGGAAGTTTCATTCAGCAATACCGCGAGCAGCGACGCTGGCAATTCGCGCGCTCAGTCGCACGAACAATCCTCACCATAAGCGCCTTCATTTCTATTGCTACATTGGCCTTTTTCATCGCGAGTGGCACTTATAAAAGCGCATTACTCGTTTCGCTCGTCGTTGGCGGGAGCGAACTTCTGATCATAATACTGATGAACCTGGTGCTCTGGGCGGTGCGCGAACATCACACACGTCTTGCTGTGGGATGTATCGCTGGATTGGCGATTGTGGGTACCTGTGGACTCCCCTGGGCAGGTGCCTATGCTCAGATGGCGTTGCCATCGCATGTGGTCCCAGTGCTCGAACTTTTTTTTGCACTCAACCTTGCGATCGTGGTTATGGGATGGATCGGCACCCTCTGGCTTTTGACCATCCTGACGTTGGTATTGAGTGGCTATGCTCTCATCGCGATCCTCTACGGGTTGCCGCACTTTGTATTCACATCACTGATTTCCACACCAAACGATGTCATCATCTTCATCATGCTCTTGATCAGTTACTGGGTGACGTATGGATTCATGATGGTAAGCTGGATCCATGATCACCGCATGTTAACGAGATTAGATGATGCCCAGGAAGCGATCGCATTCGCCAGGCAACTTGATGACTTGAAAGATCAATTTATCAGTAGTGTCAATCATGAGCTACGCAATCCACTGATGGCGATGATGAACTATGTCACAATTCTCCGTCAACGCCATGAGAATATGCCGGTAGACCGGCGCACCGTGATCCTCAAGTCACTGGAGGATACCGGACGACGGGTCATTGCTCTGGTAGGCAGCGTCCTGGATGTTCGTCAATCCACCGCTCACCCCGAAGAATTTGATGCCAGGATGGTACCGGTCGCCCCGATGGTCCGTATAGCGGCGGGAATGGTGGCGCCAGAAGAAGCGCGGATGGAGGAACGAACGCTCAATCTCCGTTTGCCTCAGGACCTCGAAATCTGGGGCAATGATGTGTACTTGCAACAAATATTGACAAATCTGATCTCGAACGCAGTCAAATATTCACCACCTGGAACGGACATTGATATCGAGGCGCATCGCGTCAACCCATCACCCCATGGGAGTGAATCGCCTCAAAACGCGCTGATTGAAATTACCGTAAAAGATTATGGTCTGGGCATCCCGCCTGATCAGGTTCCATTACTCTTCAATCGCTTCGTCCGCTTACCTCGCGATCTCACTTCAAGCGTGATGGGCAATGGGTTGGGGCTGTATCTCTGCAAAGTGCTAACCGAAGCCATGGGAGGAACCATCTGGGTAGAGAGCACCGGTGTAGCGGGTCAAGGCTCAATATTCCACATTCAACTGCCCGCGACGCCCAACAGCGTGCCTCAACCTGCGCGAGTCGACGCTGCGAAGAGCGGGATTGCACCGATTGGCCGGGTAGCTCAGGCCAACTTTGCTCGAAATGTTCAACGCATCCGCCTCATAATCGGCGCACTATTAGCAATAGTGATCGGTCTGGCCGGCGCTCTGGCCACCTTGCACAATAACCCAGGAAATGCGGTCCGTTCGATAGGATCGGTCCAGTTCTCCGAAACCAGCGAAGGGATTGTGAACGGTCTCCGCCTGCGAGTCAACATGCTGCCTCCACTGCCCGCAGGTGCACATTATCAAGCCTGGTTGATTGACACGACGAGTGAAAACATCTTGCCATTAGGCGACTTGACGAGTGAAAATCAGGAATATACCTTAAATTTTCCTGGTGACTTTAATAATGATAACTTGCTCGGACAGGGTACATTATTGGAGATCACCCAGGAAAACACACGTACGGTTGTCCCGCAAGGCAACATTGCTGCTTACGGAACCTTCCCCACTCAATCGGAAGTGCATGTCAACCACCTGCTCTTGAGCTTTCCGACGACACCCAACAAAATAGGTTTGTTCGAAGGAGTAGTGCAGCAAACCGATATCCTGGATACTGAAGCCCACCAACTCAACCTGGTGGCGAGCAAAAATCCACCGCTCGCGCAATGTCTCACCCAGAGTATGCTCAATACAATTGAAGGGACACAAGGCGCACATTATCGAGCGCCATCGCGGACCTGCGCGACGTTCGAGATTGTCGCAGGCGACGGCTTCGGGCTCCTTGCCCCTACCCCAGCTGGTAACGCGGGCTATATCGATCTCGCGATCGACCATGCTTCTCTCGCGATACAGCAACCCGATGCGACTACGGCAATGCAGCGATCTGGCAGAGATTTAATTCAGACGTTGAACGCGCTAGCCAGCCAACTCACCCAGCTTGATATCGCGCTGGCAACCCTTTCTCCTACATCATCCGTTGCAGAAATCACCAGTATTGTCGCGCTCGCTGATCAGGCATATCTAGGGCAAGGACAACCGGTTAACAACGGCAGCCAAAATAACGCGGTTACCGGTGGTGTGAAGGCGGCCATAAGCGAGAGCGAAGGCCTTGTCAGTATTACCCTCGTGGCGGGCAAACCCTCTAAGAAATAACAAGGATACCAATTGTGATTCGTGAGCCGTTGCACTAGTATGGTCTGATGGCGAAATTGTCCAGGAAGAATCACTCATTGTTGACACCTGATAGGGCACGTAGTATGGTAGAGTCAGCCGAGTTAAATACACATGCATATTGTGCCGAATCTCATACATTCCTGTACAATGACATGTTTAGCTGAATTTATTCAAAGGAGGAAATGTTGATATGTTGTCAGGAGTGGAGGCGCTCATTGGACAAATCATAGGGAACTATCGAATCGAAAGTCTCATTGGCAGTGGTGCCACAGGTGCTGTCTTTCTGGCACGGGAAGTACACAACGAAATTGCACCGCCCGTCGCCTTAAAGATACTGATTCCTCCAGTGCAAGCTTCTACGGAGGTTCGGTCAGATTTCCGCAAGCGTTTTCTCTTGGAAGCGGTAATTTTACGTCAACTTGACCATCCTCATATCTTAAAACTGATTGATTTCGGTGAAGATCCAACGACACAGCTTTCATTTATGGTATTACCATATATTGATGGTGGTACGGTTGCCGACCTTGTTTCGCATGGCCAGATGCCACTAGATCAAGTGGATACAATCATCTCGCAGATCGCGGAGGCGTTGGATTATGCACACGCGCGAGCCATCATACATCGTGATATCAAGCCTGGAAATATCTTAATCAATTCTGATGGCCAGGCATTTTTAGCGGATTTTGGCATCGTCAAGCTCTTCGATCCCATTTTTACCACAATGACACAAACTGGCCAAACTCCAGGAACTCCAGAATACATGGCCCCAGAGCAAGCAATGAGTCAGGTTCTTGGCCCGAGTGCAGATCTCTATAGTCTAGGTCTAGTTGCCTATACTCTGGTTACAGGTAAAAGTCCCTTCGTGGCAGCAACACCCTGGGAGATGCTCCAAAAACAAATCACTGAAGTACCCGCACTTCCGCGAGGAGCCAGACCAGATTTACCAGTGTTTGCTGAGCAGGCGATTATGCAAGCACTGGCGAAAGATCCGACGGCGCGATTCAACAACGCCTCCGATTTCGCGCAAGCATTTTCACTTGGTATTCGGAATCAGCGCAGCCCATTCCTCAAAGGAGATATGTCCCCTCAACACAGTGCCACTCATGATGGTTTTCATCCAGACTCCACCATCCTGGTATCACAAAATCCACACACCGATGGAAACCATAGCCGATCCAGCCGCATTCCGTTCATTGCGGCGATCAGTATGATTTTGATCGCATCGTTCATTAGTCTACTGATGATGCATGGGATAAAAGGTGCCACTTCAAGCTCCAACAAGGGGAACATTTCGACAAAAAGCGCGCAACTCGTCTCGACCTATCCTCCTACCGCTACCAATTATCCACCAACGGTAACTGTAATACAGGGTCAACCTACTCCTACACCATATCCACCTACTGCTACACCGTATCCAACCTATACGCCGTACCCGATCATAGTTCCACCAACAAATCCACCAATAATCGCTCAATCTACAGCAACTACAGCCAGTATCGTCCCCACAGCAACAAATACCAATATACCAACTTCCACGGTTCCTCTCCCAACTATAACAGCCACAACGCCACCAACTGCTACAGCTATACCACCAACCGCAACTGCCGTTCCATCAGAATTCGGGAACGGATCTGATGGGCCTTTGACAATTTTCTCGAATACGACCGACACGCCAATTGCTGCGGCATGTGCGGGATCATCTGGTTCGACCTCCCTATATTTTACCAATGTGACCTATCCGTTCAATGTTTATAGCCAACAACCGGTTTTGATACTTCAAACGCAAGGAATCGGTGTGGGAAATTGGATGCAAAATAGTATAAGCTACTCGCCTGGTGGCAGCAGTGGATTCCTTACCCTGGTAAATCCTCTGAATGCCACCTATACAACTGGGGCACAAGTGATCATCCTCCATCAGTATACAAATGTCACTGTCGATGCGGGTGCCACCTGGTCTGCGACACCATGGAACGGTAGCACCGGAGGTATATTGGCTTTCCTAGCGAATGGTACTGTCACAATCAATGGATCAATCTCCGCGGTTGGGGATGGGTTCCGAGGCGGACTAGGGGGATATGCCGTTGGTGCTGTGACGGGAGGATGGGGAGAAGATCAGACTCGGCCATTCATCTCTGATAGCCGTACAAATAATGATGCGACAAATAATCCTGGTGTAGGTATCGGTGGTGGTGGCGGGGCGGGAAATACTGGCGGGTCAGGTGGTAACCATGGCGGTGGCGGTGGCGGTGGTCACTCCACTAACGGTGGGAGTGGTGTGGGATCAAATGTCGCGGGAGGCGGTTCAGCTGGATCAAGTGACCTCACAAATATGACTTTTGGGGGCGGTGGCGGCGGAGGTGGTGCATCCCCTGGCAACTCAGGGTTTGGGGGTGGCAGTGGTGGTCCAGGAGGTGGAATAATTGTTATTCACTGCGCGACAATTCTTGTTACTGGTGCGATAACCGCCAATGGTGCAGTCGGCTTTGCCTATGTAAATGGTGATAACTCCGGTGGTGGTGGGGG
>DAIDHM010000230.1 GCA_027459705.1 Ktedonobacteria bacterium | reverse complement strand
GTCTCCGCTGGCAGCATGGTAGACGCATAGTGTCCGTGCAATGCCAGCGTCTGCGCCGTATTGGCGGCCTCGCCCCAGTGTGCCGTCGCGACGCGTACCTCCTCCTCGCTCGGTGGCCCGGCACCCGCCAGATATCCAAGATACAAAGCCCCCACAGCTTTGCGGACCCCGAGGTCACCTGCGACAACGACTGGACGGCCATAAGTGCGGGCGGCAATCCACTCCGCCGTCCAGCGACCGACACCGCGAATCTCCATGAGCGCTGCGATAAGTTCCTCGGTTGGTCGAGTTCTGAGTGCCGAACCATCCAATGTGCCCGTAACAATAGCACGTGCGCAATCAATGACAAATTCAGCCTTGCGGGTCGTCCATTGCAATGCACGGATCGCATCCACATGAGCGCCTGCCAGGCGTTCACTATCCAGGCTCCAGACTGACCAGGAACCAAGATGGTGTTCCGTACCAAATTGTTCCGCGAGACGGCGGCGGATCGTCGCTGCCCAACGAAGATTTACTTGCTGCGCACTGATTGACCGTACCAACGCGGTGAACAGATCCGGCTGACAAACTGTGCGCAATGCAGGAAAGCGCGCGTCCAACGTCGCCATACGAGGGTCGCGCGCCAAGAGATCCGCCCACGAAGCAGGGGGTGGCTCGATGAAAAGGGCGTGCACAGCGGCTGACACTATCGGAGCATCCTCTCGCGCTGGTATGATCAGAGTGACCGTACAGGTTGGCCCCGAATCCGCTCTTGTCAATGCATATGGGATAACGCGGCCGTCATGACGCAACGCCCGGAGGAGCGTCGTGCCATCCCAACGATCCAGCCCATCGTCACCGTTACGGCTGAACGGTGCCAGCGACAGGGCGATGTCGATCGGCGTCTCAAAGGTTAGTGGTACCGTGTACAGTTGCGTCTGCATAGTAGATGGAGCATAACACATCAATTGATGATCCTGCGAAGGGTTCAACACAGGGAGCGGGGAGAGAGCAGCAATGGCGACACTCGATCAAGTACAGACCCATACCGCGCAACGTGGTTACTTGCCGATCGCAAAATATGGCGTTATTGGCGATTGCCGGACGGTGGCGTTGGTCGCGCCAGATGGTTCCATAGATTGGTGTAGCCTACCGCATTTCGCCGATCCAGCGCCTTTCTGCCGAATTCTCGATGACGAGAAGGGAGGGTATTTTCAAGTCTGTCCCATCGAAAAATCAGTGGGGACTATGAGCTATGATAGTGATACGAACATTCTGCAGACCAACTTCATCGCTGAGCAGAGTCATCTGAATTTGATCGATTTCATGCCGATCCGCATCCGCAAACGCTCCGCCAATTTGCTCAACGGGGTGGCTGGCACATTTGCCCGGATAGTACCCGGACCCATGCGCCGCTCGCTAGAACGCCAGAACGGCAATGATGTCGCTGCCGCGCATCGCATTGTACGCATCGCCACAGCTGTCGAGGGTAACCTCACGATCGATGTAACCCTCAAAGCAACTTTCGATTATGCTCGGCAAGCGCCATCAATTGAGGTGGTGGATGGGCGAGGGCAATTAAAGACCGCCATCTTGCATGCCGACAATCGCTACCTGGTCTATGTTATCAACGCACCCACCGTATTTACCTGGGAGATCACAGATGGGGTCATTCATGCCCAGGTGCCTTTGCGCCATCACCAGCGTGTTGTCGCGCTGGTCAACTATGCGCGTGACCTGCGAGAGGCCCGCGAGCTCGTTATCTCATTGCGAGAACACAACGTCACAGTCGATCTCCTGGAGACCCGTCACTACTGGCTCACCTGGGCAAGGCAATGCCAATATGTAGGTCCGTATAGCGATTATGTCGTCCGCTCGGCCCTCACCTTAAAGCTCTGTACCTATGAACCAACCGGAGCGATCGTCGCGGCCCCGACAACGTCATTGCCTGAGGCAATTGGTGGGGTTCGCAATTGGGATTACCGGTTTACCTGGCTACGCGACGCCTCGCTGACCTTCAATGCGCTTGGCAACCTGGGCTATACGGGGGAAGCACGTGACTATTTTCATTTTTTACACTCGCTCAATATCTCACAAGGGCAAGATTTACGCATCATGTATGGAATCCATGGCGAGAAAGATGGGCAACTAGCCGAACAGGAACTGACGCACCTCGCAGGATATCGCGGATCACAACCGGTCCGCATCGGGAATGGCGCCGCCAATCAACGCCAGATGGATATCTATGGAGAGCTGCTAGACGCTGCCTACAGCTACACCAGGCAACGCCGTACCCAACGCGCCACGCGCTGGCAACCAACTCAGCGCGAGATCCGCAGGCTCGCTTGCGTTCTCGGTGACTATGTCGCCGCGCACTGGCAAGACGAAGATCGCGGTATCTGGGAGGTACGCGGCGCACAACACGCCTTTGTCTATTCGCGAGCAATGTGTTGGATCGCGCTAGATCGCGCTATGAAGATCCTCGGGCACCACATACAGCGGGATCGTGCGGCACGGTGGGGTCACGAACTCGCAGCAATTCAGCGCGAAGTGCTGGATCGCGGGTACAATCAACAGCTCCAAAGTTTCACGCAATATTATGATGCGGCTATTCTCGATGCCGCCAATCTGCGGCTGGCGGTTGTCGGCTTCCTGCCGGTCACTGACCCGCGAATTGTCGGTACGGTGGCGGCAACCTCCAAATACCTGAACGGCAAGAATGGTTTGCTCTACCGTTATCGGCCAGCCGAGGCCGAGCCCAACCAGGGGAAAGATGCGGCAGGACTGACAGATGATGGTCTACCCGGCAAGGATAATACCTTTCTCGTTTGTTCATTCTGGCTCGTACGTGTCCTGGCATCGATGGGTCGGGTTGAAGAGGCCAAGCAACGCTTTGAAGATCTGCTAAAATACGCCAGTCCGCTCGGCCTCTATTCGGAGGAACTTGATGACCAGAATGGCGAGTTGATCGGAAATTTCCCGCAGGCCTTCTCGCATATCGGCTTGATCGATGCCGCAGTGGCAATCACTGATGCCATGCGAAAAGGGGAATCTTGATACGCCACTCGCCTGTAAGCTGCGGATGTGCTCCGCAATACCAATAATTACCATAGCCTCTGAGGTTTTTGGGCATTCCCCAACGGACTGCTCAGCATGTGATGGATCGAAGCATTTTCAGCGTAACCTGGACCGACTGTCCCAGGGGTTCTAGCCCTTTTGTCTGTGGATTTCTTTGTGGATGAAGTCGTGGACAACTCGAGTTTCAGGCGCATAAGTCGTGGATAGCGGGTCATTTTTCCACATGCACCTGGTTGCCTGGCTCGACTCACTCCGCCTTCCATGGGCATTGTTGATGGATGGTCAATAAAAAGTTATCCACAACGCTGAACCAACCAGAGAGTTATCTGACTTGCGCAAGCCCTCACCAACTGGGTATAACTGGTTTGGCTTCACTGATCGCAACATCGCAACACGGAACGAGTGCTATACTCATACTCAAAGGTAGAAATCCTGTTCGATCATTGATTGCGCTGTTGCTGCTTGTCCAAGCTATTCTGGTCAACAACCGCGGGAGGATTGCGCGCGCGATGGAACGGTTACCACCACAAAATATCGAGGCGGAAGCGGCTGTGCTGGGGAGCATCTTGATCGACCCCCAAGCCATCGCCGTGGTCGCGGAGATGGTAAAAGCCGATGATTTCTATCGAGACGCGCATCGTACTATTTATGAAGCGGCGATGCAGTTGTATGCCGTAGGTCAACCCGCTGACCTCGTGACCCTGGCCGATGCTATCGAAAGTCGGGGCAAAATGGACCAGATCGGCGGAGCGGATTACCTAACCGCGCTGGTGACGGTCGTACCCACCAGTGCGAATGTCGAATATTATGCCCAGATCGTTGTCCGTACCGCAATCTTACGCAGGTTAATCCAGGTCGCTGGGCAGATTGCCGCATTGGCCTATATCGAGAATGATGCCAATGTCGCACTGGATAAAGCCGAACAATTGCTCTTCGCCATCAGCCAACGCGTCACCCGTCAAGATTTCGAGCATATCCGGGATATCTTACACGACTACTTCAAGAAGCTCGATGCGCTGCATAGTCGCCGAGGCGACATCGTCGGTATCCCCACGGGATTCAGCGATCTGGATAAGATGACCGGTGGATTTCAGCGTTCAGATTTGATTATTCTGGCGGCCAGGCCGAGCGTGGGAAAAACCGCGCTCGCGCTCTCACTGGCCCATAATAGCGCGGTGAAATTCAATCAGAGCATCGCGGTCTTCAGCCTGGAAATGAGCAAAGAACAGTTAGCGCAACGCCTGCTCTCGATGGATGCTGGCGTGGATCAACAACGTATGCGCACTGGCTATATCAGCGATGCTGATGATGAATGGACAAGGATCTCGCTTTCTATGGGCAGACTCTCCGAGGCAAATATCTATATTGATGACACCGCTGGCATCAATCTCATGGAGATGCGCTCCAAAGCACGGCGCCTGAAGGCGGACAGAGGATTTGACCTGATCGTTGTGGATTACCTGCAATTGATGCAGGGGACTGGGTCTAAAGGCGACGGCAATCGACAACAAGAAATCTCGGAGATCAGCCGTGGACTGAAAGGTCTGGCTCGTGAACTCAATGTGCCTGTACTGGCCCTCAGCCAGCTTTCACGCGCAGTAGAGAGCCGCCAGGATAAACGACCACAACTGAGCGATCTCCGCGAGTCCGGGAGTTTGGAGCAAGACGCGGATATTGTCCTCTTCATCTATCGTGATGAAGTCTATAATCCTGAGACCGATCGACCCAATATCGCCGATATTATCGTCGCTAAACATCGTAATGGACCAATCGGTACTATCAGTCTCTACTTTCAGCCTAGCCAAACGCGATACCGCGACCTTGAGTTACAACGCGTCAACGACATCTAGCGCTGGCGGGATCAGGTGGTCCGCCATGCGGCGGACGGCGTGGTCCCGTCTTCATCATCTTTCAGGAGTACACAGGCTATGGTCGCGTTTGCGGGCTTTCCCGCCGTGCGAGATGGGTCAATTCCAGTCCCTGAGATCTTCTTTACGAAAGTTTTGCCAGAGATCGAGGACTGCACTGAACTGAAAGTGACAACCTATCTCTTTGCTGTTCTCTATGCGAAGCGCGGCCAGCCGCGATGTGTCAGTGATCGCGAACTGCTCACTGATGGCAC
>DAIDHM010000229.1 GCA_027459705.1 Ktedonobacteria bacterium | reverse complement strand
GTCAGGGTGAAGTGGTCGCGACGCCAATTGATCGGCCCCTGGCGGTCGGTGAAGGGGTTCCGGTCCGCTTCTTCGGACGAACGGCCTATATACCCCGTGGATTGCTGGCGATTGCCATCAAAGTAGGCGCGGCGATCGTCCCGGGCTTCGCGTGGTATGATGGAATCTATGGCTACTTCGGCCGCATTTTTCCGCCGATTATCATCGAGCGAACCGGCAATGAGGATGCGGATATCCAACGTGCGGCCCAGACTCTGTTCGATGCCTTCGAAGTCATGGTGCGCCAGGATCCGACCCAATGGTACATGTTCCGCCAATTCTGGCCCGATGACGCGGAACCCGCCGCTATCATACCTGGCAAGGACGCCTCGGCGCTGAGCGCGCCGGGAGGATCCGACCTATGAAGACCTCCAGCTACCGGTTGGCATTCTGGCTCCTGCCCCGCCTGCCTGCGCGTCTCACGCGTATGTTTGCCGTCGCCATCGGGACGATCATGTGGCTGATGTTGCCGGGTATGCGCGTCCGTGTCCGCGCTAAGCTCGCGCATATCCCCACCCTCGTGGCCGATCCGCAGCGCTTGCAACGAGTCACACGCCAGAGTTTTGTCCATCTCATCTTGAATTACGTCGATCTCTTTGACCCCCCTGCGCAACGTTGGGGCGCGGCTTTCTCCGCGCGATTTCCCGTAGCGAACGATGGTGAGCTGGCGGCGGTGCTGGCACGTGGCCAGGGCGTCATCATTCTGGCATACCATACGGATACCTTTGAAGCGGCGACCTATCGCATCGTGGAGCTGGCGCGTGGGCGACGTTTGGTCGCGCCCGCGGAGGCACTCGCGCCACCGGACCTTTACGCAATGGTCCGTGCCCAACGTGAGCGCAGTGGCATGGAGTTTCCACCGATTAACGAAGGTGCGACACTGCGGACGATGATCGCGGCGTTGCGCGCTGGCGATGGGGTGTTATTGGCGCTGGATCGCGATGTTCAGCAGAGCGGCATGACGTTGCCGCTCTTTGGCGCGCCATCGCGTATCCCGATTGGGCCGGTGGCCTTGTCGCGGCTGACAGGGGCGCCGATCCTCTTCTCGTTTCCCTGGCGCGAAGGCCTGATGCGCTACCATGGACAATTGATCGTGGCCCATGCCCCCATCGACGCGACGACGCGTGGGGATGCCGCTGTGCGCGCCGCTCTGGAACCATTGATTGCGGTACTCGAGGAGCAGATCATGGCGCATCCTGAACAATGGTTGGCAGTGTTCGCGAATGATGTCTGGGATGTCGAAGTTGCGACGCTGCCGACCGCACCGATTCCGACCGCGGCGCCCAGGTAACCCTGCTCCTGGCGGATCAACAATTTTACCTGTTATTGATGTTGATACGGTATAGTGTGATTGACCGTATTGAACTCTGGCTGAGGATAGGCTCATGCGTGGCGGCCTGCGTGCGGAGGGGTTACTTTGAAGATCGCACTCGTCTCACCCTACGATTGGGGCTATCCCGGTGGCGTCAAGACCCATATTGAGCATCTGGCGACGGAACTGCGGCATCGCGGACATTCCGTTCGCATCCTCACTCCCAGTTCACAACGCGGCGATCGCCCGATCGAATTTGGAATCTATAAAATCGGGTGGACCGCACCCTTGCGGCTCAATGGCTCGATCGCGCGCGTGGCCATTACTCCAGCACTGACGGGTTCTTTACGGCGGCTACTGCGCTTCGAGCAATTCGATATCATCCATCTCCATGAGCCGATGGTCTCAACCTTGACCCTGGCCGTCCTGCGTTTAGCGCGGGCAATGCACATTCCCTGCGTGGCGACCTTCCATGCTTCAACGAATAAGCGCACCTCGACGGCAGCGGTAGCCTATGCAATGGCCAGCCCATTCTTGCAAGCGTCATTTCGGCGTATTGATGGCTATATCGCCGTCTCCTCGGCGGCATTGGCGCATGTCAGCAGGCATTTCACCGCGAATTACCATATCATCCCAAATGGCATTGATATCGGGCACTTTGCACCGACGGTCGCGCCACTGCCTCAATTTGCTGATGGGGCCTGCAACATTCTCTTCTTGAGTCGATTGGAACCGCGCAAGGGACTCCGCTTCTTGCTGAAGGCCATCCCGCTGATCCGTGAGCAATATGCTTCCATGGGGGGGCCGCCACTGCGTTTCATCATCGCTGGGGATGGGCCGCAGCGCATGAAGTTTCAACGCTTCGTGCAGCAAATGGGCTGGCAGGATGTGGTTTTCGTCGGATTTGTCGCTGAAGAAGAGAAGCCCAGTTATTTCGCCAGCGCGACGATCTATTGCGCGCCAGCTACCGGCAGTGAGAGCCAGGGATTAATCTTGCTGGAAGCGATGGCAACGGGGACACCAGTGGTAGCCTCAGACATCCCTGGCTATCGCACGGTGATTCCGAGTGCCGCGGAAGGATTGTTGACGCCGCCACGCGATGCCGAACGCCTTGCCTGGGCGGTCTGTCACTTGTTGCGCCAACCTGAATTGCGCGCACATATTGGAGAACAGGGGCGTCAACGCGCCCAACTCTATAGCTGGCAGCGTATCACCGAAGAGATCGAAGCGGTCTATGAAGAGAGTCAGGTCCGCAGTCTGGAGCGCCAGCAAGAGGTCTACCCCCTTCCACGGGGCATGCGCATTCCCTCGCCACGTCGGCTGTTTCGTCGATAACTCGTGACATTCGGCCAGACAGATCCATCCGGATGGCATATTTCCCCTCCGGGCAAAAATGTTGTAGAATAATGATAGGTTAGGCGAGGAGTGGTTATGTTCGGGGCAGAGTTTCAGCGTCAGGCGCGGGGAGTCGCGGAAAGGTTCATGCGACCTATCGCGCGTTCTGGGTTGACACCGAACACTGTATCGCTCCTGGGATTAGTGTTCAATGGAGTGGCGGCGTTGCTCGTCGCGCTGGGACCATTGCGACTGGGCGGCTTGATGGTGTTGGTTGCCGGCCTCTTCGATATGGCCGATGGCGCCGTCGCGCGTGTTCAGCAGAAGACTTCGGTCTTTGGCGCGTTTCTTGATTCCGTGCTGGATCGCTATGCGGAAGGGTTCATCTTCCTGGGAGTGATCTACGCGGTCAATCGTCAAGTTCCGAGCACATTGCATTCCTGGGAGATTGCGCTGGCATATTTGACCGCGCTCTTCTCGCTACTCGTAAGTTATACACGGGCCCGCGCCGAAGGTCTGGGCCTGGAGTGTAAAGTTGGACTGATGGAACGGCCAGAGCGCGTCATTGTGCTCGGCGGAGGGTTACTCCTCGGCGGTCAAAGTTGGCTCCCGTGGGTGCTTGGGGTGATGGTGGTGACGACGGGATTCACTGGCATCCAGCGTATCGTGTATGTTTGGCGTCAGGCACGCGTTGCCTCCGCCGCCGCCCCACCTGCGGTTATGCCACCTGTCACGCGCGATCCGCTCGCGCAACGTTGATATGGACACGCGCTCGTCTGGCACCGGCCTTCAGGCCCCTGGGATATTCCAGGAAGGGTAGATGTTGCCGATAGCGGTACGAGAGCGTGATGCATGTTGCGTAGGCTATGCGGAGGACGCCGTCGACGAACTTACCCCATGCCTTGCCCCGGCGCGCTGATGGTGAGATCGCTCAAGCCCGTGCCCTAGCCGGGGGTATCATCTGCGCCAGCTATGGAACCTGGCGCTTCGGAAACAAACTGTGCGTATTGATTTCGCAGGGAGTCGCCGCCGCTCACTCCTGATTTCAATATTCGCGACTTGCCCAGCATGCACATATCCGCGAAAGTTACCGAGGAGAACGCGGCCTAAATGGTGCCGCTGGTGGCTGATGCGTGTGGACTGCTGTCTGACGACCGGAACCATCCCAAAGCGATGGGAACATATGCTGAGTCTGTCGACGAAATGTCTGCGCCCCACCCCCCACCGCGCGCCGCCGCTCCTCGGGGTTATCCACCTTGAGATGAGGAGCTTTGAATTCACGAACATGGAAAACAACGAACAGCGTATGACTGAAGTGACCAATCCCACAGCGCCGGTTGAAGGCGAGACCATGGCCCAGGAAAGTGGCCGCACACCACGTCGGCGCCATCGTCCATCCCGCGCCGCCCACGCGCCTGAGGCGACGCCGTTGCCCCTCACGTCGGAGCCAGCACCCACTGCCACACCTGCCGCAGAGAACGTGCCGGCTGCCCAGGAAAATGGGGCGACGCGCAATCCGCGTGGTCGCCGTGGCGGGCGGCGTGCAAACACGAAGAATGTCGAAGACACGGTTGCCGCGCATACCATGGACTCGACTGCCGAAGATACCTCAGTGACGAATAGTTCCGTCACCCCACCGCTGGCAGCCGAGGTGCCGCCCGTTCCAACCTCTGCTCCCGTTGCGGATGAATCTACCAATCGACCACAACGCCGCTATCGCTTTGATCGCCCTCCCACTACGCCGACCAGCGCACCAGCCCCGACGGAGTCACGCCGGTTAGGGCCTTTCGCGACTCTCTTTGGACAGCGCGCCCCTGCTGCAATCTCGGAAGACCTCCAATCAACCAATTCGGAACTCTTTCCCGAGGCCAGCGCGGCCATTGAGGAAGATCTCGCTGAGGAAATAATTCCCGCTGATCAGGATTTCGTCGTCATTCCGGATGCGGAACTTGAGATGATCGAGACGCAGACGGAAGAAGAGGAGAATGTGCTCGACATTCTCGACGCGGATGCGCAGAGTGATGACGCCGAAGATGCCAGTGTCTCGGCCAGCGAGGCGCAATCTTCACGCCGCCGTCGCCGCCGCCGCGGCAGTGGTAATTCCAGCAATGGTCATGCGCCGGTGACACCAGCCGATCTGCTCGCCACCGAATTGCGCAGCATGACTTCCGCGCCATCCGCGGCCAAGCCGACGGCCCAGGCCAGCGCGCCGAAATCCACGCCGACGCCAACACTGCCGCCAACGACGATCAACGAGTCGATCTATCAAGCGCCGACCTATCCGCAGACCCCAACCTATCCGCCGCCGAGCGCGCCACCACCGGCCATGCCAGCGCCCACTGCTGAACCACCTTCCGTGTATGGTTCGCCCGAACCATCTTACGCGCGCGGGTTTGGTCCGACGCCACGCGGCGTCGCCAGCGAGTTCCGTGTGGCGCCGCCAACGCGCGTCCGTCAGGAACGCGATACCGGGGCGCCCATCTCGCCCAATCATCTGGCGACGGTCATCACCAGTGCTATTCAGCAGCAGACGGATCGCTTCATCGCGGAATCGCGCCGCCAGAACAACACGCCGATGTTTACCATCGCCATGCCCAGTACGGAGCGCGTCGGCATCTTTGTCGATGTCGCCAATCTGCTCTACTCGTCTCGCAGCATGCGCATCCCCATCGACTTCGGCAAACTTTTGACCTTCCTGCGCAATGAACGTCGCTTGATCCGCGCGCACGCGTACTGCCCAACCAGCCCGGAACCGTATGCCGACCAGGCCTTCCTCCAGGCGGTCAAGGGTTTGGGATATCGCATCACCACCAAGGATTACAAGACATTCTCCAGCGGCGCCAAGAAAGCTGATCTCGACCTCGATTTGTGCATGGATATCGTGCGTATTGTCGACGCGGGCGCGGTCGATACGGTCGTCCTGGTGAGCGGGGACAGCGATTTCTTGCCACTGCTCGATTACTGCTCTGACCACGGCGTACGTGTCGAGGTCGCCGCTTTCGACGAATCGACGGCAGCGATCCTACGCCAGAGCTGCGATCTCTTCCTGAACCTCTCGCTGGTAGAAGACATCCGCGCCTGAGGCGACCAGTATAGTCGACGCTCCATCGGCCGAGCCGCGTCGACAATCAGTCAATGATAAGGGACATCGTCAATGCGCGATGTCCCTTATCATTGGGGCGCGTCATTTCGGTCCGCGATCTCCTCCTTCCTGTGCATCCGATGTGCTACTATAGCATAGAGTAGGGTGTCTCGTGATGGATACCCCTGCACACCTTCTCCCCCACCCTCTGGGGCGCCGGGAGCGGGTTTTGTGCTGCCTAAAACTATCGCGCAACGGAAGCAATGACAACCATGAGTATACGTGGACTCCTGCCAATCCTCGCGCGTCGTCCAGAGATGGCACGCCTGCGCGATCAGTTGATGCCGCGCTCTGGGGGCGAACCAGCGGCGAATCCGCTGGTCTTTGGCCTGAGCGGCATCGCCGAAGCCGCCAAACCCTATCTCGTCGCGGCCCTCGTCACGGTGATCGATCGACCCATCCTCTGCGTCGTCGCCAATGACGAACGCGCTCGCGTCTTTCAGAGCGCGCTGAGCGCGCTGCTCGGCGACCGCGAAGGCCAGGATGGCGCGCGATCGGCCGTATTGCCCGCCCGCTCGGCGATGCCGCTGGAGCGACTCCTGGAAGACGCCGACACCATGCGCCTGCGCATGGCCGCCATGCTGGCCTTGATCCAATCGCGCGCGCGCCGCGCCGCCAATGAGCCACCAGAACCGCTCGTCATCGTGACGTCGATCGCGGCACTCACCCAACCAGTCATCCCTCCGGGAGAGTTCGCCCGCGCGACCATCGCACTACAGACGGGCGCGCAACTCGACCTCAGCCAGGTGTTGCGCCACCTGACGAATCTGGGCTATGAACATGTCGCCGAGGTCGAGGAGCCAGGACAGATTTCGCACCGCGGCGGCATCCTCGACATCTTTCCCCCTACGCGCCCGCGACCTGTCCGCCTGGAATTCTTCGGCGACACGATCGACTCGATTCGGACCTTTGATCCGTCGACACAGCGATCGCTCAACCCCCTCGACGCGCTCTATGTTCCACCAGCTCGCGAAGCCCTGCCGACGAACGGTACCGAGGCCGCCGTCGAACTGAAGTCCACCGTCACGACCAGCGCACTGCATCCCGATGCCGCCGAACGCTGGGCCCGTGACCTGGAAGCGCTTCGCTTGAAAGCTAGTTTCGATGATATCGCCCTCTATCTGCCTTACCTCCACCGGGCCACGAGTGTGCTGGATTACCTGCCTCCCGATGGCATCGTTGTCCTTGATGGACCCGATCACCTGGCGACGTTGGCGCTGGATCGCGCGGACCAGGCCCGGGCGGTGCGGGAGCGACTGGTGCGCGAAGGCGAAGTTCCATCGGACATGCGGTCGGCATGGTTGGGGTGGGAGGAGATCGAGCCCATGCTGGCGCAGCGGCGCGGAATCCATTTCACCGCACTGACGGCCGACATGCCTGGCGCGGAAGGCAGCCAGTGGGGCGAGAGCGTTGGCCCCGACCTCCAGAATGCCAATAGTTTTGGCGGTCGCGTTCGGGCTTTTGCCGCGGAAGCCCGCCAGGAGGTCAGCGCTCGCCAGCGGGTGGTCATCGTCACGAACCAGGCGCGGCGTCTGACGGAGATCTTCGCGGATGAGGAGACCTTAGGTGAGGCAACGGTGCGGGTCGCGCCCATCGTAGACCTGCCAGAACCGCCCGATACAGCCTCGTTGACCATCATCCATAGCGGCGAACTGGCGGAAGGTTTTCATAGTCGTGCGTTGGCATTGACCGTCTATACCGATGCGGAGATCTTTGGGTGGTCCAGGCGTCGCAAGGAGAAACGGAATTTCGTCAATCCCGCGACGTTCCTGGCGGAACTCAAGCCTGGTGATTATGTTGTACACATCGACCACGGCATCGGGCGCTTCGAGGGATTGGTGAAACTCAATTCCTCGGGTGTGGAGCGCGAGTACCTCTTAATTCAGTATGCCGGTACTGACCGGCTCTACATCCCGACCGATCAACTCGACCTGATCACCCGCTTCATCGGCATGGGTGACGCGGCGCCGGCGTTGAATAAATTGGGCGGCGCGGAATGGATGCGCGCTAA
Source organism: Ktedonobacteria bacterium (assembly GCA_027459705.1). GTDB lineage: Bacteria > Chloroflexota > Ktedonobacteria > Ktedonobacterales > JACDGC01 > DAIDHM01. The sequence continues at coordinate 37,835 of DAIDHM010000229.1, read as the reverse complement.
AGAACGCGCGCGATCCAGCGCCAAGGATATCGCCAAAGATCTCTTGCGGCTCTATAGCGTCCGCGAGGCGGTCCCTGGCCATGCCTATCCTCCCGATGACCAACAACCCTGGCTACAAGAGTTGGAAGACGCCTTCCCTTATGAAGAGACACCCGACCAGGCTCGCGCGATCGCCGAGGTGAAATCCGACATGGAGCGCGACCGCCCGATGGATCGGCTTGTCTGTGGCGATGTAGGCTATGGCAAGACGGAGGTCGCCCTGCGTGCCGCTTTCAAGGCGGTGCTCGATCAACGTCAGGTGGCGATCTTGGTGCCGACCACCATTCTGGCCTTGCAGCACTTCAATACGTTCAATGAGCGTTTGAAAGGCTACCCTGTCCGGATTGAGTTGCTCTCGCGCTTCAGGTCCGCGAAAGAGCAAAAAGCCGTGCTGGAAGATCTGGCTTTTGGCAAAGTGGATATCATCATTGGCACGCACCGACTGCTTTCGAAAGATGTTGTCTTCAATGATCTCGGGTTGCTGGTTATCGATGAAGAGCAGCGCTTCGGCGTCGAGCATAAAGAACGACTGAAGCAATTGCGTGCCGAGGTCGATGTCCTGACTCTCACCGCGACCCCCATCCCGCGGACCCTGCATATGGCGCTGGTCAATGTACGAGATATGAGTGTCATCGAGACCCCACCCCAAGAACGCCTGCCGATCCGCACCTTCATTCGTGCCAATGAGGATGCATTGATTCGCGAGTCGATTTTACGCGAGATTGATCGTGGTGGGCAGGTCTTCCTGGTCCATAACCGCGTCCGCGGCATTCAGGGCATCGCCCAGCACATTACGGAGCTCGTACCAGAGGCTAAAGTGGTCGTGGCGCATGGCCAGATGCACGAAGACCGGCTGGAGCAGGTGATGCTGGATTTCGCCAGCGGCGCTTACAATGTGCTGATCTGCACCACGATCATCGAGAACGGGCTAGACATCCCCAACGCCAACACCATCATCGTGAATAATGCGGCTTTCTTCGGCCTCTCCCAGCTCTACCAACTGCGCGGCCGTGTTGGTCGCGGTGGCCAGCAAGCTTTCGCGTATTTCCTTTATAACAAAGATGCAAAACTGACTGAGTTAGCCGAGAAGCGCCTGCGCGCGATCTTTGAAGCGACCGAATTAGGCGCGGGTTTCCGCATCGCCATGAAAGATCTGGAGATCCGTGGCGCGGGCAATCTGTTAGGTGCGGAGCAATCTGGCTTCATGAACACGGTCGGGTTCGATCTCTATTGTCAGCTCTTGCAAGAAGAAGTGGCGGAGCTTCAGGGATCGGGGGAGATCTTCCGCAAACTAGAGACGAACGTGGCGATCGATATCCCGTTACCAGCTTTCTTGCCCGATGATTACATCAACGATCGCGCGTTGAAGATCCAGTTCTACCAGCGATTGGCATCGCTAAGGCTAGGCGAGCAGGTGGACGCGATGCAGGCGGAGATGCACGACCGTTTTGGCATCTTGCCCGCACCTGTCATCAACCTGCTGGATCTCCTGCGGCTGAAGATTGATGCGAAGGAACTCGAATTTGAATCTATCGCGCTGAAGAATGAGGAGTGGATCTTCAAGTTGAAGCGGACCTCAGTCCCCAATCGCATTGCGATCTATCGCCGCTTTGCTGGTCAGGCGCATGTGGAGATGGGCACGGTTTCGATTCCACGCCGTCTCATCACGGCCGACCCCGCACACCTCATCGCAACCCTGCGCGAACTCTTGCAACTGATCACCTCAACAGACCGCGCAGTGGTCGGGAGCGGGAGGTAGACCTGGCCGTTTGGTACGATCACTGCGCGACCTTCCCAATAGTCATCGCGCATGCGCTGGAAAAGCGGCAGCGCCCGCTGGGTCAAGGCATCTGCAGCACGCCATCACGCAACTCCCAACGGGTACCCCCGAAACGACGGATGAACCAGCGGTCATGTGAGACGGCGAGCACTGGCCCGGGGAAATCCAGGACAGCGCGCTCGAAGGCCTCCAGCACATCCAGACTCAGGTGATTGGTCGGTTCATCTAGCGCCAGGACGTTGGGCTGGGCGGCGATGATGCGCGCAATGATCAGCTTCTGGCGCTGTCCCTGGCTGATCTGGCGTAGCCGTTTGGTGAGATCTTCCACGTGAAAGAGCCCACTCCCTACCAGCGCGTTGGTAGCCTCTTCGGGGGTGATGCCAGGTTGATAGCGCTGGATCTCGCGCGTGAAGACGGCCAATAATGTTTCCTCTGGTTCACCGGGTTCACCTTCTTGTGCCAGGTAGCCAACGCGTGCGGCTGCAACGTGGCGGACAGTCCCCACATCTGGAGCGATTTCACCCAGCAACATACGCAGCAATGTCGTTTTCCCTGCACCGTTGGGACCTGTCAGCATGATGCGGGCATCCGCGGCAATGGTCAGGTCCAGATCATGAAAGAGCCAGCAGCCATTACGCTCTGCCCCGATCTTCGTCGCGCGGATGATCGCATCGGACCTGAGCGCCTCGTGCTCGAAGCGGGGGCGAAACCGCAACGGCCTGGGTGGGTGTGGGACAGGGTCAGCAACAATACGTGCCAGCCGCTCCTGCGCGCAGCGGACCGCGCTACCGATGGTCTGTTCCGCCCACTGCCCTTTGCCCTTATATTGCGCGGTGTCGTTGTCGCGCGGCGGCCGCTTGTGACCACCGGTACGATCCGCCTCGCGAACCCGCCGCCGCAGATCGGCAATCTCGTCGCGCTGGCGAGCATAGGCTTCTTCCCATTGCGTCACTTCCAGGGCTTTGGCGGCACGGTACGCATCATAGTCGCCCGCGTAGAGCCGGAGCTGGCCTGGCTGGGGCGCAGGTCCGCCGTGAAAGGCGGTGGTCGCGCGGTTTGGGAGATCGATCTCCAGGATACGCGTAACGGTACGATTGAGAAATTGGCGATCATGCGAGACAGCCAGCACCGTGCCAGGGTAGGCCGCCAGGTATTCTTCAAGCCAGGCCAGGGCTGCGCTGTCGAGGTGATTGGTAGGCTCGTCGAGCAACAGGACATCGGGGGCGCGCAATAACAATGCCGCCAGACCAACTCGCGCGCGTTCGCCGCCAGAGAGCGTCTTCAACGCGCGCGTGCGCTCCATCCGTGCCAGACCCAGCCCGGCCAGGACGACCTCGACGCGGTGATCCAGGTCATAACCACCGCGTGACTGAAAGATCGCCTGGAGCGCGCCATATTCTTCCAGTAGCGGCTCGAGGGCGTCGCCGCAACATGCTCCGAGTGCACATTCCAGATCTTCCAGATGTGTCGCAATCGCCTGGAGATTGCCCTGCGCGGCGGCCAGCAGATCGGCAATGGTTTCGCCCGCCAGATCGGGGGCGGACTGGGGCAGGTATCCACGGACAATGCCACGCTCCCAGACGATGGTGCCGCTATCAGGCGCTTCATTGCCATTGAGGAGCCGGAGCAACGTAGATTTGCCCGCGCCATTCATGCCGACGATGCCCGCGCGATCATGGGCGCCGAGGGCCAAGTTGACCCCTTCCAACACGACACGCGTGCCATACGTCTTGCTGAGATCGTGGACAGTGAGTACCATCAGAGCGAACCTCTTCCTTGTGAAAGGGCGCCGTCCGGCGGTGAACCCGGCGGCATAAGGCTTCCAACAGGAGTCATGCTGCTCGTCGCTGCTCGATGGTAATCTGGTGGGAGGTGTGGATGAGGAGGCTGCACACCGCGGTCTTGAGGAGAAATGTTCAGGCGGCGATGAGAAAAAGCCAGCACATTGCGCACGACCACCACACCAGCCAGAGCTGGCGAGGCAGATCACGCCGAACGACGCCATGCACAGCCTGGCGCGACGATCGGCATTTTAGCACAACAACATGCTTCGACCTCCAGAGGTAGTGGCCGCTCCCGCACCAATGCGGGAGCGATGACAGAGAAAGTATATCATGACAAAGACAATCTTGCCAACCACATTGCTCGCAAGCCACTTTGCCAGCTACGCTTGCGAGCAACCCAGATTGGAAATTACCATTTGCCATTATTTCTTTGGAGTTGGTGGCACCGCTGTTGGCGTCGTAGGCAGAACCTCAACAATCGGAAGCGGACATGAGCGAAAGTTCTCATACCTAAAACATGATAATCGATGCAGAGAGCCAATTGCTCTGATCTCCTGTCAATTTGTCCCTCTGCATAACAGGCGCGAGTATGAATCTCACTCGCGCATGAGAGCGTCTTCCGGCAGAGCGACCGTTGTCGCGCCCGAACCTGCGGGAATAACTTCCATATCGTCGTAGCGATTGACCCGATAGATGATGGTTGAGAGAGCCCAACTCAGCAGGAAGAGGCCGATGATGCCGCCACCGATCAACTCAAAATTGTTGACCGCGACCCCGAAGATCACGACATCGCCGCCATTGGCGCCGCTGATAAAGTTCCAGAAGGTGCCCGTGAGGTTTAACTGGCCCTGGATGATGCTCAAGGTCTCCAGCGTCCCGACAAGGAAGGCCACAACCACTGAGACCAGCGTGATCGACATGTTATAGAAGAGTTTGCGAATTGGCTTGACAAAGGCCCAACCATAGGCCCCAAGCATCATCACACCATCGGTCGTGTCGGCCAGTGACATCCCGGCGGTGAAGAGCAATGGCAGCAACAACACGACATAGAACGGCACATGCTGCGAAGCGAAGCTGCCCGCCGAAGCCAGCAGGGCGATCTCACTGGCGGTGTCGAAGCCGAGGCCAAAGAGGAACCCGACAGGATACATTTTCCAACTCGTATCAATGACTTTAAAGACACCGCGGAAGATGCGTGCGAAGAAACCACGTTGGTTGAGGTAGGAGTCTACTTCTTCTTCACTATATGCCCCCCCTGTCGTCACCTTACGGAAGGTCCGTATAATCTCGATCAGGATGACGAGATTCATGATGGCGATGGCGAAGAGAAAGGCTGCCGAGACCAGTGTGCCGACCAAACCCCCGTAGGTCTTGAGGGGCGAGTTACTATCGGCCAGATTGGAGGAGACATACGCCGATCCCGCTGCGATCAAGACCGACATAATGAAGACGACCGTGGAGTGGCCTAACGAGAAGAAGAGGCCCACGCCCACTGGTTTCTTGTTTTCTTGCATGAGTTTGCGCGTGACATTATCAATGGCTGAGATATGGTCAGCATCAACCGCATGGCGTAGACCGAACCCATAGGCCGCCACCGCGAAGGGGAGCAGGAGCGGATAGCGGGTCGCCGCTACCAACGTCAATACCCAGACAAGAATATTTGCGCTGATCAAACCGCTATATATGCCGATAACCTTATTGCGCAACCCGGGAGTCGAATCCGACAGGACCCGGCGGATGGCAAGCATGATGACCTCCTCAAGGATTAGCAGGACGCACTACTGATGAAACGTAACATGTACACATTGTATACGAGTCTTCTTATCTCGATCAAGATGCAAATACAAATACTATCTATTGCGAATATTCGCGGATGCGATCAATAACTGATGAGGTAGATTGCGTATCGACGAGCACGCTCAACGCTTTTCAGGTTATAGCAGGTGAGATGGGAGTGAAACAAGTGTTTCTCCAAAAGGAATAAGCCTGGCGCCGGTGCATAGATGCGTCTGGGCTGGCACACAGACTGCATCTGCCTCCTGGTATGCTACATACTCTCTGTGAATCGATCCTTGGATCTCTCTTCAGGGATAGGCAGAAACGCAGAGATATCGTACAATGTGCCGCGAGGGATGCGGCGTTCACCCCTTGAAAGGAAGAAAGCGATGGATCTCGATGTATTGGCGATCCGCGCACGTCTCGAACAGATGCGCCGCGAATATCAGGAGACATTACGGTCAACCGCAAACGACGATAGAGAGGTTGCTCGCGATGTTGCAACGTCAGATGACCTTGACACCGGCGACAGAGTGGACGACGCCGATCAGATCTTTGAAACCGATCGTGAAGAGGCATTGACTCTACAGGCTCGCGATGCCCTCGCCCAGGTGGAAGAAGCGCTGGCGCGGCTGGACCATGGCACCTATGGCACTTGTCTGGATTGTGGGCGCCCTATCGACCCGCGCCGACTCGAGGCAATGCCTCAGGCGCAATATTGCCTGGAAGATCAGGAGAAACATGAGCGTAGCGCGACCGATGATTAAGGGAAAACACGTATGCATCTCCCACGCGGCGCTCTGTCAGGAATAGATGACATGTCACTCATGACAAAACCTCGCGACCAGCGGGTGAGCATGGCTCCCCTCAATCCGGCGGAGCAGCTTCGCTGGCATGGTATCGTTGTGCTCATCGCGCTGGGAGTTATCATTCTCGATCAGATCACGAAAGCCCTGGTCGTCGCCCATTTCAACGGCGCACACCGCTACGATATCGTGCCGGTGATCGACCATCTGGTGACCTTCGAATATGTCCAGAATACCGGTGCGGCATTCAGTTCCTTTACGCATTCACCCGTCCTTTTGGCGGTGTTGATCCTCATCGCACTTGGCGTCATCGGCTGGTTGTACTGGTCGACGCGAGAGCGAGCGATTCCCGCGCTCAAGATCGTCTTCGGTCTGATCCTGGGGGGAGCGCTCAGCAATAATTTGCTGGATCGCCCACGATTGGGGTACGTCGTGGACTTCGTTCATTTCCAGATCCCGGCCATCCACTTCGACTTTGCTGTCTTCAATCTGGCCGACGCGTGTATCTCCCTGGGGGTCATCGCATTGGCCCTGATCTTCTGGTTTATGCCGCGTGAGACGCCGATCTCTGAGGTTACGTCACCAGCTGGCGCCTCCGCAGCGCCAAATGTGGATAGTTCGCCGTCCCTCATGCGCTCACAGCATACTGGCACTGCCAAAGTCACAGCGAGTTCCACTCCTCGCCGCGCTATTGAGACCACATCGACCAGTGCACGATCGAGCCAAACCAACACCACCGTTGCCCGATCAGGCAGTGCCAGTGCCACTCGAACCGCATCACGCGCGAGCAGCAAGAAACGTAAACGCCGGTGAATATGTCCGTAGATACCTTGCTTGTCGCGGAATCCGAAGAAGGGATGCGGCTCGATCGCTTTGTGGTGCAGCGCTTGCCATCCATCTCACGTACCCGCATTCAGGCGTTGATCGCCGCTGAGATTGTGACCATCAATGGCAAGCCCGCCAAAGCTGGCTGGACGCTGGTTGCGGGTGATGTAGTGTCCGTGCCGGTGGATGCCGCTCCACCAGCGCCCTCAATGCCTGTTGCGGAGCAGATCCCGCTCACGATCGTCTACGAAGATCAGTTTTTGCTCGTGATTGATAAGCCCGCGGGGATGGTCGTCCATCCCGCGCCGGGACATCGTGACGGGACGCTCGTCAATGCCTTGCTGGGATACACCGACGATCTTGGGGCCGCGGCCACCGAACGCCCCGGCATCGTGCATCGGTTGGATCGCGACACCTCCGGATTGTTGCTGATCGCCAAGGATGACGCCCATGCCGCTGCGCCGGGAATGAGTCGCACCATGGTAGCGCTCGGCCAGATGATGCGCGATCGGACCATCTTGAAAGAATACACTGCGCTTGTCGAAGGCAGCTTGGACCCACCTGCCGGCCTGATCGACGCCCCCATTGGGCGTGACCCACGACACCGCCAGCGTATGGCAATCCTGGCGCAGGGCGGCCGCCCCTCTCAGACTCGCTACCGTACCACAGAGGTGATCCGGGGGAGATCGCTGTTGGTGGTGCAGCTCATCACCGGCCGCACCCACCAGATCCGCGTGCACTGTGCCGCGGTGCATCATCCCGTCGTTGGTGACAGCGTTTATGGCCGCCCACAGCCGCCGATGCCGCCACGCCAATTTCTGCACGCTTCTCACCTGGCCTTTAACCATCCGATCACCGGGGTGCCAATGGATATCGTGAGCCCTCTGCCTCCCGACCTGCAGACTTTCTTGGACGCCTGGCGAGCTGGAAAGAACTGAATTGACTACTCAGCCGATATAGCCACAATGGCCGGTGCGTGGCGAATTGACGATAGGCAAAAACATGTCTGCTCCGCACTCGTGAGCTTTGGTATGCTCGTCGCAGAGCCAGCCCTTATCCTCATAGTTGCATTCTGTGCACGTCTGGGTGGCAGGCTCCCCACAGATGGCACAGGGGATCGCTGGCGCGACATTGCCTGCCAGCAGCGTCGGGGTATTGCTCTTCGCCATGCCCGGTCGCGCGCTGAGCGAGCGAATCGACAGATTCGTCGAAGTACCGAAGTCATAGATGTACGCAGCAGTCACTCCGGGGGATAAGAGACTGCCGAGCCCGCACAAGGAGAAGTGACGAAGCTGAGATCCACTGCATGGCATGGGAAGCGGTGGCCGGTGAGCAGGTCGCTGGCGGAGATCAGGGGTGACACGGTAGCTGGTGGGGCTATGGGTTAAAATTTCTTTACAATGAACCAGAATAATTGACAGCCTCGTCCGGACTGTGTACCATGAGAATAATCATTGCACTCGATTCGCGCAGCGATCGGGTTGGAGAGGGTTAATTGACCTATGGACGCGCTTGAGCAAAACAATCGCAGCTTCCTGCAGACGACAATTATCATGATCGTGATTGCGGGCATCTTGATCATGGCTGGCGTTATCCTGTTCCCACTATCACTCTACGATAACCCGAATTCGTCGCTCTTCGGCCTCCCGGTGCTCTTTGATACTCCCCAGGGAAACCTCGTCATCTTCACACTCTTCGGCTTGCTCGCCGCCAATATGGCAGTCTTTCTGGCGCGTATTACGCGGCTGGAGCAGCAGCGCAACACCATCCTGTCTCAATCTGCCAATGCGGCCCCCAGTGCCCAGCTCCCTGGTCGCAATAATCCGACCCTCCCATCAGCCCATTGAGCCTGTTCAACGTACGTGAGCGGACCATCTATACGAGGATGGTCCGCTCACTGATTTTTTTGCATCAGCCACTGCGCCTGAGCATGTCGTGGGCTGATGTTGCACTGCTCTCGCCAGGATGGACTGCCGAATAGAGTCTTGTTTGCCGAAGAAATAACAGTGTGAGACTGATCGGGCGTGTTGATATGGTCGCGCAACCTGGAAAAATGCTTTTTGGCTTGCGGAACCGACCGCTTCACGTTATAGTAGCAAAGAACGAGCAGAACGACCTACGTGACCCTCACCTGACTTGCTGCTCTATCATTTTGGCTCGGATGGCGGAAGAGGATGTAATCGAATGATCTCCCAGCGCATACCCCGATCTCACCCACGCACGCTTAAGCGTGGATTTTTCGCACTGCCCGGAATTGTCGCGATTCTCTGTCTATGCTGGTTCGCCTTCCCCGTACCCGCGCGGGCCGCACAACACCCAGGGGGAGACACCTCTAACCCCACGATCCTTCAAGTCGATATCGCGCGACCCGCGGTCGTGCGAATTCTCACTGTCTACTCTATCGAGATGGTCACTCAACTTTGTCCGGGTGTGACCTCGACAATCAATGATCAATTGGCATTTACCGGTTCCGGCGCTTTTATCTCTTCTCAGGGCGATATCCTCACTGCTGACCATGTCATCAACGCGCCCACCGATGTTTTGAAGATCGGAGCGATTCAACTCGAGGCGCAGTCATTGCATGATGATTTGCAGTCGAAATGCGCAAAAGTCCTGAACACAAGCTTTTTGACGGTACAACAAACTATCGATTATTTTTCCGAGCATCTCGACCAGGTCAATGTCGTCGCTTCCGCGCCGCAGAGCATTGTCTGGTTGCCGACTGATTATGTTGGCAGTTATTCGCAAAATTCCATTCAGTCGATCAAAAATTATCCATTACAGGTACGGGCGGAAAGCTCTTATAACGTCAATGATCTCGCTATCGTGCGGATCGCACTCTCTGACACACCATCCCTGCCCCTGGGCATCAGCGCCAATGTTGCTCCGACGGACTCGTTAACCATGCTGGGGTTTCCGGGCAGTGCTGACGTCAGTTCCAACCCCAACGATCTGTTGACGGAATCGATCGATCCTCTGACCGTGAGCGCCCTCAAACATAATTCAGATAGCGGCGGCGGCAGCTTGATCGAGGTCGCGGGCAATGTCGAACATGGCGATAGTGGCGGTCCGGCAATCAATGCGCAGGGGCAGATTGTCGGGGTGGTCAGTTTCAGCCTCTCAGACTTTGGGTCGACACGGTTTCTGCAGGCCTCGGAGAGTGTGCAGCCGCTGGTCGCGCAATTGAACTTGAATCTGACTCCGGGCCGCTTCCAGACCCTATGGCAGCAGGCGATGATGGATTATGCCAGTACCGCACCACATCACTGGCATACTGCGACGACTGAGTTGCAAGCTCTGGCAACGGCCTATCCAGAATTCAACGCGGCACAACCCTATTTGAACTATGCGCGTCAACAAGCGAGTACCGAAACCACGAACGGATCAAGTGCGTCAAGCGGATCGTCAACGAGCTTCTTCGTGCAGATTACCCCCCAGCAACTTCTGATCCTGGTGGCAGGTATCCTGGTTTTGTTGTTGGTCTTGTTGATTGTTGTCGTCGGCATGGGCCGCCGACGGCGCAACCGCCGCCGCCAGCGCGCCACTGAGACAGCGATACCACCCATGCCAGCATATGCGCCACCGATGCCCATGCCGGGCTATGCGCCGATGTATGCGTCGCCGCCACCGCGGCCGCCAGAGAATAACGGCAATACCGCGCCGCGACCGGTTTCTGCAGGCACGATGAGCCGTCCGAATCCTGACCCGCTGGCCAACGGCGGCGCTCCGGGGAGCGAGATGCCTCGCTATCAGGCCTGGTCACCGATCGCGCCGCCACCTTTCATAGCGGATGGCTCCAGTTGGGGTGCCGCGCCGCCTACCCCATCAGCCTCGAGCGCACCATGGCCCCCCGCCGCGCCGCCATCAACCCCGTTAGAGAACCGACGTGGTGAATGGCCGCCAGATTCTGGTACGATCCTTTCACCATCGTCTCCTGCGGCTCTGCCACCCTCCACCGTCTGCGTCAATGGCCATGTCATGGCGCCAAATGCGACCTACTGTGCCATCTGCGGCGCTCCTCGAGCTGTGTAGTAGCTGGGGAATCTCGCGTCACATCGACGAGCGAAAGGTCAGAAGGCAGTGTGGGCCGAGGAGCGCTTATTGGCGCTCCTCGCGCCATTTGGCCAGTTGATCGAGGGCACGATCTACCAGCAGGCGATGTGCGGGCGCGTTCAGCCAGCGGCTGACCCCTGAGGGATGTGGTAGCGGAAGCCAGTGTCGACCAGATTGTTCCACCATCTGACCTACCCAGTGTTCCAGGGGGCCTGTGCCGAGCATCACACGGATCGCAAGGCCACCAACGAGCACAATCAACTCCGGGTCCACCAGGGCAAGCTCGGCGTCCAGATAGGGGCGACAGAGCGCCATCTCAGCAGCAGAGGGCGCTCTGTCGCCCTTCCCTCCGGATACTTTGCCGGGAAAACAGCGCGTGAGCGCGGTGAGGTAGACCCCCGTTCGTAGGAAATTGGGCGGGTAACCGGCGCGCGTCAACCAATCGTCCAGGACTTCCCCACCGGGGCCACCAAAAGGCATGCCGCGAGCCACCGAGAGCCGGCCGGGTGCCTGGCCAATGAGCATGAGGCGATCAGACACACGCCCACGCGCACCTCCTACCGGATCGGCAGTAGGGATGTAGCCCGCGTCGACACAGCGACGGCAGGCGCTTACCTGGCGCGACAAAGCCGACAGGCGTTCCACGCGTTGCGCTTCAGAAGGATTGGTCATGATCCCGACGGGATCTTGCGCGGATTCAAGACATATCGCGCCCTGTAGTAGATCAGAGGTTGCCCGACGCCACTCTCCAACGCCTGGACCTCACCTAGGACAATCTGATGATCACCACCAGGGTAGGTTGCGCTCACGCGGCAATCTATCCAACCCAGCGACCCCTCGATAATGGGAGCACCAGTCATCGCGGTATGGTGATTGGCGGCGCAGAAGTGTTCATATTTTTCGGGTCCGTTGGTCGCGAAACAGCGGACGAGATCCATCTGGTCGCGCGCCATCAAGTTGACGCAGAAGACGCCGCTCCCCTCGATCGCGGCACGTGATGCGTTGCCATTGCCCACGGCGATAGCGATCAAAGGGGGATCGAGCGAGATGGACATGAAGGCATTGGCGGTGAAGCCGTAGAGTCGCTCTTCGAAGCGAGTTGTCACCACCGTCACACCGGTAGCGAAATGGCCGAGCACACGGCGAAAATCGCCCGAATCGACTGTCATTGTATCCTCCATCTCCCCACTGGCGTAGCGCGCTCCAGCGGGTTCCCAGCCTTCAAGAAGTATAGCGCGTCGCGCGGGTGGGGCGCTACAGGAATAATCGCCATAAGGTGCTGAGCCCAGGCGACGGTTGGGAGGATCACCCGTCGCCCGGGTCGGGGGATGGAGGTTCAAAACTCTTCTTCGCCCGATGTGTGTGCGACGAGCATCTCATAGAGTTGGTTCAGCTCATCTTCACTGTTGAAGTGGATGGTCACGGCGCCACGCCCCTGCGCATTGCGTTTGATGGAGACCTTGAAGGCAATTGCGCGGGTGAACGCTTCTTCGAGACGCTGCACTTCCATCGATCCATAGCGGCCTCCGCGGCGATCGCTGGCAAGACGGATCGTCGCCTCCTTGAGGCTTTTGGCGGCCTCTTCGGCGGCACGTACACTCATGTTTTGCGCGATGATCTGCTGCATCAACTTGATCTGCTGCTCAGGTTCCAGTCCGACCAGCGCCTTCGCGTGGCCAGCGGTGAAGCCATCCAGGCCCTGCATCAAGACTTTCTGGACTTCTTCGTCCAGGGTCAGTAGCTTCAGGGTATTCGTCACCGTAGCTCGCTCATAGCCCACCCGGCGCGCGACTTCTTCCTGCGTCAGATTATATTCTTCGACCAGCATCTGATAGGCTCGCGCCATCTCAATCGGATTGAGATCTTCGCGTTGAATATTCTCGACCAGTGCCATTTCTAGCATCTGCTGGGGCGTGGCATGCTTGACGACGACGGGGACTGTCTTGATTCCCGCCAGCTTGGCGGCTTCCCAGCGGCGATGCCCAGCAATCAATTGATAGCGCGGCCCTTGTTCATTCCCAGCGCCGGGACGCAGCACAACAATCAGCGGCTGAATGACACCGTGTTCGCGCAATGACCTGGCCAAGGAATCCAGCGAAGCGGCTGGCAATTGCTGGCGTGGTTGGCGTGGATTCGGCTCGATGGCATCAATCGCTACCATCAGGGTATGACTGGGCGCGACGGAATCCGCCAGCGACGCGGTGGTATCCGTATCGGTGGTCTGCGCAGGTGGGGCGGCGCTTGCCGCCGCATTGCCAAAAAGTGCTCCCAGACCTCTGCCCATGCGCGGGCTATCAGAACTCACGATGCGCCTCCTGCTCCGTTAGTGAAAATGTTATCGAAGGCACCCGCGGCTGCGGGCCGTCGATGCCGCGCGGATCGCCGCTCCCCCGATCCGAGAAGGGGCGCCGCTACCCGCGGCTGATGACCTCTTCGGCCAGTGCGCGATATGCCAACGCGCCCGGCGAGTTTGGATCATACTCCAGGATCGATTTGCCATGGCTGGGCGCTTCGGAGAGTCGGACATTGCGCCCGATGACTGTCTGGAAGACTTCACGCGGGAAATGCTGACGCACTTCACGCACCACCTCAGTCGCAAGACGCGTGCGGGGATCGAACATTGTCAGAATAACCCCGGCGATCTCCAGTGTGGGGTTGAACCGCGCACGGACGAGTTTGACGGAGTTCAGCAATTGACTTAATCCTTCAAGCGGCAAATACTCACATTGCATCGGGATCAAGACTCCATCAGAGGCCGTCAAGGCGTTGAGTGTCAGCAATCCCAAGGAAGGTGGGCAGTCGATCAAGACATAGTCAAAATGTCGGCGTACAGCCTCAATCGCCCGTTGCAGCCGATATTCGCGCTCTGGTGCATCGACAAGTTCAATTTCCGCGCCCGCCAGATCGACCGAACTCGGGACAATTGTCAGGTTTGGCCGCGAATTGACGATAAACACATCGCTGAGGGCGACCCCTTCACCGACCAGCACATCATAGATCGACCGTTGATCGGCGTGGGCGATGCCCAGCCCCGTCGAAGAATTGGCCTGGGGATCGAGATCGATCAATAGCACGCGCCGCCCGGCGGCTGCCAGGTAAGCTGAAAGATTGATGGTGGTGGTGGTCTTGCCAACGCCACCTTTTTGATTGGTGATCGCATAGACTTTGGTCACAGCCCTGCTCCCTTTCCGCGCATCGCGTATTCGCCGGAGATTGCGCTGTGCCAGGCATCCCTCCGTGCGCGGTGCTCTCGCCCGCCTATTTTAACAAATGCACAGGACACAAGCAATGTGAGAGAATAATAGGTGATGATAGGACTTTCTTCCCCTTTCACGCTCCCATATGGGTAGGCGACGCCGATCTCTCACATGTCTCACACCCCCTCAACCCCCACCGCTGATCGGGCGGCGATCGACATGCGCCTGCACCCCATCACCCTCGGCCCGTCATGATGGTACAGCGATCGCCATGCTCCATGCTATAATATACACATCCTCGCGCCGCTGTCTCTCTGAATGATACCAGGCACGCGGAATCGACTACCATTTGGAGCAGTACAGTGCCCACACCAATGCGGATTTTAGCGTCATCCGAGGAATCACCTCCCACGGTGATTCTGGCGTCCCTCGATGGCTCCATCCGATCCCAGGTCGTCGTGGCCGCTGAACAACATCGGTTAGTGACGGTTGGCGGCTTCGCATTGGTCCCACGCACAACGCAAACCGCACTCTCCCAGGTCAGCGCAGGGGTTTTAGGACTGATCGCCATCTTGCTGGGAGTGCCCCTCGTCATCAGTCAAGCCCTGATGCGGACCCATGGCGAGCCGGTGCAGATAAGTGACGGCGTCTTGCTGGGCCTTTTCCTGGTGAATATCGCCGCTGGTATCGCCGCGATCCTATGGCACGATGGTCTGCACGCGCTCACATGTCGTGCCCTGGGCGGACGCCCGGAGGTACACCGCGCTCTGGAAGGGTTTGGCCTGGTCTGGACCGCGCCAGCGCAAGGTTTCGGACGCAATACCTATGCGACTCTTCGTGTCGCCCCACTGGTGCTTGGCTTGATCCTCTGGGTGATCTTCGCGCTGACCGTGCCCATCGTGGCGGCATATCTCTGGGCTGGTCTCGTAGCGCATGTCGCCGCATCCACTTCTGACCTGTGGATCGCGCGCGCTGTCCTGGCTCAACCGCCCGAAGCAGTCGCCTTTACTGATGCCATCAATGGGTTTACCACCTATGGAGTCGCCGCCGCGCCCACCACCCGGACAAACCGGAAAGCCCGACCGGCCGTATGATGCTCAGGTATGGTTCGCGCCTACTGGCGTGTGCTCACTCGCCCACTGCCTGGATTAGGTGAGTGACGTGGCAATTTTGCTTGGTCTCATCTCGGCGGTTTCATGGGGCGGAGGCGATTTCCTCGGCGGCCTCATGACCCGTCGTCTGCCCACCCTGCGCGTGATCCTCTGGGGACAAATGGTGGGCGGCGGGGCGCTCTGTGTGATAGTTATTGTCGTGCGGCAGCCGGTCACGCTGGCGGACATCCTCTGGGGAATGTTAGGTGGGGTGGGTGGTTTAGTCGGCCTTTTTTTGCTCTATCGCGGCATGGCCAAGGGAACAATCGCGATTGTCTCGCCCCTCTCCGCCAGTGGGGCGATCGTCCCGTTGGCGCTGGCCTTGCTGAGCGGCGCGGTGCCCACACCAATCGCGTTGGTGGGTGTGGCGCTCGCGGCGGGTGGCGCCGTCCTGACTTCGCTGGCGCCTAGCCACCAGCCAACGAATGGCCGCAGTGTCCATTCGGCAACGATCAGCGTGCTCTATGGCCTGGGCGCCGCGCTGGGTTTTGGCGCGTTTTTTGTGTTCCTGGCTCGTGGCGCCGCCACGGGCACGGCCGCGCTCTGGGTTATCGTCGGCGCGCGCGCCGCCACGGTGCCGCTGCTGATCGCCATCGGCTGGCGCACTCGCGCATTGACGCCGCCAACGTGCCGATGGCTGCCCGGGGTTGCGGGCTCTGGGTTGCTCGACACCTTTGCGAATGTGGTCTATGCCAGCGCGACAACGTTGGGCAACCTGGGCATTGTGAGTGTCCTCGCCGCCCTCTATCCCGTGACCACGGTGGCGTTGGCCTTTGTGGTGTTGCGCGAACGACTCACGCCGCTCCAGAGTGCCGGGATTGCCCTGGCATTGATCGGGATTGCTTGTATGTCGTTGTGAAGTACGCTTACGCTTCCTCTGTCGGCGACTCTTTCACCCCGATAAATTCTTTGACACGCTCGGCGGCATCGCGCGTCATACCGTCCAACGCCGCCAGATCCTCGATGCTGGCGGCGGCAATCGCGCGGACCGAGCCATAGCGCCGCATCAGCGCTTTCTTGCGTTTGGGGCCAATGCCAGGGATCTCATCCAACACAGACTTGAAGGTTTTGGTGGACCGCACCTGACGGTGGTACGTGATGGCGAAACGATGCGCCTCATCGCGGATCCGTTGCACCAGATAGAGCCCCTGCGAGCCGCGCGGCAGACTGATCGGCGTGGGATTGCTCATGGCGTAGAGCGTCTCTTCCTCACTGATTGCGCCGTGATTCTCTTTGGCGACCCCCACCAGCGGGATGTCGATATGTAATTCCTGAAGGATCGCGAGGTCGGCATTGACATGTCCCCGTCCGCCATCGACAATGATCAAGTCCGGGACGCGCTGGAATGAATTCATCTCATCGGAGGGCAAGCTGCCGGTCTCGGTCTCCACCACTGGAAGAGTCCCTTCCATCACTTCAACCACGTCCGTCATCAAGGTTGCGCGATCCATGCGCTTGAAACGGCGGCGCAGCATCTCCTGATGACTGGCATAGTCGTCGCTGCCTTCCACCGAGGTGATCTTGAAGCGGCGATAATCGGATGGTTTGGGTTTCCCTCCTTCGAAGACGACCATCGATCCCACATTGGCGGTACCCTGGATATTCGAGATGTCATAGCATTCGATGCGCTGGGGTGGTGCTGCCAGGTTCAGCGCCGCGCGGATCTCTTCCAGTGCCAATGCGGTCTTCTGCGAGTCAGAGAGCCAGCGGATACGCTCTTGTTCCAGCACTTGCTCGGCATTGCTGGTTACCATCTCCACCAGCCGCACTTTGTCCCCGCGCTTCGGCACCGTCAGGCTCAAGGCGCTGCCTCGTCTTTGGCGCAACCAGGCGAGAAGCTCTTCCTGATCATCCGGTGTGTGTTGCAGGACCAGTTCGCCGGGAATAGCCGGGGCATGTTCATAGAATTGCTGGATGAACGAGGCCATAATCTCGCCAGCTGGCGTATCACGCGTGCCTTTCAGAATGAAGGACTCGCGGCCCGCGAGCTTGCCGTCGCGAAAGAAAAAGATCTGGGCGCAGGTTTCATCTTCCGCGCTGGCCAGTGCGATGACATCCTGGTCGGTCGTATTGGTGGTGTTGATGATCTTCTGCTTTGCCAGCACCTGCTCGACCGCCTGTAGGCGATCGCGCAGCACTGTCGCCCGCTCAAACTCCAGATGCTCGGCGGCGGCCTCCATCGCGGCGCGCAGTTCATCCAGGACTGCTTCATGCTTCCCCTCGAGGAAGAGCAGCACTTGACGAATGACGGCGTCATACTCGGCGTGACCGACCTTCGCGACACACGGCGCGCCGCAGCGATGGATGAAATATTGGGTGCAAGGCCGTGGCAACAACTTCTGGCGCCACTCCGCCGGAGCGGCTGGCTCGGGTTTGCCCCAACTCCGAGGCGGTGCCCAACCCACATCGTCATAACGGCAGGCGCGAAATGGAAAGATCTTATTCAAGAGATCGAGCGTGACATCGACGGCGCCAGCATTGGTATAGGGTCCGAAATAGCGGTTGCCATCCTGGCGAAATGAACGGACGCGATAGACCCTTGGAAAATTATCCGTCAAAGAGACTTTGATATAGGGATAGTTCTTATCATCGCGTAGCCGCACATTATACTTGGGTTGAAAGCGTTTGATATACTCATTCTCCAGGATCAATGCTTCGATCGCGCTACCGACGACAATATACTCGATATCCTCAATATGCAGGATCAGCGCGCGATTTTTGGGACTGAGGTCGGCGCCTTCCTGGAAATACGAACGGACGCGGCTATGTAGCGAGGTTGCTTTGCCAACATAGATCACCGTCCCATGCTCGTCGCGATAGATATAGATCCCCGGCGTATGTGGCAGCGTGTCGAGGATCGCGCGTATATGATCATTCATCGACGTCATTGCTCCAGTAGTGAGGTGGTGGGCAACTGCGCGGCCCAGCGGCAGTGGTGACACACCATGGGTTCAGCCATTAACTATTATGGCATCTGCGCGTGGCAGCGGATCTTCCAGCTCAGCGTCGCGCCTGCGCCAGCACATCTTCCACCGTGAGGCCACGCAGTGAAGCGTCCAGCAGATCGATGATATGCAAAATGCCCATAGCGTTGCCACTGCTCTTTAGTCCCGCGCGCAGTTGCAGATAACAACCGGGGTTCGCCGTCACCGCGAGGTCAGCCCCGGTAGCGAGCGTATGCCCCACTTTGCGCTGGCGAAGTTGGCGTGACATCTCTGGCTGAGTGAGGTTATATACCCCCGCGCTCCCACAACAGAGCGCGCTCTCTTCCATCTCGACCAACTCCAGACCGGGGATGGCGCGGAGCAGATCGCGCGGGGCCTGGCTGATGTGTTGAGCATGTGCGAGATGGCAGGGGTCCTGATAGGTCACGCGGAGCGGCAGCGGCTGAAATTTCGCGCGCATGGTGTCGTCGAGGTCAACCGCCAGGATCTCGGTGATATCGCGGACTCGCGCGCTGAAGGCCGCTGCGCGTTCACCCCACACGGGATCTTTTGCGAAGAGATGGCCATAGTCTTTGAGCGCGGCGCCGCACCCCGCCGCATTGTTGACGATCGCATCGGTTGGGAGCGGACCAGCCGCCTGGAGTGGTCCAGCTGCCTCTGCCAGTTCAAAGAGCACGATGTTGCGTCGCGCCAGATCGCGCGCCAGATCCAGTTCTCCCGCATGCGAGGCCAATGCGCCACAACATTCTTGATCGCCCGGCGCTATGACTGGATGCCCGAATGCCGTCAAGACACGCATCGTCGCACGGTCGGTTTCGGCGAGGAGCGTACTCATGACGCACCCGGCAAAGAACGCGATCGGCGCGCGCGCCGGCGCATCCGTCGCGGGCTTGGCGTGCTGATCCGCGGGGATGAAGAAGGTACGCGGGATGTTTGGGAGCAGCGCTTCCTGTTCATCCAACCCCAGGAGGCGCAGGAGTCGCGACGCGCGCGCAATGGCCCGCCCCCCCGAACGCTGATAGATGCGGATTATGCCGACGAGGGCACGGAACCGTTGCATATCGCCGAAAATCGCGCCGAGGGTCGCATTCGCGGCCCGCTGCCGTGCATCATTGGGGCGTGCCTGAACAATCTGGGCACGCGCGCCTTCGACCAGTTGCCCATAGCGCACGCCAGACGGACAGACCGCCTCACAGGCACGGCAATCCAAACATTGAAACATCTGATTGACAAATCCCGGACTCAGAAGATCCAGTCGCCCATGGCCGACCGCCTCAATCAGATGGATCCGACCACGTGGGGATGAGGTCTCGCGATACGTTTCACGGTACGTTGGGCAATGCGGAAGGCAGAGCCCACAACGCACACAACGTCCGGCCTCGGCCAGATCCGGGGCGTCGGGTCCGTGAAATCCTTGTGGTTGGGCATCTGGCAATTCGGTCATGGGGGGAACCACACTCTCCGCAGGCACGCTCGTCGTCACCACTCTCAATACTAACTATCATAGTCGATTCCCCGGCATTACTGCCACCGGCGGTGGATCTTCCTCTCTGGTGTTAGGAATCGATGTGAAACACTGTTTGTGAGTGGGTATGCCGCGCGCTTAAGGTGTTGAGACACCGATAGAGTAGTGGCTGTGGACGATTTGCCAGCCGCTGGCGTTCTTTTCCAGTACGAATGAGAGGCGCGTGGGGATCTCAAAGTAGTGTCCCGACGGGGTGGTGCCGCTCACGCGTGCCTGCCCCACCGCCCAGGCCACGGTATCGCGCGTCTGGATGATCGGGGAACCTGGCAGGAAATCGAATTCGATGTCGGGGATCGTCTCAGTATGGAGCCGTTCTATGGCTTGCAAATAGGCTGCGCCGCCCACGTACATCTCATCCTGGGCTGTGCCAAAATGAATCGCTTCCGCATCCTCATCGAATATCTGGTGCAAGGTTGCGCGATCCCACCCACGGAGCGCGCGCAGACATTCACGAATCACCCAGCGGACTTCCTCGATTTCTGCCACATGCTGCGCCTGCATAACGTTACCTCCATGATGGGAGAAGGAGTGAGATGCTCAAGCCTGAGTATAGCATAAGCATACAGAATAGCAATACGCTCATTTGCTCGATCGGCGGATCTGGATTATTGAACTGGATCGTTTGTTCTTGAGAGCGGATAAGCCATGAAGGCGATACCACTCGCCGCGCAACGTCGACGCGCCGAGGACAGTTGTGTGAGCAACTCATCATAGCGATCCAATGGACGAGATAGATAGTTTGAGAGGTGTTAGGCGCAAAGCCAACTCATGAAAAGCTGTGCTCAGCAGTCATCCCGTAGCACCATTTCGTCGGCGAGATGCGGAGTCTCGCGCAAAGCATCAGGATCTTGCGCCTCTGCGCTCGCTGATTCTTCGACGATCTCGCCAGCGATGAGCGCCAGGGTCCGCGCGATGACGGCAGCACGAAACTCCGCCACGGCGGCGGCGTCATCCAATGGCTGGGGGAGCGCCCAGAAGGCGCGGCCTTGCTCATTGCTGTAGCGATGTACCCAGCGCGCGATGATGTTGATCTGATCAACTTCCTGTTTCCCGACACGGGTGGGAACCGGCCCCAGCCAGATCGCGCGTTGGATCAGGATATCGACCGCCGCGCCGATCGTCGCGGCATCACCCGCGACGCGCTGTTGTTCCACAAGTCTCCCATGGCGCACCAGGAAGACCTCGGCATGGCCAGGCGCGGCGCTGGGATAGATGATCAGCAGATTGTTGGCCTCGATCGCCCCCGAGATCAGTTTCTGCCCGAGTAAGATCTGATCAACTTGCTTGATCGCATCGCGCAGCGCTGCGGCGCGTTCGAAGTCGTCGCGCTCCGCGGCATTCCACATACGTTGATGCAGGCGTGCCATCAAGTCGTCGCGACTTCCCCCCAGGAACTCCAGGACCTCGTCGATCGTCGGGCGATAGGCCGCGCGCGCCACATTCCCCCGGCAAGGCGCCGGGCAGCGTCCCATGTGGTAGCGCAAACAGGGATCGCTGGGCTTGGCGAGGGGGGGCAGGCTACGGGTGCAGGTGCGGAGGGGGAAAATTTTCTGCAGGACTTCGATCGTCGCGTCGACGGCACGGCGCGAATTGAACGGGCCGAAATAGCGCGCACCGTCAGCCTTCACTTCGCGCGTGGCGGTGACCCGCGGGAATTCGGCCTTCACATCGATCTTGATGAATGGATACAGTTCATAATTACGCAGTTGGACGTTGTAGCGAGGTTGCAGTGCTTTGATCAGTTGCGACTCGACCAGCAGGGCTTCCAGTTCAGATCCCAGCACGCGCGTCTCAATCGAGCGGACGCTCTGCAGCAAGCCATCCATCTTACGGGTATAGCCCATCGGATGGTTATAATACGACGCTAAGCGATCTTTCAAACATTTGGCTTTGCCGACGTAGATCACCTTGCCGGTCTCATCGTGCATCAGATAGACGCCGGGCTGGGCCGGAAACTCGCGTCGCCAGGCCGGGTTAAGATAGAGGCTGCCGGTGGGGCGCGGGTTGGCCGTCGCGCCGCGCGCTGGTGGCCCGCCCGTCAAGAAGGGTGCTAGTGCCGTGCGGAGATCCGCCAGCGTGCGGCACCCCTCGGCGCGTGCCCGCGCCAGCAAGTTGCGCAGCACATCGGCGGTCGTCTCGGCATCCCCCAGGGCACGATGGCGCTCGCGCACATACACCCCCAGCTTGGCTGCCAGCGCGTCCAGCTTGAGGCGTCGCGCGTTAGGGACGAAACGGCGTGCCAGTGCGATAGTGTCGATGCCGTCGGTGGGGAAAAACCAGTGGCCACGCTCCGCCTCATAGTTAATGAAGCCGAGGTCGAAGCCAACATTATGCCCGACGATTGGCCGCCGCCCCAGAAATGTTTGGAGTTGAGGGAGAATCTGTTCGGCTTTCGGTGCGCCATGCACCATCTCGTTGGTGATACCGGTGAACTGTGAGATGAAATCTGGAATGCGTTTGCCAGGATTGATCAATTGCTGGAAGACCGCGACTGTCTCATCCCCACGAATGATGATCGCGGCGACTTCGATCAAGCGATGGCGGTACGGCGAAAGTCCAGTCGTCTCTACATCCACGACGGCGAATTCCACCGCCTCCAGTGGCAAATCTTCCGCTGACCACTCCGCCAGCGACCACGAAGCGTCACTCATCTGTTGAAAGAGATCAGATCCGCCCAATAATTGCTCCAACAACTGCTCCCAGTTGCCGCCAGCGGCGCCACCAAAAACAACGGGCAACAACGCAGCCGTGGACAATGGTCCACCTTCCGCGACGAGCGCGCTATACGCGCGACGCAGGAGACCGCCGGGGGTAAAATCAGCGGCGGGGGTTGGACTGCGCGGTTCGCTGGCCATCGGCCTTGATCCCTTCCGTGTCCTTGATTGGATAGTCCACGCCCGGTGGATGGTCCACTGCCAGGCGCATTGTGTTCTTGGCTGTGTAGTGCACGGTAGCACAAACGGTCTTGATCGTCAAACCGTCCAACCAGTTGCCAGAGGGTCTTGAGTCTGATGTTCGTGATGACCATCGCGGCGACGCGATATACTCACTATGACCATATGAAGAATCGATCGCGATCCAGGTGACCGGCCTGACTTCGCGAACTGCTTTGCGCGCTCGCTGCGCGGAGGAATCACCATTGGATCAGCAATACCCCCGGTTTTCAGACGAAGAATACGCTCGACGGCACGCCGCTGTGCGCGACCTTCTCCAGGCGGAGGATCTCGTCGCGCTCGTCCTATATGGCACTCCATCCTATGCTCAGGGCGAGGTGCAGTACCTCACGAACTATGCGACGACCCGCGAGGCATATCTCATTTTTCCCACTGACTCCACCCTCCCCGCGACGCTCTTCGTGCAGATGTATAACCACGTCCCCACCGCGCGCCATATCTCCTGTATCCACGACGTGCGTTGGGCCGGATCTGACTCTGCCGCGACCACGGCGACGGAATTGCGTAATCGCGGACTGGATCGCCAGCGGATCGGAATCAGCGGCCGAATTCCATATCAGCAGATGGAAGTGCTTCGCGCGTACCTGCCGCACGTGCAATGGATCGAGGTCGGCCCGGCTCTCACTCGCCTGCGTATCATGAAGAGCGCCGAAGAACGTGCCATGCTCCAACGCGGTGCGCAGTTCTGTGATCTCGCTGTCGCGGCGCTGGAACGCGAAGCGCGTCCTGGCATCCCTGAATATGCCCTCGCCGCTATCGTCCAGGACGCCTACCTGGCCGCTGGTGGACGCGCCGGTATCCAGTATATGGCGACGACGCCCATGGCGAATCCATCCGTCTGTGTACCCGCACAATATCTCTCGTCACGTATCCTGGAACGGGGCGATGTGCTCATCACTGAGTTGAGCGCGCAGGTGATGGAAGGCTATGCCGGGCAGATACATCGGCCATTTGCCATTGGCGCGCCGCCAACTCCTGCCTATCAGCGGCTCTTCGCGGTCGCGCTTGAGGCGTTTCAGCGCGTCTGTGCTGTCATTCGCCCGGGAGCCACATCCACAGATGTGCTGGATGCCGCTGAATATATTCATGACCAGGGCTACACTATCTATGACGATCTTGTCCATGGTTATGGCGGTGGCTACCTTCCGCCGATCCTGCGCACGCGTCGCACCGCGGGGAGCGAAACTTCCACCGCCGGTGTGACGCCTCCCTTCACCTTCGCGGAAGATATGGTGATCGTCGTCCAGCCCAATGTGATTACTTCCGATGAGCGGATGGGCGTCCAGGTTGGCGAATTACTGCGCGTGACGGCGTCTGGTGTGGAATCGCTCCATCATATGCCCATGCGCTTCCTACAATGTGGCGGATGAGGAACATCACGTGGGTGCGATCCTCAGCAGACGGAAGGCGCTTGCCCACTCACAGACCCGGAGGTGTATTTTTGGAGATAGCCGAGCAACAACGGATCATCGCCGCGACCGCCGACTATGTTCGCCAGGCATTGGCGCAAGACAGTAGCGGCCATGACTGGTGGCATATTACCCGCGTCTGGCGCCTCGCCCGGACCATCGCCGCTCGTGAGTCGAAAGGCCAGTTCCCGGCGGAAGTTGACCTCTTCGTCATCGAACTCGCCGCACTATTGCATGACATCGCTGATTGGAAATTCCAGGATGGTGACGCGGAAGCTGGATCGCGCGTCGCGCGTGCCTGGCTGGAGCAATATCCCATAGATTCAGCGGCAATCGATCATATCTGCGCGATCATCCATGACCTTTCATTCAAAGGCGCAGGGACGTCATCCATGATGCCCACCACTGAGGGGATGATTGTCCAGGATGCGGATCGCTTGGACGCCCTGGGCGCAATTGGGATCGGCCGGACTTTTGCCTATGGTGGCCATACCGGGCAACCAATGTACGATCCTGAACTTGCTCCCCATCCGCATGCAACCTTCGCGGAATATAAATCTGCGCGTTCAACGACCATCAATCATTTCTACGAGAAACTCTTGTTGCTGCGCGATCGCATGCATACCGCGACGGCGCGCCAGTTGGCGGAGCGGCGCCATGTGTATATGCTTGAATTTCTCCAGCGCTTCATGGACGAATGGGACGGGCATGAGCACAGTTTTCCAGATGAGATGTAACGCGCCCAGGCAATCCTGGCAACAGGAAGCGGGGGAGTGGCAGATTATCCCCCCTTCCTGTCCAGAACGATTGCCAACAGACGATCGGTACGATTCATTGCTGCTGCCTCACGTTATGGGCCTGTGCATCTGGCAGTGGACCTTCTACCTCACCCATCAAGCGCGAAGACGCGCCACGATGCAGTCCATGCTTGATATCTGGGCTGCGTAGAACAGATGATCAGCAGCGCGGTGCCCGCGCTCAGCGCGATCACCGCCGCCACGCCAAAAATCCGATATGGTGCGAACAGCGCCAGGAAGTGCCCCACATGGCCACCCTGTGGGAGCGCCGCTGGGAAGTTGCTGACATAGAAGCTGACGGCGGCAATCGTCCCGGTCGTCGTGAAAGCCAGCGACCAGAGCGGATATGCCGCGACAATAAACGGCACAATCCAGAGCAGATATTGCACGCTCATCGCGAACGTCAGGGCGTAGAAGACTGCGAAGATCAACGTCACCGCTGCCGCTGGCCGATGCCTAAGCGCCATGCCCGGCACGCAGAGCGCCAGCACAAGGATCGCCACGCGGCCCAGGCTACTGAGCAAAGCAAAAGTTGGAGACTGGGGCAGTAAGAAATACCAACCGAAATCGTTGGTGCTGCCATACCCCAGGATCCGTGTGATCATCGGCATGGCAAAGCCATACCCGATCGTATAGATTGTCAGGCTAAACACCAGAGGTAAGCAAGCAAAGAACGCCGTCCAGATCTTCCGGGATGGCGGCGCTGTCCAGATCAGATAGGGGAGCACCAGCACGGGATAGCCCTTCAACGCAATTGCCACTCCCAACAAGAGTGCCGCCAGGATCGATTGTTGATCCTGGTCGCGTCCACGCACGACCAGCGCCCAGAGCACGAAAACCAACACCAACGAATCGAACTGCCCATGTCCGGCGGAGATCATGAGCGCAATCGGGTTCACCGCATAGAGCGTTGCGGGAATCAGTGCCAGCAGCGAATCACCGACGCGCTGGGCCGCGTATCGATAGAGCAGGTATACCATCCCAAGATCACTGATCAACATCGGTAGCTTGATGAGACGATCGAATGGCAGGTGCCACAGATTGCTCACCTGTAGCGTCGCGGCGGTCACCCAGACCCAGACTGGCGGATACGGATATCGAGTCGTCGCCAGATAGACATTCTGTCCATGAATCAACGCATTTGCCTGGATCACATAGGACTCGATATCCGCAAGCGCGCCGTAGGTCGTGAAGATGAGATATACATGCAGCAGGAATGTCAGCGCGACCAACCCTCCGATCGCCATCAGCGCCCGGCGATGCGCGATCGGCCGCTGGAGGGCCGCGCGCAAGCGCGCCAAGGCCGTGATCCTTGGAGTAGCGCTGAAGTCGCGTACGCGCCGATCCGCGTGACGCTTATCGCGGAGGTCATCTGGTTTGCCGACAATGGATGGGGCCGGGTCGCGAAGTGCTGTATCCTGATCCTGTGCGCTGAGTTCTGCCTGGGGCAGGCCATCGAGGATCGGGGCGAGATCGACGACGCGCAGCAAGGTGATGCCAGCTGTACTCTGGCGGTCTGGGGCGATGCCCCTGTGCGTTCGCCAGCGTGGTCGCCAGATTGGACCGCGCTTCGTTCCGTCCCGTCCAACTGTCGGTGTGGCACGGCGCCCCATGCTGCGCAGGCCTTGTCGGATGATCCGCGCGTATGTCAGAGGACCTTCCACATCCAGCAGATTCGGATCAACAATCGCGATCACCGTCGCGCCGGCATCTGCTGCTTGGCGCATCGCTTGTCGCAAGGTGTGGGGGCCGGTGGGGTCAGGTGGCAGTTGCGGCGCGCGGACTGGACGGCTTGCCCGTCTCACTGGTGAAACCACCGTGTCGCTCAGTTTGTCGAGGTCTTCATCTACCAGCCAGGTCCGCGCGCCTGGGAAATCTTCGTGGATGGCGCGCAGGATCTGTTGGGTCTGGTCGGCGCTGAGGAGCGGACCGCTTGCCTGGGCGGACGGCAAGCCTCGGACGAGAACCAGCACCGCGAGGCGTGTCGCGGTAGCGGCATGGGGTGTGATGGCGCGTGGCGCTCTGATCCCCGCATGATCTGCTTCCAACTGTGGCATGCTCATCTACTTCGCTCCTTCCGCCACGAGCGGAATGTGTTGTTGGCGTGTCAGATGCGTGATGAGCGCTTCGGCGAGCACAATTGAATAATTCTGGCCGCGGTCATGGGGATAGACCTGGTACATATTGGCGATGGAGAATCCTGCTATAGGTGTGTCGAACGGTGGGATATGTTCCTTGAATTCGCGGGTTACGACTGGTTGCGCGAATGGCGCCGCGAACATCCACGATTCTCGCACCCAATCGACCTCGAAATCGGGATTGAGTTTCGTCAGATGGGGCAAAAACTCGCGCAGCACTTCGTCCTTGCTCTTCTTGAAGAGTGGATCGGACATCGGACGATAGTTGCCCAGATAGATCAGGTGGCGTCCTTCATAGTCGCTGGTTGGCATGAAGTTGGTATGTTCGACCAACACCAGGAACGGATAGCCCGCGTCATTGATATTCACCCAATACGATCCCGTCAATGGCCGATCCAGCGCGATGATCAGGCAGTGAGCACCGATTGCCTGCCCCCATTGGTAGCGCCTGGCATAATCACCGCGTCGCAGATCTGGCGCGATCTGCCAGTTCAACGCGGTCGGCAATGTAGAGATGACCTGGTCAAAGCGCAGCGTCCGCGCGGGTCGTGATGAGGACGCGGGGGAACTGGTGACGCTCAATCCTCCCTTTGGCTCAGGGGCAATCTGCCGTACCGCCGTCGCAAATCGCAATTTGCCTCCCATGCCCTCGACTTTGATGGCCAGGCGGTCATAGAATCGCTGAAATCCACCCTGGAGGTATCCCAGCATCGGCGAGCGATCATGGACGCGTCCCCAGAACCAGGGCAAGGCTACTTCATCCGCGGCATCGGCGAATTTGCCTTGCAGCAAGGGTCCCCAGACAGTATTGTATGACGAGTTCCCCATGACCCCGCGGATCCATGCGCCGGTGGTACGCCCTTCCAGCAGTCTGGGACTGGGGAGGGCGCGCAATATCGCAAGACCAAACCCCGTGCGCAGGCGTCCGATTGGTGACATTGGGGTGAAATTGAGCAGCGAGCGTGCTGAATCTAAGCGATATATCTGTCCGCCAATCAGCGTGACAGTGGGTGGATTCCGCCAGAGAATCTCGTCCTTCAGCCCCAGTTCGTCGGCCAGCGCGATGAACGCGAGGTCTGAAGTGAAAATATGATGGTAGAAGCGGTCGAGCCAGATCGGCTGTCGTCCAACCTGACCCTCGTTGAGATCGAAGCCTGCTGCTAGCCCACCTGGCAAAGCCTCACGTTCGAAGACTTCCACCGCTTGCCCGCGTTGCAAGAGCCGCAACGCGACGGTCAACCCCAGAACGCCGCCCCCAATCACCGCGAAGCTCTGCCGCATATCTCCACTCTCTCTTGGGCGGCGTCCCGCCGGATCATGCTTGCCCCTGTTCCGCCCCCGACGGCGCTCGCATGCGGGCGTGGTCTCGACTATAGCAGATTCACCTGGCGCTGTCCATGTGGAGCGGAGGCTGGGAGAACATACCGTCGTCGGAATGCCCTGACGCGTACTATCACCAAAAAAAACGATGGGACGTCTGCCACGCATGGCAAACATCCCATCGCGAGGGAGCGAACCCGCCGTAGCGCTGTCGCTCAGTCTTCGCCCTGAGACTTCGTATAACCTGGCTGGCCATCGAAATCTTGCAGTTTGACGATAGACACGAAGCTATGCTGGCTGTTGATATGTTGCAGCAGCGTGAAGAGCTGGGCATCTGTCAGATCGCCCTGTGCGTCGGCGAGCATGAAGCGGCAACTCCACTGATCGATACAATCGGTCATC
The DNA here is from genome assembly GCA_027459705.1 of Ktedonobacteria bacterium. Lineage (GTDB taxonomy): Bacteria > Chloroflexota > Ktedonobacteria > Ktedonobacterales > JACDGC01 > DAIDHM01. The sequence goes on along the minus strand of DAIDHM010000229.1, from coordinate 8,934 downwards.
GCGCCGGTGGGTTGATAGACCTTCGTTCCGCGGTTTGAGATCAGCTTGAGCTGCAGTGCCGTCCCCTCCGCGAGCTGCTCCAGGCTATGCCCCAGCGTTTCCGCGTCGAGCGACGACTCCAGGAAGACATCGACCCCGACGGTGCGCCGGGTGGTCACATGCACCCAATCAGGATCCGTTGAGAAGGTTGGGAGTTGCAGTGGCCGATAATCGCGGACAGACCAATTTGTGGCGCGTTTACCCAGATTCTTGATAATCGTATCGGTAAACACGGAAGTGCTGACTGCGCCCTCATCACCCAGCGTATCGCGGGTGCGGACTCCGGATTCCATCGTGACCAGTACGGCATGCTCGATATCCAACGCTGCCTCGTACTCATCAAGGTGGCGCAACATCATAACGGCGGACATGATCAGCGCCGTGGGATTGATGGTGTTTTTCCCGGCATATTTGGGAGCAGATCCATGGACAGCTTCGAAGATCGACACCTCGGACCCAATGTTGGCCGAGGGAGCGAAGCCCAGGCCGCCGATCAAACCGGACGTCAGATCGCTGAGAATATCGCCATTCATATTCGTTGTGACGATGACATCGAATTGTTCGGGGTGCCGGACGAGCTGGTGAGCACAGTTATCAATGATGATATGCTGCGCTTCGATATCGGGATACTCGGGCGCGATGGCCTCGAACGTGCGCTTCAACGTCCCTTCGGTCATCTTCATAATATTTGATTTCGTCGCGCAATGCACTTTCTTGCGGCGTTCGGATCGCGCGAATTCAAATGCCAGGCGCACGATCTTCTCGCTGCCTTTGCGCGATATCAGCTTCAGGCACTCCGCGACGCCGGGGGTCAGCATATACTCGATGCCTGCATACAGGTCTTCGGTATTCTCGCGGACCACGACCAGATCGATCCCGCGGCCGCTGAAGGGGGTAGGGACCCCAGGTAATTCACGCACCGGGCGGATGTTGCCATAGGTCTCGAAGAGTTTGCGCAAGGTGACATTGGCGCTCTTTTCACCATAGCCGATCGGGGTGCCCAGGGGACCTTTCAGGACGACGCGCGTCTTGCGGATTGACTCAATAGTCTCGGGGAGTACGCCCGATGGCACTCCCATTTTGAAGACACTCTCACCAGCATAGCGCTCTTCCCACTCGATCGGGACGCCGCGTGCTTCAATGATCTGTTGCGCCGACCGCACAACCTCGGGGCCAATGCCATCCCCAGGGATGACGGTGATTAATTTTTTACCGCCGGGGGTTGTGAAAAATGTTTTGCCCACAAGAAACCTCTCGTTGTTGGTGTGAGGGTTGAGGTCCTCGGCGGTCAGGTCATCAACCAGGCCCTGAGGAACGACATTGCACTCTGTGCCTGAGGGCAGTATATGTTATCTAGGAAACAATGGTCAATCGCCACGGTAACGCGCTATCGACTCCACGGCCGCACAGCCAGCGTGAATGAAGGGAACTTCAGGGAATATCCGCCGAAATTCCGCAAAATCTATGGATGTTCTGCGGAATCACCGGGCAATTGGCGGTCGGTGATTGAGGCACTGTCCGCACCTCGGCCGCTGTCCTCTGCAGCTTCTGTGTTTTCGCGCAGTTCCCCAGCAAAGAGCGGAAATTCCGCGATAAACGTCGAACCAACGCCTTCGGTAGTCTCTACCCATATTGTGCCGCCATGGCTGTGGATGATCGAATGGGCGATATAGAGCCCCAGCCCCAAGCCATCTTGTGACGATTCCTGCGTGGCGATGACCCGATAGAATCGCTGGAAGAGGTGGGGGAGCGCGCTGGCTGGAATACCCGGCCCGGCATCGTGCACACTTACCCGCAACCAGGGCGCTTGATCCTTCGCCATTTGCTCCACCAACACCTCCACTGGCGAGGGCGATGGGGAGTACTTAATTGCGTTGCTCACCAGATTTGTCAGCACCTGCCAGATACGTTCGGCGTCTACTACCGCTTCAATGGGTGCATCCGCGCCAACCAACAGCAAGTCGCGATGGGTCAGGTCGTGCTGCGTCTGAATCGCATCGCGGATCGTTGCGGCGAGATCACAAGGAGCGGGCACGAGGGTGAATCGTCCCGCTTCAATGCGCGTCATGTTCAACATATCGTCGACCATGCGATTCATCCGTTTTGCGTGGAGCGCAATCTCTTCTGCCAGATGAATAATTCTTGCTTCCTGGCCAGGTTTGCGTGCCGCGCGTTGCACCATCTGGCTCGCCAGCAGGAGGGGTGTCAGTGGCGCACGCAATTCATGGCTCGCGATGTTGATGAATTCCTCTTGCATCCAGCGCAACCGTTCACGTTCCTGTTGCGTATGGAAGCGTTCGAATATCAGGCCCATGAGTCGGCTGACAGAGCGTGCCAGCGGGGTGATAACCTCGATATTATAGGGGATAGCGCTGAGGTAACTCCCTGTCATACAACCCAATAAATTATTGTCAATGATGATTGGATTGAGCATAATGATACGCGGGTTGTTGGGGATGTTGACCGTCGGACGCGGTGGTTGAATGATGACCTCCCCAGCGGTCAGACGGCGCATGAGCGGTGCGTCGAACCATTCGCTAAGACGTGTCCGCGCTATGCTCTCCCGCCAATCTTGCTCCAGTTCCGGCGGTTTCACCGCCACCGCGCGCATCAGCATGCTGTCGTGCTCGTAATCAAAGAGTAGCAGACTGGTGCGATCTAGTTTGAGGACACGGCGGGTGGTCTCCATAATTTGAGCCAGCAGTGCATCATCAATCGGCAAGGGGTCGCCACCACCCATTTTCGGAGGCTGGATCGCCAGTTGTTCTTCAATCCGCAATAAGGTCTCAATCGTATATGCGACATGGCCTTCGAGTAAGTAGCGCTCCGTCTCATCCCGAATGATGAGGATCGCGCCAGTGATCTCCCCAGAGGCGCTGAGGACAGGGCTGCCGCTGATGCTCAACAAAATATCACCAGCATCAGCGGTGCGCATCCACAGCCGTTCGAGCGTGGAGTTTGCCAGGATTTCCCCGCGCAAAACTCGTTGGACGGGCCACTGTTCTGGTGGAACCAGATCACCTCGCAAGGTATAAAGAGGCGAGACACTGAGGCGTTCTTCCACAGATAAGAAAAAATCGTAATAATGATTGACGCCCGCCATACGCTGGAGCGCGGCATTGATGTGGGTAATTTGGCCAAGTGCATTATAGACCACGATCCCATCCGTCAATGCATCAAAGATCGCTTCTAACTCGGCGGCATGGGTACGAATGGTATCCTGTGCGGCTTTCAGCGTGGTGATATCGTCAAATGTAGAGATCACGCCGGTCATCAGAGCGTTATTGGGCGAAAGAGGTGTGGAGCTGATGAGGATCCAATGATAGCTTGCCTCAACCGGGTGCCAGACGCCCATAATATCGCGGATCACAGTCTGGCTCGCCAGCGCGCGCATCGCCGGGTGTTGATCGCCAGGAAAGGGTGAGCCATCTTCGCGAATAGCTCGCCAGCGCGCATCATGCGAGGTGCGGCCTGATAATTGATCCAGTGTCACGCCCAGGATGCGTTGCGCGGCGGGATTCGCCGCGATGATGGTCCCTTGCGCGTCTTGTATGATCGCCCCCTGTTCCATGTGCGCAAAGAGGTGCTGCAAAAATGGGATTTCCCTGGGGACCTGGCGGATAACACAGATCCATTCGATGACGGCATTCTCACCGGGGATGGTAGGGGCAATACGCCATTCGTGCAGATGGAAAATTCCTGCGGCATCGCGAATGCGGAGTGATATGACCAACCGTTGTCCTGGTCGATCGGGATCGGTGAGGCATGCTTTAAGGGTATGACAATCTGTTTGAAGCAAAGCCTGCTGCCATTGCGTCCCTACGCACTGCTCGACGCTGAGCCCTGTATAGGCTGACCAGTCTTCCTGCCCTGTGTGAAGACACAGATCCGATCCAACGATGAGGATGATTTCATCGAGGGCGGCGCGCAATGCGTCCGCGCGCGCGGGATTCCATGTCGCGGTGGACTGCTGATCCATCATCGTCTCCTGGCTCATGGGTCATTCGCATTCCTTGCCAGGTGGGCGGCGAGGGTGGCGAAAATTGCAATCAACAAACTGTTGATCCATCATAGCGGGAAATGGTTGTCCATGACAATGGTCCTTGCAGATGAGCTCAGACTGCTCTCCGATAGACGGCCGTCTCCCTGATTCAGATGAGGATCTCTCCCTCGTCGAAACTTGTGATTGTTCTCCATCTGGCAAACCAGCAATAGGCCAAAAGTCACCCCATGGTGGGCAACCTGCGCGTGACTCGACATGAAGATGCCCATCATGCAAAACATCTTCCCGCGCCAGATCGCTGTGTGACTCTGATTTCACCGCCCACTACACGTGGAATGATCATCGTGTATGCTGCGTCTGGCAGCAGTGCAGCGTGCAGAGAGGTCGGCCGCCTCTTGTTGTATGCTACAATGCGATATTGATGGCGCTATTTGCATACAAAGTGAGAGTCGCATCCGTATGTGTGGTGACGCACCGCGTGCGCGGCGCATTACCACACATACCCGCGCCTATTGTACCCAGATCAGCAACGACTATAGCGCGCAAAAAACGTGAACAGAGAAAACACATGAGGATTGGCGATATGACACAAGGCCAGCAACCACCAGACGATGGAAGAACAGCATCCTCTGGAACTCCCTCGCGGCCGCTTGACGGACGCCGCGATGGAGCACATTGGACGAAACGGCAGACCCACCCTGTGGGGCGTGGCGCGATGGCGCATGCCCCCCTTCCCAATCTCCTGCTGTATTCTGATGCGCCACGCTATGACCTGACCTCGGTAGCGGAGTTCGTGGGAGTTCGCCCGCTCACGCTGTATTCCTGGGAGCAAAACTTAGGGGTCCCGCCACGCGATAGCACGGGAGATCCGACGACCAATGCGCGGTACTCTGAGCGTGATCTGATGGCGCTGGTCTGGCTGCGAGAACAAGTTGTGTTCGGCGTGCATCCTCAACTCGCCGCTGATGCGTTGCGTGAGCACATGCTCGCGATCAAAGGGCAATCGTCCCTCTCGGCGCCCCTTGCCCAGCAATCACTGTCCGCGTCTCTTCCCTCCAGTCCGCCATCCCAACCGCTGCCCCGATCTGGTCAGTCGCAGCCCATTCAGCGACCGACTCCATCCCAGTCGCTGCCCCGATCTGGCCAGTCGCAACCCATTCAGCGACCAACCCCATCCCAGCCAATCGCCGGTGGCGCGATACCGGGGATGCCTCATGTTGGTGGCCAGGTGGCGCTGGTGGATATGGTGATCCCGCTGACCAGAGCATTGCAATTATTGGATGTCTATAATGCGACTGGGATCCTGGATCAGGCATTTTCTTCCCACCCTGTCAACGAAGTGTGCCAGGTCCTCATCTCGTCGGCAATGTCGCGCGTGACAGAACTGACCCAACGGCGCGAGATGAGTCGTCCCGAACTCCTGTTTGCGATGAATTTCTTCAAGTCCCGCTTGTTTCGTATCTTCGATACCACTCCCATCATCCCAGAAGCGCCCCTGACCTTCATTGCTTGTGGCCCAGATGAGCCGCATGAGATTGACGCATTGATGCTGGCAGTATTCTGGCGACGGAGCGGTCTGCGCGTGATCTACTTTGGCCAGGAAGTCGACGCGGCAGGGTTAGTGGCCGAAGCACGTCAGCATATGCCACGCTTGCTGGCATTGACACTGCAATCGACCGCGCGCCTCAAACTCGTCCGGCATCTGGCGAATAACCTGCGCAACCTGCATACAGAGCATCCTCCCAAGTTCGTCCTTGTTGGGCAGGCTCTGGCACGCCATGCGGAGTTACGCCAACGATCTGGCGGCATCTATTTGGGGGCAACGCCTGGTGAGGCGACACAGAATGTCGCGGCAATGTTACGCACCTGAAGGGATGCAGCAATGGTGAGAGGGCATGACGAACCCGATAATGCACTGAGCATGGCGCGCGCAAACGAGCCCTCAGATGCAGCGAGTCTGGCTGGTCTCCCGGACCAACCAATTGGCATTACCGCAGATCGCCCGTCACCGGGGGATGGCCGCACGCGCGACGAAGCATCCCCCGATGCGCTCTCCGGAGATGCTGCTACAGCAGAGAAATCGCCTTCCATTGCCGATCCGCCACCGGCCATCCCTTATCTGACCTCCGAACAAACGCCAGACCTGATGCGTGTGATCCCGAATGATGATCGCCCGTATTGGGTCGCCTGGAACCGGGTGCGTGGGATCGGTCCCGTACGGTTCAAACGCCTCCTGGATCATTTTGGCGACGCCGCCAGCGCGTGGGTGGCATCGCCGACCGAACTGCGGGGGATGGGCTTCGATGCGCGCACGCTGGAGGACATAGTGCGCCAACGCCAACAGATCGATCCCCGGACCGAGATGCGGCGACTCGATCATCTGGCAGTGGCGGCGTTGATCCTGAGTGATGAAGAATACCCACAACTCTTACGAGAAATTACGGCGCCACCGCCAGTGCTGTATGTGCGCGGCATCCTGGCACCGCAGGATGCCCGCGCCATCGCGATCGTCGGGACGCGCGGCATGACCACCTATGGTCGCCAGGTGACGGAGCGATTGTCGCGTGATCTGGCGACGCAAGGGATGACGATCATCAGCGGATTGGCACGGGGAATCGATGGTGTTGCGCATGCGGCCGCGTTAGCCGCGGGCGGGCGGACTATCGCCGTCCTCGGGTGTGGTGTCGATCTTGTCTATCCACCCGAACATGCGCAATTGGCGGCGCGCATCGTGCGGCAAGGGGCGATTGTCTCGGATTATGGCGTGGGCATGCCGCCCGAGGCGGGGAACTTTCCCGCGCGCAACCGCATTATCAGCGGGTTGGCGTTGGCGACCGTCATCGCCGAAGCGCCCCGGGAAAGTGGCGCGTTGCTGACGGCAGACTTTGCCATCGATCAGGGGCGCGATGTCATGGCCGTACCAGGGAGCATCTTCAGCAAAGCCAGCGCGGGGTGTCATAACCGCATTCAAGAGGGCGCCCTGTTGGTGCAAAGCGCGGAAGATATCATCAATGCGTTGAACATGCACCTGTTGCCTGAGCAAATGGATATGCGCGAACTCATGCCACTGGATCCTGCCGAACAGCGTCTGCTGGAGATGCTGGCGCTCGATGCGCGCCACATCGATGACCTCTGTCGCGACAGCAGCTTACCAATCGCCACGGTCTCAAGCGCGCTGGCGATGCTGGAGTTGAAAGGGTTGGCGCGCAATTTGGGAGGCATGCTCTACGCGCGTGTGTGACGCTATCACCCGCTTGTCAAGCTGTGCTATTGTTCAGGAGGGGGCGCTCCGAGCTACCCCTGGTGAGAGGTAGATTGATGGCAAAGATAGCAGGCACACGGGTCGCGCTGATCCTGGCAGTGGCGCTCAATCTCATCCCTCTGGCCTATACAGGGCTATTGCTGGCTCCCGGGACGGTGGCTGGCGCGGGGGGCGATGACGCGCGCCTGCGTTTCATTGCCGCGCACACATCCGTCTGGGTGGCTGGTTGGACGATGTGGATGGGAGGCAGTCTGGGACTGCTGCTCAGCATCTGGGCACTGGCGCGCGTGTTTGCGGACCGCTCTGCCGCTGGTGTGCTCTTGCATCTGGCGGTACCCATGGCGACGATCGCCGCAACGGCCGATATGATTGGCGACAGTCTGCAGGTCGGCGCGCTCCCGACCATCGCGGCATATTATGTCGCGCTCCCAGTGACGTCCGATTCGACGACCATTCGTTTCCTCTTCCACCTCTGTGATCGGCTCATCACGGTGCTCTCTGGCGTGGTGGGCAATACCGGCTATTTCGTGGCGGGCGCGCTCGTGACCATCGCTCTGGCGCGCGTCGCCAACTTTCCCACCTGGATCATCTGGTTGGGGGCGCTCGCCTGGCTGGTCACCCTGGCCGCGACGCCAGCTGCTTATTACCTGGATAGCGTCCTGCCGATGATCATCCCCGTCGTGGTGGCCGCCGCGCTCTTTTTATACTCCGCATGGCTCGGCGCGATCCTGCTCTGGGGGCTCAGCCCAGGTCGTCCAGTGCCTGGCGACGTTCGGCTTAATCGTGACCGATGACCTGTTGGGAGCGCATGGCTGACGTTCGTAGCTTGCCAGTCCAATGATCAGGTGCCAGACTTCCGTCCATCTAGACTGGCGTGCAGATGCGCATCCTCGGGCGAGTTTGGGGCTCCCCAATATGAACCATTGCAGGAGGCACAGGTGATGGCCGACGTCCTTCGCCTGATGGCGCAGGTGCATCCACGGGCCCGCCACGAGGATGTCCGATTGGTGGATGATCTGCTGCAGATATGGGTGATGGCGCCGCCAGTCGAGGGTGCCGCTAATGTCGCTGTCATCGCATTGCTGGCACGGCGCCTGAACATTCCGCGCAGCGCCATCACCATCATGCGCGGGGCGAGCGGCCGCCATAAGCAGATCGCGATCGCCGGCCTCTCGATTGCGGAAGTCGCTTCCCAATTAGCAACACCATAGCGTATCGTTATGACCCCATGCGACTGGGCGTCAAATGGGTTGCGTGCCATACACCGGCCAGGGTTTGCACTCTCTCACTGGGCATGGGAGCACGCGGCGCGTCATGGTGTTCCTGAGACGGTCGAGCCTGTCGCGATCATGTTGCACGGCGGGATTGGACCGGTATCGTCAAGGTTCAGAGGTATGATTGTTGTGCCGATAGTGGCGTGTAGCATCATTGTATGGGAGGATTGGTATACCTGTGCTGCAACGCTTCTCGGTCCAACAGAAACTCATGATGGGGTTCGGGTTGACCCTCATCATGACCGTCCTTCTCTCCGTGTTCGCGGTCGTTCGCATAAATTCCCTGCAGCAAACGGTCTCGGCGGTAGCACAGGCGGGGGTCGCGAATATCAGACGTGGTGAAGCATTGAAATATG
>DAIDHM010000219.1 GCA_027459705.1 Ktedonobacteria bacterium | reverse complement strand
GCTAACAAAACCGAAATCCCAGCTAACAGCGTGAGGGCGCTCTGGGAGAGGAAAAGTCGCATCGCGGGAACCTACCGGGGATTTGGCGGGTACTGGTGGTTCCCGCGCGAAGCTGCACGGTTGCTGCTGCATGGGCCGCGTATCGCGCCACTGGACCCCCTATGGCTGAGCGCCGTAAGGGGTCCAGTGGTGGACTCGTGAGGCCACCATCAGACAATGTAGGCGATGGCGTCCTCGGGCGGATCGCCCCCTACTGTCTCCACTCGCGACAAACAATTGCTACAGAGCGGATAAAACCGTACACTGTCTGTTTTGGTGTTCAGGTGACGCGCCATCTTCGCTTTCAATTCCACGTATTGTCGCCGCGTGAGAAAACACTCGAAGAGCGAAAATTGCGTCCAGGTGCCATAGCCCGATAACACTTTATGGATTTTCGTGCGGCGACGATCATCGGGTATATCATAGGCTACGATGAAACAGGTACTATGCTCGGCGCCAGTGTTTGGCATCACTGCCCTTCTTTCCGTGGGGTGTCAGGCGCCACGGGTGGAACGCGCCTGGCGGCACCGCCGTGCTGCATACCACCGGCACCGGACCTTCCGGCCTCAGCGCACGATCAGTGGGGGATACTGTGGTAACTCACCGGTGATCAGCTTGGCCAGCAACCGCGCCTGCAGCTCCAGGCACCGCCGATACGACGCTTTGTACGCGAATATCGGATGGGTGATCTCCTCTCGTAGCCGTTCCTCGAATTGCCGCAAGAAGAGTCGCCGCGGCTCATCCTTCAAGCGAAAGTTCCCCAGCTCGGTCGCGAAATCGGCGCGACTGATCATCCGGTTATTCAGCAGATGCAGCACCAGGCTGTCCACGATGATCGGCCGAAACTCTTCCATCAGATCCAGCGCCAGGGCAGGGCGCCCATATACCGAGCTATGCAGGAAGCCGACGAACGGATCAAACCCGACCATCTGGACCGCCCCACTCACCTGACTGGCCAACAGGGCGTAGCCAAAGCTCAACAGCGCGTTGATCGGGTCACCCGGCGGCCGCTTGATGCGACCCGGGAAGGGCCACTGCTCGCCGTCCGAGATGAGCTCTCCGAACACACCAAAATAGGCGGCGCTGCCCTGCCCTTCGGCGGCGAGAATCTGCTCGATCGCCGTCCCGTGAATCCCTGTATCGCCCGTCGCCAGGACGGGCGCCGGATCGCGCGCCAGCGTGTCGATCGCGCGGAGTCGGTCGATCGCCTGGGTCATCGTCGTGATCGCCGCGTCGATCTGCGGCTCATCCTGCCGCCGACGGTGACGGCGCAACATGGTACGTTGATTCGCCAGCTTGCCTAGCGCAAAGCGCCGCGCCAGATCCGCCCGCCGCGTCAGATCATGGTGCGCCTGATGTTGCGCCAGCCGCAGCAACGAATTCTTTGACAAGCCCGGCGACAACTTGCCCGCGAACTTGCCACTCTGCGTCAGATAATGGATCTCGATGTTGCGTTCGAGGAGCAGATGGACCGCCGATGCCGTCAGCGTCACTTCCCCCATGACCACCACATCATCGATCTTGTTCAGCGGCAGGCGTTTCTTCACCGCCTCGATCGTCTCGCCTTGCGCGTCGCGGCGCTCGGGGATCTGCACCAGCAAACAATCTTCCGTGTCGCGCCGCACCAACGCCAGATCCTCAGTCAAATACAGCGTCGTCAATGGTCGCTCCTTTCTCGCGCAAACGGCGAACTTCCTCTGGCAAACAGAGCGGCTGCAGGCTGCAATCACCACAGCGCACCGCCGCCCTACCCGTGAGCGGCGCGGGGATGGTCCCCTGCGCCGCCAGTTCCCGGGCTTGCGCAATCGTGGCGCGCGTCCGTTCGCGCAGTTCCGCGGTCAGCGCCACCGTTTCCCGGCGACGCGATCCGAAATAGAAGATCGCGCCGCGCGCGATCGGCGCGCGTTCCGGTAGGCGTTCCTCCAGGCAGAGCGCCTGGGCGCAGAGTTGCACATGATCGTTCAACCATCGCCCGCTCTGCCCATGTTTGTACTCCACCGGACACAGCGCCCCGCTGTCGTCTTCGACCAGATCCGCGAAGCCCGTCAACCCCAAGGTCGCGCTACTCAAGGGCACGCGACGGATCATGAGGTCGCCCTCCGCGGTCAGATGCTCCCCGGGCGCATCGATATTCGCGTGCTGCAATGTCCCTTCCAGCACAAATTCGTTGACGAGCATCTCGGCCTGCACATACTCATAGTAGAAGCGCCGCGGGCAGTACACATACGTGTTCAGCAAAGAGATGGGTATGAACTCATCGCCTATCTCAGCATTCATCGCTCCTCCGCTAAGATCTGTGATTGTGTCGCGGATGGCTGGCTGGCGTCCTCCGTCTCGCGGCGTGCTGTTCCAGGGAGCCAGCGCGTCTGTCCCATCCCCATCGATGTCTTATATCCCACCCCGGCATACAATGCGAAGCGCGCCAGCGGCGCCAACCACTGCGCGGCAGGCGCCTGGAGGTCATGCATCAGCGTGTATTCGACCGTCCCCTGGAAGCCCGCCTGCCCGAAGCGCGCGCCCGGCAGATACTGCGTCTCCAGTTGGTAGCGGGTCACCACCAGCGCTTCGTCGCAAAACTCCGCCAGATCACGCGGCGTCAGCGCCATAGCCGCCATGCTGAGTTGCGCCGGAGCGAAGGTCTCCCACATCCGCGCCAGGCTCCGCCAGACCTGCCCGGGATCGGGAAAGAGCGCGAAGGCTTTGCCCCAGGCGCGTTGCCCCAGGCTGAAGGCCGTCGGCGTCGCGAACTCGAAGCGCCACTGGCGCGTCGGCGTCCGGTCCGCCAGCAGATCCGCGAAGGTCGCGTGCCCCACCCAGCTGGGGCCGCGTTCCCCTGGCTCGGGCATCCCCAGCACGCGGGTCACCGCGAACCGCGCGCCGCCGATCCGCATAATGAGCGAGCCGGCATGCTCCAGCATGGCTCGCGTGAACGACTGAAACAACTCGGCATCCAGGATCGTCACCCGCAACCAGAACACTGCTCCGGGGGTGACGGGTAACGCGCGCGCGCCTGCCATCACCTCGGCTCGCGTCCGCGCATCCAGATGATCGAACCCGCGCAGTAGTCCCAGCGTATAAGGACGCCGCAGATCCGCGGCATGCAGCCGCGCCGTAAGCTCAGGATCCACCTGGCGCAACAGATCCAGGAATGCCGCCTGCGCGGGCGCCCCCGTGTTCAATCGCAATTCACCCGCCTCGACTGGACTCAGCCGCAGTTGCAAGGCGTAGAGCGCGCCGACCTCGTCCATTATGCTTCTTCCTTCCCTCGCCATGGCCAATGAACTCAATTTTCACATCACATCACTACAGGATTGCGTCATCTACAGGGATGTCTTCATCATCGCATGGCGGGGTCGCGCGGTCACCGGTGAGCGCCCCGCGGATCTCGGGCGCCACCTGCAAGGCCATCGAACCCAACACGGCGTGGTAGTTGCTCGTCTTCATCCCCGCGAAGGTGACTGCCAGGTCATAGATCATGAACTGCGCGCGTTGTCGCACCCCGAAGAGTGCGTTGGCAGCGTGGCTTTGCTGGCGCACTGCTAGCACGGGTATCAACTGCTTTGCCAGAATATTGCGGATCTGCAACGGCAGCCCATGGCCGCTGTCATTCAGCGGTACCAGTTGGAGCCCGACCAGCGCGGTCACGCAGTTGGCCCACTGCCGCTCCCAGGCGTCGCGCTGCGCATCGACCTGCAACCGCAGCCCAAGCTGGACGCGCTCCTCCGGGGTCTTCAACCGATGCAATTGGCACCACAGCGCCACTGGCAATTGACCCACCAGATCATTGGCTGCCACTGACGCGCGCTGGCCTGTCATATGCTCCCACTCGGCGCGTGTCTCATAGTACGTCGCCTGGTAGAAGCGTATGATGCGGATGGCGTCGTCCATCGCAACCAGTTCGTTGGTGTGCAAGTGTTGGGGGTCATAGATCACCACTGGCGGCGCCTGCAAAGCCTCGCGGAAGGCAAAGCGGGCACGCTCCACGGTATACTTCGCCAGATCCTGCACGAACCAATCGAAGGTCTCTGACCGCGTCCACTGTTCGCTACCAGCCGCCCGGTCCTCGGGTGGCAGATGCGTCTGCGCCCAGTGCAGGCGGCTGAAGATTGGCCGCATCCAGGCTCGCTTTGCGCCGCGTTCGAGGATGACCTCCCGCATCGCACGCATCGCCCCGGCGGTATCGGCCGGATACGCCGCATAGAGGTCGTGATAGACCTCTTCCTGGCGCAGAAACCCACGGATATGTCTTTCGAGCCGGGCATACGTGGCGGATGGGCCGGCGCCAAAGAGCGTGTGCAGATCTGTGTAGAGCGTTTGCAGGTCAGTTTGCTGATCCGTGGGGGTCTGTTGCGCGAGGCGGTACAGGGGCAGGAAGGCTTCGACAATCGCCTCGCTCTGAAAATAGGCGAAGAGATCCGCGCGAGGTGGGAGCGCCGCGATCAGGCTTGCCGCCAGTGTGGCGCGCGCGATGGTCTGGCCATCGAACCCGGACAGGGCCGCGTAGCCCGCGCTGGACAGCACGATGGTGACCTCGCTCGCGACATCACGGACCGGCTTCCCCAGCACGCGCGCGGCGCGGCCAATGCGCTGCAACGCTTCGTCGCTGGAACGCGCGTCGCAATACAGGAAGTCCAGATTTTGCCGCGCCTTTCCGCCTTCTTTCACGAAATTATAGCCGATGTCAACCGTCGGAGTAGCGAGGATCAACGGCCGTCGCGCCGCTGCTTCACGTCCCGCGCGGCTCTCTGGCCCGGTGATGCGCCCCAGCCGCGCGTCGCCAATGGGTCCGCGCAAGCCGTCATAGATATGCTGGATGGTCCAGAGGGAACTCGAGATGATCGCGCCATCTTCGTCCGCGTCCAGGTGTCGCCGGATTGCTGGCAACTCCGCCGCGGTGAGCGCCCAGAGCCCATCAGGATCTTCCGGGTTCGCCTGCAGATCGGCGCTATTGAAGACCCGTAGCGTCGTCGGCGCCAGCGCATCCGTCGCTCGCACCAGCTCTGGTGGTGGCGTAGGGACGCGATCGGGACTGATCCAGGCAATCGGCAACCCTAAACGTTCCAGCACCTGCGTGACACGTGGCTCCGGCGTCGCCGTCAACACACAAAACTGCCGATGGGTGGCGGCGCTGGTGACATAGCCAAAGTGCCGCGAGAGCTGCATGAAGAGCAGGAAGCACGCAAGCTGCTTCGGCGAATAATAATGCAACTCATCGATAATCAGGAAATTACAGAGCACCAAAAGGTCTTGAAAGAGTGGGATGCGGTCGAATTGCCCATAGCGGAAATACAGCGCGTAGTAAAAGATATCGGGATTGACGATAAAGATCGTCGCCGTATGCCCGACATCTTCGTCCAGCACCCGCGGATGTGCCAGCACGTGGTGCCGTGCGGCCCCATTCCGCAGGGGCGCCTCACTGAACCCTGGTTGTGACTGGTACGCATCCATATCCGCGCGGGTGATCGCCACGACGCGGTAAGGCAACCCGGCCCGCGCGCAGAAGGCCCGCGCATCGCGCGTATGCTGCGCGATTAACGCGTTCGTCGGTGCGACGAACAGGACGTTGTCGACCTGCGGATGCAACAATCCCCCCCGCGCCTGCGCGCGCCGCGCCACGCGGGCCAGCGCCGCGTTGGTCTTCCCCGTCCCGGTGTTATGCGTATTGATGATCAGCGGTTCCTCCGCGATCGCCGTCAGCCATTGGTGATACAGGGGCGTATCGATGGCCCCTGGCGCCGGATTCTCGCCCAGCCATTCCCATTCCATGTGGGGTTCGAGGCGCAGTGTCAGCATACTTCCCCCTTACTGTAGCGTCACGCGAGATCCCTCAGAGGCTCGCCACCCCAAACTGCATCCCTGCCGGGATCGCGATCTCATCGCCACGCGCATCCGCGCAGACCCAATAGTCCGCCGCGAGGTGACATTGGCTGATGAGCGGAGCGGGGTAAAGATGGTACAGCGAATAGCCGCGCAATCCCGCCACCAGCGCGGGCGACAGGTCCGCCGCGTTCAGCAGGTAGGGCACCGCCCGTTCCTCCGTGACCGTCTCTGGATGGCGCAGGCGCAATCGCTCCCAGTCGATATGCGCCTTGCTGTTGAATTTCCCCAGGCGGATATACTCTGGCCGCGCGACCCAGCTGTCGTCGCGGTCAATGACATAGCAGGTCGCCACGCTCCCCAGCCCCAGCAAGCGGATCTTGCCGTTCTGCGGAAAATTGGCGGCCCGCGCTTTGAGGTCTGGCACGGTGGCAATGGCGTTCTGGTCGAAACGAAAATAAAAGGTATCGGTTTGCCCATTGAATTGACTGAAGACGAAGCGCAGCGTCGCCGGGTCAAACGTGCCTGGCGTGACATATAACCCCTGCTCGTTCAGTGGCTTCAGATCCTGGCGATAGCGTGGACCCCCCGCCCAGTCGTAGGGCGCGTGGCACCACCCCAGCGCGTAGGCCAGCGCATAGTTGCCCAGCACTGGCTCCGTCTCGTAGCGATTTCCCACTTCGCGGCTCGCGAAATAGACATGCTCCAGCAGCGTCATGCGCCCGCGCCAGATCGTGATAGACATCGGCTTCTCCTCATTCGCTCCCACTGCGTCTGACAGATCTTCGGTCGGATCCGCCGGACGCAGTGAACAATCGTCTGCTAGCGTGCCGAATACCCGCGCGTCACTGCATCCAGCCAGGCTCGCACCTGGCCGGGTTCGCGGAAGATCGCCGTCGTCTCGTCCAGGATCGGTTGCAGCTCCGCGCCACGTACCACCACGGGCGTCCGGCTGACCAGCCGCCCCAACAACTGATCCGTCGCGGCGGTGACGGCATCCGCTACGGCATAGTCAAAGAGTGGCACTTCGAGCGTGCCATCGGCGGCGGCCAGTCGATCAAAGACTGCCTGCGTCAACTCCAGGTTCGCGAAGATCTCCGCATCGCTGAAGATCATCGCCGCAACCGTGTTCCGCATTTTGCCGATGCGGCTACTGATTGCGCCATAGCGCGAGCTGCGGGCGACATTCCCCAGGACATAGGTTAATTCTCCGGCAGTGACATCTTTCAGCGTCTCGATATCCAGAAAATGCGTCTCAGGCAGGACGTATTCATCCTCATTGATCGCGGTGGACGCATCCCCCGTGAAGGGGTTACGCATCGTCCCATTGTCATACGTCGCGTTGAAGGTGTGACGCCCTGTCACCTGCGCGGCCGCCGCGATCGAATAGGCGTCGTCGGTCATCACGCGGCTCTTCTGGGCGCCACCGCCGCCGACGGCGTAGCCATACAGCATGCAGTCGATGCACTTACCGCAAGGCGCGTTGGTATTTAACGCGCAGACCTGCTCCTTGCCTTCTTTGCCAGACTTAAACAGCAGATCGTGTTCGCGCAGCACCTCGCGCCCCGTCCGCCGTTCCACCGCGGTCTGTTTGCGCTTGCTGATGACCACGCGACGCAGGCGCTGTTGGTGCTCGCGGGCCAATCCCGCGATGACCGTCTCTTTGACGAGGCCCTCACCACTACCCTCGGTGCGAAAGATCGCCTCACCCTCGGTCTTGCGGATCACAATCAGGCTGACATATTTGCCGTGTGGAAAATTGTCGTAGTGTGTCGCCAGCAACGACGCATAGCGATCCAGGGTCGGCGGTGTCAGGGTCGTGCTCATGCTTGGTCTCCTTCGGTAATTTCAGTGGTGATCTCATCATCTGATGCTTGGTCGATGCGATTCAACGCTTCATCGAGCGAAATAGTCTTGCCATCCTGACTTTTCTTGGCCGCGAAGATCTCGGCATAGCGTTGGCGTACCCAGAAGAGGTACGCCGCGCGAATCGTTCGCTCGCGCCCCAGGAGCGCGCTCACCTGGCCGTGGTGCATCGTTCCCAAAACGCCATCGAAGAACAGATCGACATAGGCATTCACCTGGCTGGCTTTGTTCTTGCCCGGTTTATAATCGCCCGACGCGATGCGTTCCAGGAAGTTGAAGATCTCCGTCTTGGCGGCCGCGCGCAGCAAGAGCAATTCGCTCGCGGACTCGGGGTGGAGGCTGGCTTCGAGCGCCTCCAGGATCAGATCCAGTGGTTTGAGTAGCGCGTTGCGTTTCAACGAACTGCCCTTGATGCTGGCGTTGGCGGCCAGCACGGCGAGTTGACGGAGCGGGATATCCGCTTCATCTGGTACGATGGCCATGTGTGTCTCCTTCTGTAATCACGCAATTTCCCCAACAGGAGGGTCCGGTGCCGCCAGAGGGTCCGGTGCCGCTGACCACAGGTTATGCCAGTGTTGTCATCTCGGTGAGAAGTGGGGCGATCTCCCCGCTCAGGTAGATCGCCTGGTTTTCCGATGCCTGGCCACCTTTGCCCGCACTGCGTCGTGCGGCCACTTTCTGTTCGACGAGCCGACCGGCGGTGTAAAAGATCGCCATGGGATCTTCGGATGCCGCCACGGCCAGATCATGGGGGATCGTACTGGCGCCGTCTTTCCCGCCGGGGTTGAGCTGACGCGCCAACTGATGCAAGATCGCCAGCCGCCGGGTCAGCACGCGCAACGCGTCATCGTCCAGCACCGGATCCGGGATGAGCCAGGCCAGATTGCGCGGCACCCCTTCGATCCGCAGCACCACTGGCGCGGCATGCGCCAGGTGCTCCCGGCTGAGGTCCAGCGACGGCACGGGGGAGCGCGAGAGCAGCACGCGGGCATCGAACCACTGGGCCAGCGCGACGGCTTTTTCGACGGCGAGCAAGAACCGCAGGCCATAGTTGGTACCCGGCGCCACGATGGGAATCAATGGTGTAGTGCTGAAGGCATCCGCCAACACGGGGATGGCTATGCCATTCGTCGCCGTGCGCGAACCGTACAATGACGCTGTCCCTTCTGGCCCAGCCGCGAAGAGCTCCTGGTAATACCGTCCGGTGTTCAAGAAAAACGCCTGATGATCACTATCACGTAGTCGCTCCACGCTGTCCCACCAGGTGCGCAGCAATGGTGCGGTGAAGAATGCATAGGGAAACAGATGCAAATAGAAGGTCTCTTGCTCTGCTCCTTGTTTATCGCGATGCCCCTTCCAGGCGAGTTTTTCCAGGATATACTGCGTACGGCAGATCGGGCAGACATGCCGCTTGGGGTCGCGCGCGCTCCCGCCTTCCAGTCGATTCGAGAACGCTTGCACACCCAGATTGGGTGGCACCTGTGCCGCCATCCATTCCGACGCCGCGAGCGGGCTGCCGCAGGTGCCGCACTGTTCATGCTGGCGGTTGTCGGCATAGCGCCGCAGAGTGGCGGCGAAGTCGGGCGGAGGGATGGTCGCGATTACCCCCGCGCGATTAGCGCCGGTGCCGCCGTCTGGACCGGTGCCGCCGGAAGGTCCGGTGCCGCCGGTCCAGACGGTCAGATTGCGACTGAGATAGTCAGTGATGGCCATCCCCAGGTCGCTGTTCTCGCCGAGTGGCTGAGTGGGGGAGCTCGCGCCCGCTATTGGTGGCGCGACCGCCTCGTCCAGAGCGGCGAGATCCGCGAGGATCAGGTCCCGCATCTCACCCAGCGTGTATCCGGGAATATCCAGCGCCAGGGCATAGGCGCGCCGGAAAGGATCGATCCTGTCATAGGCCGCCCATTGCTCTGCGGGCAGATCAAAGACCTGATACATGCGGTGCCACGTATCGGCCTTCAGTTTTTTTATTTCATCCGCGCGATGATCCTCCAGAAATTTGCGATAGGCTCCCGCGAATTCGCCCCGCCGCAAGACCACTTCGTCGGTGGCAACGATATCGGTGCGCGCGAGCAAAATGTCGATTGCCGTGACCAGCGGCGTGTCAGCACCGGACCCTCCGGCCGTCCGCGCCGCCACGAGATCTTGGCGCACCAGCCGTTCGCGTTCCGCCCGCCAATCGGCCTTATAGCGCTTCCGCTCGACGGTCGCGAGGACGGTCTCAAGTAGCATATTGAGTGGGGCGCCACTCTCCATCGCGGCGGCGTCGACGACAATCCCAATCGGTCGCGACTTAATGAACTGCGCGATATCGTCCCGTTGCACCTCCGCGATCCGCGCCTGGACGCGTCGCGCCAGCGCGCCGAGCGCGGCCACATCCCATTGCAGAGCAGCCCTGGCATCCAACAGGTACATGACCCCATTGGAGAAATACAACAGGTCGAGGCAATTGGCTTCCCCCAGGCGATCGCGAAATTCCGCGACCAGCGCATTGTGGAGCACATTGGTGAAGATGCCCCGCAACTCCGCCAGCTGATGGCCGAAGATGGTGAATTGCCGATATAATCCGAGGGCCTCGCAAGCCTCGTTGATATGCCCCAGGAGGATATCGCGTTGGTGCTGGGCTGTTGAAGAGAACACCTCGCCACCGTGGATATTGTCCGCGACATCCGCAGCCTGGATCAGCGGGCGCAACGCGCGCAGCCGTATCCCCAATTGCGATCGATCCACCGCGCGCTGGTCAATCTGCAAGACGCTGCCCGTCGCGGAAGTCTGGTGGCTGTGGGCCAGCCAGACGATATCCGCCAGATAGGCCTGCCACACGGGAAAGAATGCTTCAGCGTGTAATTCCGTCAGTTCCGTGGCGATATGTTCGGGCGTGGCCGCGTCGACATATTTCAGGTGACGCGCATTCAGCCCTCGCCCATACTGGTCGAGCTTGTTGAGATCATGCACGACCAGCGCCAGTAACATCGCGCGTGCCTCTGCATCCGTTAATCCCAGGATGGGCAGCAACCGGCCAAGTAGTGAGGCAAGATCCAGGATGTGGCTTGCCAGGCTCTGCCCACGCTTCGCCCCGCTACGATGGTGCCATGCCCCATACCGCAGCCGGATGGTGTTGCCCAACGTCGCCATGAACCGCGCGATCATGCCTGCCGCTACCGCAGCGGGATCCACTTCGTCCGCGAAAACCAGTTCATCTTGATCAGCCATGTGTAACCTCCGTACGGCCGAAACATCACTATGTGGGGAGACATACCCCCGTTGCCGCCCATGGATCCTGGATCGGGGAACAGGC
Organism: Ktedonobacteria bacterium; assembly: GCA_027459705.1. Taxonomy (GTDB): domain Bacteria; phylum Chloroflexota; class Ktedonobacteria; order Ktedonobacterales; family JACDGC01; genus DAIDHM01. Next base: position 2,619 of record DAIDHM010000219.1, on the reverse strand, counting down.
GTGGTGGACTACTTTGCGCCCCGGTCCGAAATCACCCCACCTCGCCAGACGATTTTTCCACCACAGCGAAACCCTGGCAGAATGGCTGAATTTCAGTCGACTGGGAGCACCTCTCCCAGTGCCTCGAGTTCCTCAAGGTTCGACCTGAGCATAGTGGAAATCTGGGGGATCGGGAGTGGTGACTCAACCGTACCGGCATGCGCGAGATCATTGCGCAGCCTGGCGATATCGCCCGCAAGTTGTACGACCTTCTGTGGATTGATCCGCCCTTTCAGACGCGACAAGGTGAACTGATTGGTTGACCCATGTGCATTAAAGACGGCGTCACGAAACGCGGATCGTGGTTTGTATGTGGTCATATCTGGGATTGATTTGCCTTCGTTATACATCGCCCAGGTCAAGATCCATTCGTTGGCAATGACGATCGCCGCCAACGGTTTTTCGTGATCGGCGCACCACTGGATGAGAGCGAGCTGACGACGTAGCAATTCAGGATAGTGCGCGATGTTCATCGCCGCCGCCTTTGCCATAGCAAAAGGGGCGCACGCACCGACCACTTGATCCAACAGATCGACGAATGGCTGAGGAAAGAGGCTCTGCGCAGCATTCGTGGTCGCGAGGGCGGCTTGAAAGGCGCGCACGCTCTGCGTCATCCCATCTGCGGCTGCCATGGCATCTAGCGGACGATTATATTGCGTGGCCTGCGAGAAGGTCGCGAGCTGGGATTGCAGCTGATTGAAGCTACGGTGGAGTTTCGGCGACTCAAAAGTGTAGGCCTTGAGCAGTGCCGCCAGCCGATTGACCTCGCCAGTGGTCAAGAAAACCTCGACCGCGGTGGCCCAATCACTCAATGTCGCAAACATATCCAGCCGAAAGACCGGTTTGTGTTGATCAGGCACTGCCTCATAAGCGCCATAATAAATGCCGCGAATAGCAACACCCAGACTGCGCTGGAAATACCGCATGGCGCTCAAGAATATCAGAGGTAAGGATCGCAGACCATTGGTCACATCGAAATAGATTTCATCATCGAAGTAGAGATGGTTGGCAATGGTTGCAAAATTCTGCCACATCTCAGTGTCGTTCGCGCCCATTTCGATGGGGACGTATTCAAGCGTGACATCAGGCAAATCATCAAAATACGGCTGCATCTCCTCCCAATGTTTGTGATGGGCTGCCGGGGTTAGTAGCATGACGACATGCGTCGCGCCCACATGTTTGGTCAGCGCATGGACGAAATAACGCGTCGTATAAGTCTCGTCCGCATTAAAAGCGTAGTCGGCAACTTGCATTGACCCATTGCCGAGGGAACTGATCACGATCTTGGTCATTGTTGCTCTCCTTCCGTGGGGCACCAAGCGTCTGTCGCTCCAGGAAACCACACAGTTGCCCTGGTTGCCAATCGCACCCAGCTTCCTGGCCCTGAAGGTACCTGTTATCAAGGACCTCCGGGCTATTTTGTGCGTGGGCGCGCATATTGGCATGATGATTGTTGTATCATTGTGCTCAATCAACAGCGATCGCTTTCCTGTCCACCGAACTGCCCGTGGCAAGACGGGTTCAGCGCGGTGCGGTTGTGGAGCGATGCCGTTGCGTACGTTGTGCATGGCCGTGTTTGCGTGAACGATCAGGAGCCAGTTGATGGAGTCCGAGAATGTCGCAGTCATGACCCTTGGTGGGCAACCTCAGATCATTACTTTGCTGCTGGATTGTTTATTACAGCGCGACGAGATCATCCATGAAGTGATTGTTGTGCACCTGGCCTTTGCGGAACCGCGGTTGCGCCGCGCCTTCGAGCGGGTCCAGGATGAATTCCGTGGTGGCATCTACATGGGCCGTCCCTGTCGCTTTACGCCACGGTTGGTGACTTTGCGGTCCGCCCCCATCACCGCGTTGGACGATGAGGACGCCCTCGATGCCGTCCGTGACCTGTTTGCTGAACTCTTCGCAACCCTCACAGCGCAGCATCGACGCATTCATCTGGGTTTGAGCGGCGGTCCGCGCCTGCTGGGATACCTGGCGATGGCGGAAGCTCAACGCCAGTTTCGGCACCTCGATCGTGTCTGGCATCTGCACTCCCCACTCGCCCTACGCCATCAGTCCAACGAAGGCGCGATGATGCATTCGAACGATCCCGCAATTCTCCCATTGCGCGTCCATCTGAACCTGCAGGCGTATGCTCCAGGCACAAAAGAGCAGATCAGGGAATATCAACGTTGCCAGGCGGTCGTCGACGCGCTGACGACTTCGCAGCGTGCTGTGCTGCAGGCGTTCGCGCATGGCCGCTCACCTGACGAAACCGCCGCCAAACTGCACATCGCGAAATCGACCGTGGATTCACATAAATCTGCGATCTTCGAGCAGTGCCGCGCGGCTTGGGACCTCCCACCCGATGCGCGGTTGCGTTACAACTGGTTACGCGAACACTTCCAGGATTTCTTCTGACAGGACCAGTGTAATCGCTTTTTGCAGGGAAAAGATCCGAGAAACCTCGGAAGTTTTTCCGAGGAATCTCGGATCCCTTTGTCCGCATATTCCGATCACCCGGGCCTTCCCCAGTAACTCTCACAGTGTTGCACAGCCGCTGTCCGACGGCGATCGCTGATGCTCATTTCGGAG
>DAIDHM010000202.1 GCA_027459705.1 Ktedonobacteria bacterium | reverse complement strand
GAAGGCCTGCGGCAACCGTGCCGCCGGTCGTGGTGGTCGTGCTTTCAGTATCCTCAACGGATCGAAGTGTCTCGAAGGAGCGCTATTTGGCGCGGGAACTGGCGGCCTAGGATGGCCTTTCAGTATCCTCAACGGATCGAAGTGTCTCGAAGGATCTCGCAACGATTCCCAACGATCTGGGCATAGGACACTTTCAGTATCCTCAACGGATCGAAGTGTCTCGAAGGGTTGGTTGTGGCGTTGGTTGTGGCGTTGGAGCAGGTCTTTCAGTATCCTCAACGGATCGAAGTGTCTCGAAGGTCACCTTCGAAGTCCTGCCAGACCTGACATTCACTCTTTCAGTATCCTCAACGGATCGAAGTGTCTCGAAGGGTCAACACGTCGTTCACAAGCGCCCTGCAATACCTCTTTCAGTATCCTCAACGGATCGAAGTGTCTCGAAGGACTAAATCGAACACCAGGAGGAAGTCATGAAAGCTTCTTTCAGTATCCTCAACGGATCGAAGTGTCTCGAAGGGTCAGTAAGTACCATAGTATGGACAACAAGAAATTACTACTTTCAGTATCCTCAACGGATCGAAGTGTCTCGAAGGAACTGGTACACGCTATCGCCCGCATAGTTGCTTGCCTTTCAGTATCCTCAACGGATCGAAGTGTCTCGAAGGACCACGATGGCGAGGGGAGCCAACTGGATCGCTGCCTTTCAGTATCCTCAACGGATCGAAGTGTCTCGAAGGCGCGTGTTCCTCGCGGAACGCATTGCCATCGAACTGGACTTTCAGTATCCTCAACGGATCGAAGTGTCTCGAAGGCGTTCGGGGCGCAATACCATTGCCCTCGCCCTGGATACGCTTTCAGTATCCTCAACGGATCGAAGTGTCTCGAAGGTTGCGCGTACTCCGCCATGGCCATCACTGGTAACCCATCTTTCAGTATCCTCAACGGATCGAAGTGTCTCGAAGGAGGTCGTCTCGTGCGATTTCCAATACCTGGGTGGTGCCTTTCAGTATCCTCAACGGATCGAAGTGTCTCGAAGGGGCTGGCCTCCTGGTGCGACACCTTCCGACTCATGACTTTCAGTATCCTCAACGGATCGAAGTGTCTCGAAGGCGACCCTGTTTGGCGGGTAGGAAAGGATGTAGAGGTATCCTGCATACCATCCAGAGGCCTTCTTGGTCATTATAGCGCGGCGGTTTTGTATTTGTCCAGGGAGTGAAGCAAGCGTGAATTGAGCGGTTTTCGCAAACCTGTTTTCTGCGCGAAAAGTGGGGGGATTTGCGAAACGCCTGCAGTGGCTCCCTATCTGGGTTGAAGCACTGAGAGGAATCGAACAATGCTGAATAAGTGGTGAATGAAGCAAGCATACCGGATCGATTTGCGAATGAGCTTGGTTAAATGGCGCAAAATGGGTCGGGTGTCGCGGGCGTGATTTCATTGCATTGTTCTCCTCGTCCCCTTGCCCTCTTGACATCATCCCGCGGCATCCCCCACAATGCGGACTATACGGACGCGGCAAGATGCGCGTCCGGCGGACGTCGATGCCTATATCGCTGGTCCAGCACCGTGGCATACCGAGCGCGCAACAGTGAGGAGGTAAATTGCATGATGGATGACGCACCTGCGCCGAACGATTTCTCGCAGATCCTGTCAGAGTTGCGCTCCGTCCGCAACCTCTCGCAAGGCCAGCTCGCGCGCGCCGCGCATCTCTCACGTACCTACGTCTATCACCTGGAACATGGCTTGCGTCAGGCGCCATCCGCGCGCGCCGCACGTGCCATCATCCGCGCGCTGGATCTGCATGGCGAGGAGCGCCGCCGCTTCATTCAAGCCTTTAACGACCTTACCGGCGACTATCTGGATGACGAGAATGATGCCCCGGCTCTCCTGGATCTGCGCCATCTCGCGACACTGCTCGTCGAGAATACCACCTTCCCAGCCCACTCGCTGGACCGCATGTGGAACGTCTCCGCGTGGAACCAGGCCGCGCGGGATCTCTTCGAGGTTACCGACGACGACATGGCGCGCCATGACCACCACCTGCTCAAGCTCATTTACGATCCGCAATATCGCCGCCGCTTCCAGCCCTGGGAAGAGCTCGCGCGCCGCCTCACCGCCGATTTCAAATTCTCGACCCGTGGCGTCACATTCTTGCCTGAGTATCGTGACCTCACTCGCGCACTCAAACGACTGCCAGATTACCGCCGACTCAGCATGACCAGCGAAACGACCACCGCCCCGCCCCCCACCTTCCTCTTCCATATGAAGCATTCCCGCTTCGGCACTTTGACGTTACGCACCGCCATCAGCATCTTCTCTGGTAGCCTGGATTATAGCATCGTCGTCTATTTGCCGGGCAATCAACAGACCCTTGTGACCTTTCAGCAATGCAGCTGGCAACAGCTAGCGCCGGGCCACCCGACTGCCCTCACGGATCAGAGCATTACGGTTGTTGGATCGGGGTCGAATAGTTTCCCGCCAATCCCGCGTCGCTGAATCCGCGCAGGCGATACCACGCCCTCCCCGACGGCACGCCAGTGAGGTGGTAGGGCGCGCTATTGTCCGTCACGCATTGATTGCAGACGACAGTCCAGGGTCCATTGGGACCCGCCGTCGCCGCCTCGATGCTGTAGGTTGCCGCGCCCCATCCGCCCCGCCAGGCAATCACCAGCGCATTGGCGGCAGTTGCGCTCAGCGCCGTGATGCTCGGCGTCCCTGGCGCTGCCGCTGGCGGAGGGTACGCCTCACCGAGCATCGCGTAGGCCTGCGCCCGTAGCTCCACGACGGCCTGGCGCATCTGGGGCGTGTCGCCAGGATAATGCAGCGTGTAGCCATCGTCGTGGGGTATGTAGCCATACTGATCCGCGTGGCCGAAGAGCGACCAGTAGAGATCACCCGAGACCTCTTGCGTCGCCGTGGCGGTTGCAAGGAAGCGCGACAACCCGTTTGTCGTCCAGTCAAACTCGCCGACGATGAACGCTTTGCCAGAGGTGGCCGCCAGCCGCGCATCCGCCGCCAGCTCGGGCAAGGTGCCATAGTAGTGTGTTGTGTAGATGTCAATCGCCGGAATCGCCAGATCTGCCGCCGTCTCGGCTGGCGACCGGCCATGGATCTGCGTCCCATCCATCACCAGGTGGTGGGGATCCAGGCTCTTGATATACGTCGCGATCGTCGCCGTCCAACTCGCCGGGGCGGTCAACTCATTGCCGGTCTCCCAGGCCAGGATGGTCGGATCATCGATCAGCGCCAGGCCGGTCTGAGCATTGACATGCGTCAACAAGGTCCTGATATATGTCTCGAAATCGTTGATGACCGTTGGGTCGGTATAGAACGCTGATTCGGGCAGACCGCGCCAGTCGGTGAAGGTATGTTTGCCACCGTGATAATAATGGTAGTTGTCGACCAGGGGGATGATGAGTCGTAACCTCTGCGCGCGCGCCGCGGCTATCGCGCTATCGATATGCTGGAATGCCATGGGATTGAAGACGCCCAAGCTCGGTTCCAGGCACAGGTCGCAGCCGACCGAGATCCCCAGCGTATGCGAACGGATGACCCGCGCACCCATGTCATATGCCGTCGCCAGCGCGTCGGTGACGCGGTACGCGGATGGGTAGAAGTTGCCATGCTCATTCTGATCCATGCCCAGCCAGTAGATATTTGCTCCCGCGAAACAGAACCGTTGCCCATCGATCATGAGTCGTGGGCCGTTACGGGTGATGTAATGATCAGGATTAGTCGTCGCGGCGCAGAGACCAGCGCGTGGGCTGCTGGGAATGATATTTTGCCGCAGAGTATTGGCGCCGAGGACGATCAATACCAGGGCTACTCCTACGATAGCTAATCCCGGTCGATTGCCAGGCGTGTTCAACCATTCGCGCATGCCGAAAGCTCCTCGCAACTCGTGCTTTTCTCTGGCAGCTCGCGCGCTGGATGGAACGCGGTGCCTGTCCTGGGAGCGTGGCAGCGGCCCATCCGTCAGTACGGCGAATTGCTTAGCGGGTCAAGACGCTGGCGGCATCCATGAACAGCATTGTCTGGCATGCCAGGCTCGTCCCAGTTCATGACAAAGTGGCACCGGACCATCCGGCGGCACCGGAGCAACGGGCATCCGGTCTGGGACGGCTCCCATTATATCCAATCGGCCCTAGGGCGACGTGCACCATAGGCCAAATGCCCATGTGCAGAGCCATTCGGCACCGTAGTTTCCGTGTCCCCGCCAGCAAATCCCTGTGTATGGTGATTTTTTCTTTACGACGGCGCGCGCCGGGCCGGTGGTGTTATACTGCGACTGGAGAGATGCACCGCGTCAGCGCGGGGAGCGTCGCTAATATAAAGAGGAGCGCGCATGGCTTCATTTCCACCAGCACCGGACCATCCGGCTTCCGGCAACCGGCATAGGGGTCCTTTCGTCCTGATTGTGATGGATGGCTGGGGGTATTCTCCGCGGCATGAGGGCAACGCTATTGCTCTGGCGCGGACTCCCCATATTGACGCGCTGGCCCGCGACTGGCCACACACATTGCTCGCAGCGTCGGGCGACTCCGTCGGCTTACCCGATGGCCAGATGGGCAACTCCGAAGTCGGCCATCTCAATATCGGCGCGGGTAAGAAAGTCGAACAGGATTTTACCAAGATCACCAGCGCCATCCGCGATGGATCGTTTTATCAGAATCCTGCCTTGCTGGCGGCTGTCGAACATGTGCGGCGTCATGATCGCACCCTGCACCTCTGTGGCTTGCTGGGCACAGGCGGTGTCCATGCCCACCAGGACCATCTGGAGGCTTGCCTGCGGTTGGCGGGGCGCCATGGCGTCACCAAGATCAAGATTCATGCGTTCACGGATGGACGCGACAGCCCCCCAACCAGTGGTGTTGGCTTCATGAAAGATCTGCTGGCCGCCACGCAAAGCATCGCTCCGGTTGCTCGTGTCGCGACGATCAGTGGTCGTCTCTGGGCGATGGACCGCGACAATCGCTGGGAACGCACGGGCCGCGTCTACCAGGCGATGACGCGCGGCGAGGGCGTTGCCGCGAGCGATCCGGTGGCGGCGATTGCGGCGGCGTACACCGCCGGGGTCACCGATGAATATATCGAGCCGATCGTCCTGCGCGACGTTGACGGGCCTGTGGGTCTGGTGCAACCAGGCGATAGCGTCATCTACTATAACTTTCGTGCCGACCGCGCCCGCCAACTGACCAAAGCGTTCGTCCTGCCGGCGATGCCCCCGCCCGCGCAAGGGGTCTTCGATCGCGGCCCGCGCCTGGAAGATCTGGTCTTCGTCACCATGACGGAGTATGAGGCTGGGTTGCCGGTCGAGGTCGCTTTTAGCGGCGACGATGTCGCGATGCCGCTGGCTCGTGTGATTGCCGATCGAGGCTTGCGCCAGTTCCACATCGCCGAGACCGAAAAATATGCCCATGTCACGTACTTCATCAATGGCGGGCGTGAGACGCCCTTCCCCGGCGAAGATCGCCTCCTCATCCCATCGCCCAAGGTCAGAACCTATGACCTCCAGCCCGAGATGAGCGCCGCCGCGCTGACTGACAATGCCGTGGAGCGCATCCGATCGGGCGATTATGATCTGGTCATCATGAACTATGCGAACGCGGATATGGTCGGCCATACCGGCGTGCTGGATGCCGCGATAAAGGCCGTGGAGACGGTCGACGCGAGCGTCGGCCGCGTCATCACGGCGACTCTGGCCACCGGTGGCGCAGCTTTCGTGACGGCCGATCATGGCAACGCCGAGAAAATGATCGATGAAACGACCGGCGAGGTCTTCACCGCGCATACGACGAATCCTGTGCCTTTCTATTTTGTCGTGCCGCAACGAGCCGGCGTCAAACTGCGCACCGGCGGCATCCTGGCCGATATCGCCCCAACGGCTCTGCAAGTGATGGGGCTGCCCATTCCCGCCGACATGACGGGACACTCACTCATCGAAGGAGAACACTAACACTATGAATCCCGCTCCTCGCGGTATCGCGCGCTTCCTCTGGCATAACGAAATGCACTATGGTGTGGTCGAGGGCGACCGCATCCTGGGCCTGGTCGAGGATTATGATGTTGACCTCACCAACCATCCGATCGGCACATTCGATACGCTCCGGCTTTTGCCGCCCGTTGAGCCACGCACCATTGTTTGCATTGGCCGCAACTATCGCGAACACGCGGCGGAGATGGAAGCCGACCTGCCCACCGAGCCATTGATCTTCCTGAAGCCGGTTACCTCGTTGATCGCGCATGGCGAGGCGATCGTCTATCCGTCGTGGGTCTCTTCCACGGTCCACTATGAAGGCGAGCTGGCGGTCGTAATCGGCCAGACCTGTTATCGCGTCCCAGCCAGTGAGGCGATGCGCTATGTGCGCGGCTACACCATCGCCAACGATGTGACGGCGCGCGATTTGCAGCGCAAGGACGGCCAATGGACGCGTGGCAAAGGCTTCAATACCTTCTGCCCGGTGGGGCCGGTGGTCGTGGAAGATCTCGATCCCGCTGACCTGGCGATCACGACGCGCGTCAATGGCGCAGTCCGCCAGCAATCTCGCACGTCGCAGCTCATTTTTGACATTCCCCGCTTGATCAGCCATATCTCGGCGGTGATGACCCTCCAGGAGGATGACATCATCCTGACGGGCACACCGGCTGGTGTTGGCCCCGTCCAGCCTGGCGATGTCATCGAGGTTGAGATTGAGGGCATTGGCGTGTTGCGCAATCCAGTCGTCGCGGGCGAGTAAGGGGCCAGTGGTATGGCGGCACCAGTGGATGCGAACCAGTCTCTGACCGTCGGGGCGGCGCTGATGTACCGCGCGACCCGCCTGGAGGTCGCGCTCTTTCCGACCGCGGACCTCGCGCAGTATGCATCGTCCGGAGGGTCCGGTGCCGCCAATCCCTCCGGAAATACCCGTTTCACGGTGCGTCCGGTGATACGCGAGTTCACCGCGCCACTCACCCCCAGCGCCGCGCTGGATGCCATTACGGCGATCCTGGCCGAGCACGCCCCCAGGGCTACGCTGGCGGGGATTGGTCTGGCGCTAGATGCAACGATAGAACAGAGGGCACCGGACCCTTCGGCGGCACCGGAACATCCGGCGGCACCGGAACATCCGGTTGTGACGATGGGGAAATTAGCGTCCTGGCAGGCGGTGCCCCTGGTGGCGCTGCTGCGTGAACGCTTTGGCGTGCCCGCGGCGATCGCCACCCTGCCGGAAGCGTTGCTGTTGGGCGAAGTTTGGTTTGGGGCGGCGCGGGGGGCACGCTCAGCGGTGCTGGTGGATGTAGGACGGACGGTGGCGGCGGCAATCTACGAGCAAGGGCGGCTTGTCCAGCGCCCTTTTGTTGGCCAGATCGGGCATTTGCCCGTCGCCGCCACTGGTCCGCGCTGCGCTTGCGGCGGCGTGGGACATCTGGAAGTCATCGCGTCGGCCCAAGCGCTCGTGCGGCGCTGCATTGGCGCGCTAGTCGAAGCCCCCGCGACGGAGGCCCTGGCCCGGCAGCTCGCGGGTGGCCGCCTTGAAGCGCTGCGCGTCGCGCAGATCTGGCAGATGGCCTGCGCGGGTGATCCGGTCGCGACGGCATTGATGGGTGCGGCCAATGACGCGCTGGCTTTTGTGGCGCTGTTTCTGCTGATGACGCTGGATGCGGAGTATCTTGTCTTCAGTGGTCCGTTGATCCATGCGTCGACTGCGCGGCCGAGCCACCTGGAGGGGGCACCGGACCTGCCGGCTGCCGCCAATTGGATTCAGGCCATCAGGGATGAGGTCGGCCAGCTGGCGCCGCCACAGCGATCCGCGGATCTGGCGCGACGTATCGTGTCGGCAACGCTGCACCAACGCGGCGCCATCTGGGGGGCGGCGGCGCTTCCCGGTATGGCGAGGAGTTCATGAATCGGCGGCCAGAACGATTGCAGCGCGCGTGCCCGGTATTGTGAGTAGAGTATTGATGCATAGATACGCCGACTGATGCATAGATACATCGTCAATCTTTGCTGGCGCTGTGCATCGGCGGTAGGCACTGGCCGCACCCTGCGCGGTATCTCAGGCGCGCCACGCCTGGGTGGCGGGTGCCAGCCCGGTGCCGCAGGGTGGCCGAGCGCAGCCCGGTGATCCCGCACGAAAGGTCGGAGGACCCCATGTCGACAGCCCACAACCAGATCGCCGCGGGGATGGATCAGCCGGAAAGCGGAAGTCCGACGCCAGTGATGGAGACCATCGGTGGTCGTTACGCCATCGAGGCGACACTTGGCCAGGGATTAGGGGCGTTGGTGTTACGCGGTCGCGATACAACACTGGCGCGGCCCATCGCTGTGAAACGCGTTGTCGCCGACCAGACCGCCGCCTATCGTACCGCGCTGGCTGAGACGGCGCGCCTCAGCCACCCCGCCTATGTCAGCGTGTATGATTCGCTAGAAGATCGCGATTCGCTGGTCATCATTCAAGAATTCGTGCAGGGGATGCGCTTTGAGGAGCTGGCCGCCACTCACCTCACCGCGACCGAGGTGACTCGCATCGGGCAGGAGCTGGCGCTGGCGCTGGCGCATGCGCATCGCCTGGGTATCGTGCATGGTGATCTGACTCCGGCCGCCATTCTGCGCGACCAGTGGAACGCGATTCGCATCAACAATGTCGCGTTGCCCCCGAATATGGCCTACTTCGCGGATGCCGCCCACATCCTGGCGGATGGCTCATCCGGGTTGTCTGGCGCCGCCGGAGGGTCCGGTGCCGCCTGGGAACCGGTCGCGCCGACGTTTGCCGATGATCTGCGCGCCATGGGTGTCGTGCTCTGGCTGTTGCTGGCGCGCCGCGCCACTCCGCCCTCGGCTCCCACCGGCTGGGAGGCCTGCCCGGAGGCGCCGCCTGTGTCGTTGCGCGCTTGCATCGAGGGACTGATCCTTCCCAACCACCCCGCGCCGATCCAAACGGCCGAGGCCGCCGTCAATGCGTTACGTCTGATTAGTCGTGAAATTGGCGCCGCCGGATCTGTTCCCTCGCGGCTGCCGCCCTGGGAATCGCCGCGCGCGTCGCTCAATGGCGCACCGCCTGCGGGCGGACCATCCGGCCGTCGCGCCCCACCACCGCCCGTCGCCCGTGAGGTGTCGCCGGAAAACGTTACCCATACGCCTGCTGCCGAACCTTCCAGCATTGTCCCGCCTGTCGCACCGGGACTGCAGGTTGCCAGTGGTCCATTGGTTGCCAGTGGCCCACTGACTCCGCGAGTCTCTGATCAGCAATCGACCTGGAATGCCCCGTTGCCACCGCGCATGCCAGGCTTCCGACGCGGCCAGCCCGTGGCGTCGGCCGCCGCTGCGCCCTACGACGATGCGGAACCATACCAACGCCCCCGACGCCGGGGCCGCGAGATCGCGCTCTGGGTGACCCTGGCGATCTTGCTCTTCGCATTCTGGGTAGCCGTCGGTTATTTCGTGCCAGGTTGGTTAGGCAAATAACCACGTCGCTGCTCTACCGCATACGCAAAGCGGCGCGGGCTTCCGTGACCATGCGCCAGACCAGATCGCGCGCGGGTGGGAGGTCGTGGATCAATCCCGTGCTCTGACCGGCCCAGACGAAGCCATGGTCCAGATCGCACGCCAGCGCGGCGCGCGTATTATTCGCCCCGGCGATCAATGGTAAGAGGACTGGCAGGGCGGTGGCGCGATCGGCCTGGCGCGCCTCTAGGTCCGCCTCGGCTGCCAGAATCGATGCGACATATGGTCCACGGAGGACCCGCGCGGGCCGCCCGATGGTCCGCTCGATGATGGTCGTATCCGTCGCGTCGGCGGCGACCAGCGCGTCTTTGTAGGCCGGATGGGCAACACATTCCTGGGTCGCGACGAAGCGCGTCCCCATCTCGATGCCCTCCGCGCCCAGCGCTAACGCCGCCGCCAGCCCGCGCCCATCGGCGATACCGCCGCTGGCGAGGACGGGGATCCGCACGGCGTCGACGATACGCGGTACCAGCACCAGCGTGCCGATATCATCGCGTCCCAGATGTCCACCACCTTCGACCCCGACGGCGATCACCGCGTCGGCGCCAAGCTCTTCCGCTTTTTGCGCGGCGCGAACCCCCGCCACCAATACCAGCGTGCGACACGTGCCCCCGCCGGATGGTCCGGTGCCGCCGGATGGTCCGGTGCCATTGCTCTGAATTGCTCGCAGCAACGGTTCCGGATTGCCGCCGGTGATGGTGATCACCGGGACGCCCATCTCCAAAGCCACTTCCAGAAATGGTTCCCAGGCTTTGATCCCGATCGGGAAATTAACGCCAAAGGGGCGGTCCGTCAGCTGGCGATAGGCGAGGATATCCGCGCGCAGTTCCGCTGGCTCGTCAAAACACGCCACGCCGATCTGCCCCAATCCGCCGGCCGCGCTGACCGCCGCTGCCAGACCATGAAAGGAAAGATGGGCCAACCCACCTTGCACGATGGGATACTGGATACCCAGTAGCGTGGTGATACGCGTGGGCATCGGCGCGGGTGGCAAACCCATGTCGTCCGACGGACTTGATGGTGTCATCATGCGGAGGTGGCTCCGATCCTGAATGATATTATCTGGTCGTCCACGGTTGCTGCTGCATCCAGAGTAAGACATCGTTGACATACGACCAGTTGGTAATGCCATATTGTGCCATGGTGGTGGCGCCTTCATTATAGACACTGATGACGATATCTTGCACCGTCGCGCCATCGGTCGCCCCGGGCCAGGGCGTCGCCAACGAACACACGCCACCCGGTTGCTGACTGCAATAGGTCGCGTCGTTGGTTGTGAGGTAGCCGATATAATAGTTCGCGTAATAAGCGATATAGCCTGCCCCCAGGCCTGCATTGCCATCCAGCGTTGTCGGATCATCGTTGACGCCGTAATAGGCGTTGAGCCAGGTGACGGTCGCGGGCATGAGTTGCATTAACCCGATGCCACCATCACAGGCAACGATATTTTGCTGCCATCCCGATTCCTGCCAGGCAATCGCGTCCTGCAACAACGCGGGGATGCCATTACGCGTCGCGGCGGCGCTGATGGTCTGGCTGATGGTCGCGGTGGTTGGCGTCGCGGTTGGCGTGGTGTAATAAGGCGCGCCGCCAGACTGGCAGGGACCAGGCGTTGCGGTCGGCATGACGGTCGCCACGCTCGTCGGCGTGACGCCGGGAGTTCCGGTGGTGGCCGTGGGGGTTGGCGCGGAAACGCCACAGCCGGTCGATCCGGCGGGGCAATGCGTGGCGGTCGGCGGAATGGGCGTGGCGGTCGGCGGGAGCGGCGTGGCGGTCGGCGGGACGTGCGTCGGCGTTGGTATCGCGGGCGGCGGTGGCGGCGCGGGGTTATGCGCGGGCGGCGGCGCATTGGGAGGCACGGGCAGGGGATGGGGGATCGGTGTCGCGGTGGGTGGCGCTTTGGGCACCGTCGGATGCATTGTTGCGGTTAGCTGAGGGTCCACTGGCAATCCGTTGGCAGTGGTGGGCGAAGCAACGGCACCAGACCCTCCGGCGGCAGATACCGTGACGGTGTTGGTTGCCAGCGCGAGCACATGTTGCGATACTCCACGCGGGGTGGGGGTCGCGAGCGCTACGACCAACCAGATGATCATCAATACGACCAGCACCATTGCCGCGCCACCAAGCGCCAACCACCGCGCCGGAAGGCGGAAGGCGGAAGGCGGAAGGTCCGCTGCCGGGTGTCTCCATCGCTGCCAATCAAGCCATTGCATTGCCGAGTTCCCCTCCGTCGACTCTCACTATAGCAACCCTGTCAATCGGCTGACGTCCGGCAAAGCGCTGGCAATACTGCGGTAGCATGGTGTGCGTCAATCGCACTCTCTGTCAGGGTGGAGTATTTTCACACGTATGTTATACTAGCGTCTGGCAGTCGGGCGTTTGTTGAGAGCGTGCGTGAGCGATCCCAAAGGCAGGAGGCATGGGATGATCGTACGGCGATGGGGTATCATCATCATCGCGACTGGCTGGCTGGCGGGGTTACTGGCTGAATCTGTTCTGCATGCCTGGCTGACGCTCCCGGCATTGACCATCGCCGGGTTTGTCACGGTCGTCTGCGCGGCGATGCTCACCATCGTCGCTGTCTGGCATTATCGTCAAACCCTGATGCCGTTGGTCGCTGGTTGGCAATCTCTGCTCATCCTCGTCTGGTGGTTGGCAGCGCTGACGCTCGGCATGGCGCGGCTGGCGTGGTCCGCGCCGCGCAATGATCCCCGCGATATCGCCAATCTGCCGATCGGCACGGCGGTGACCGTGAGTGGCACGATTGACGTCGCGCCCGATATTCACGCGCAAGGGGCTTACCTGCAGGTCCGCATCACGACCGTCCAGACGGCGGTCGGCACTGTGCCTGCTGATGGCGTCGTCGAATGCTTCGATAGCCAGATCCAGGTCCCTTTCGCGCCTGAATATGGCGATCAAGTGGAGGTCAAGGGCACGCTGGCCGCCGTCCCGCCACTGGCGCCGCCCGGGTTGAGCGCGCTGCTACGGGGCGCCAAACTCACCATCATGCGGCGCGGTAGTGGCAATCCGCTGTTAGGATTGATCTATCAGTGGCGTGCCGCGCTGGCGGAGGGCCTGCAGCGCGCGCTCCCCGCGCCTGAGGCTGCACTGCTCATCGGCATCTTGCTCGGCCTGAAGACGCCGGTGCTGCGCTCCCGGTTACCGCTTTTCACGCGCACGGGCACGATTCACCTGGTGGTAACCTCCGGGTTAAAAGTGACGCTGATCGGTGGGCTGGCGGCGGCGTTTGCGCGGACACTGACGCGGCGACTCCCGTCAGCCGGCACCGGACCTTCCGGCGGCACCGGACCTTCCGGCGGCACCGGACCATCCGGCACGGCGGCAGGGTGGTCTGGCGCCACCGCCCTGCGACTGTGCATTCCGCTTGCAGCGATCGTGCTCTATGCTGGACAGAGCGGCCTGGGGCCGGCGGCGATTCGCGCGGCGATCATGAGCGGCTTGCTGATCTTCGCGCGCGCGTTCGGCCGCGATTATGATGCGTTGGTCGCGCTGGCGGTAGCGGCGCTGCTCATGACGCTGGCACAGCCGGCGGTGTTGTGGGATGTCGGCTTCCAGCTCTCGGCCGTCGGCACGCTGGCATTGATCACCCTGACAGCGCCCTTGCGTGCCCGCGTCGTCGCGCTCGAACGGCTGCCCGGCGGCGCGCTACTGGCGGATGCGCTGGCCACAACGCTGGCGGCACAGATCGGTACATTCCCACTGACGGCGATCAATTTCGGTCTTTTCTCGTTGATCGCGCCGCTGGCGAATATGATCCTGGTGCCATTGTTGCCGCTCTTCTTGCTGCTGGGTGGCGTGGCTGCCACGGTGAGCGCGCTGGCGCCAATGGCGGCCGGGGTGGCGGGAGCGATCATCTGGCCAGTGGCGCGGCTGGCGGATCTCGTCATCGAAATCCTGGCGGCGCCCTCGTGGGCGGCGCTGAGCATTGGCGGATTACCTGGCTGGCTTGTGCCGATCTGGGCCATCCTTCTGGGCGGTGCGCCATTGCTCTGGGAAGCCGCGACGGCACCCCCGCGGGACCATGAGCGATCACACCGTCTTCCCGCGATGCTCAGCGCGGCGATCGCGCTCTGCCTCGTCCTGGCACTCTTCAGCGCGACCGCGTTGGCGTATGTCGCCACACCAACGCCGACCGTGCGGGTCACGTTCCTGAATGTCGGCCCAGGTGGTCCAGCGACAGTCATCCAGACCAGCGATGGGCATGTAGCACTGGTGGATGGTGGTGCGGACGGCACGGCGCTGCTCCTGGCGCTGGCGCAAGTCTTGCCGTTCTGGCAGCGCACGATCGATCTGGTGATCGTGAGTGACCCGCGACCCGGGCATCTCGATGGCTTGCCCGCTGTCCTGACGGCTTTCCATGTGCGGCAGGTGGTGGATGGTGGCAACCTGCACCCCGCGCGCGACTATGCCGCCTGGTATGCCTCGCTGCAAGCGGCGCAGGTGCCGCTGACCCGGCTCTGGCAAGGTGCGACGATCGCGCTGGGGTCGGTGCGTTTCGTCATTCTGGCGCCAGGCCATCCGCTGTTCAGCGGTTCGGGCGCGGAAGATGACAACGCGCTGGTTTTCCGGATGGAAGCGCCAGGCCTGCGGGTGCTCTTCGCGGGCGAGGCCAGCACGCGCGCGCTGGCGCTGGCGATGGAAGATCCGGCGGCCGCGGACGTCGTCCAATACTGCGCGCCACCCACAGCCACCCGGCAGCAGGCGCAGGAAGATCTACAAACCTTGATGCTCGCACAATTGGCCATTGCGATGCCTGCTGCGCAGCACCCCGCGGCTGGCGTCATCCTCACCCCACCCAATCCGGCGCTGGTCTCGCTACCTCCCACGCTGGCGACGGAGACTGATGGCACGATCACCATTGCCGCTAACTCTGCAGGCTGGTGGATTGTCGGCGGAGGATGACCCCATCGCTCGAAGTCGCCAAAATACCACGAAGAATCATTTTTACATAAATTTTAACGAAAGTAAAAGTGCGAAATATTTCACATTTGCGGATATACAACACACAATATCTACCATTGTCGAGATTGCGATGGTATAGTTGAGTCACGGTATCGTATTCAGAAAGGACCGTGATCAGCTTGATAGTCATTCTTTGTGTGGATGGCGAAATCCAGGAGCACGTACTGCGATATTGCGGTAATCATTTTAACGAGAGCACACCAGATTTATTCACTGAATATGCGCCGGAACGCTGGATTGCGGAGGATCCGCTCGCGCCGCCGGTGCTCCTCCTCCGTCAGAATATCCAGCACCACATGATGCATCACCCTTCCACCACCATCCTGCTTGTCTCGCATGCGCAGTGCACCCAGAATGCCGCGTCATTCGCGACCCAGGCTCGCCAGGTTCGTGCCGCCCTGGGAGAGATTGCGCGCTGGGGCCTGGGCTTCGCGCGCTATGTGGGCATCTGGATCGCCGCTGATGGCACCGTCCAACTGGTCGCGGATACCCCTTCACCCGCATGATTGATGGGCAGATCAGCGTGTCAAAGTGGCAAAGGAGGAGACGTTTATGGCGTATCTCACGTGGGTGACCACTTTCGTTGGCGAAATTTTGCTGCTCGGCGGCGGTGTGCTCCCAATCTTCTACATTTTGCATTCGGCGGTTCCCAAACTGTCTCGTGCCACGCCACCCCGCCGACAACCCGGTTTAACGATTGTGCTGACACTGGCATTCTGTGGCAGCGCTCTCCTCTTTATCTCCGGGATCCTCACGTTGCTGGTGGGAACACCCCTCTCCTGGACTCTCTTCAACGATACGGATCTCTCGCAGCGAATTTACCCTTTTGCCGTTGCGTATACCATCCAACTCACGCCACTCAGCGCGTTTTTTACTTTGCTCATCAGCTTTTTTGGCATGGCGATCGCCCTCTATTCAAGTCGCTATCTGCACTATGAAGAGCATCGCCTGCATATCGCCGCGCTCTTCAATCTCTTTCTGTTGACCGGCGTTCTCTTCGTCAGTGCC
>DAIDHM010000179.1 GCA_027459705.1 Ktedonobacteria bacterium | reverse complement strand
AGCGGCGCGTGGCGCGGCGCCACCCAGAATCTCGACGACCTGCTCGCAGACATCAATCGCGACAGTCACCTGAGCCTCTTCTGTGGATGCGCCGAGGTGCGGTGTGGCGATGACGCGCGGATGGGCGATCAAGCGTTCTGCCGGGCTACCGGGTTTGGGTGGCTCGCCATCAAAGACATCCAGCGCGGCGGCGGCAATACGGCCGCTCTCCAATGCATCGAACAAGGCCGCCTCATCGATCAATCCGCCACGCGCGACATTCAGTACACGCGCCCCCGCAGGCAATTGTTCCAATTCCGGCGCGCCGATCAGGCCGCGTGTCCCGCTGATCAGCGGAGCATGGATGGTCAAAAACTCCGCGCGCCGCAGGACGGTCTCCAGATCGGTCAATTCGATGCCATTCTGCGCGGCAATCGCTGGCGAAGCATAGGGATCCGTAGCGATGACACGCATCTCCAGGCCGAGCGCGCGCCGCGCTACACCCAGGCCGACTTTCCCCAGGCCAATGATTCCCAGGGTTTTATGCCGAACCTCGACGCCCACAAACTTTGATCGCTCCCAGCGTCCCGCTTTCAGCGACGCCGCGGCGGCCGGCACATGGCGAGCCATCGACATGAGCAACGCAATGGTATGTTCCGCGGCGGCGGCGACATTGCCGGCGGGAGAATTGACGACGATGACGCCGCGCGCCGTCGCCGCCTCGACATCGATGTTATCGACGCCGACGCCGGCGCGAGCGACCACGCGTAATTTGGTAGCCTGTTGCAGCACAGCAGCGGTAACGCGTGTCTCACTCCGTACGACCAGCGCGTCATAGTCAGCGATGATCGCCACCAGATCGTCCTGGGAGATGCCGATACGCTCTTCCACGTCGGCGTTACCAGCAAACAGGGCCAGTCCTTCGCGGGCAATTTTATCAGTCACGAGAATACGGGGTAAAGCGGCCATGGGTTCGCGCTCCATTCGCTCCCCTGCCAGTCGCGAATCGCGGCATCTGCGCGGAGCACGCTCGGCAGGGATCGGGACATGTAGTGGAAAGCCGAGTGGCTTTCGCATGAGAAGGCGGATTCTGCGCCAGACTTGCACGCGGATGGCCTCCTACGGAGATCCGCGGGAGGCCATCCGCGTATGAGAGGGCAGTGATCAGATGCGCCGCGCCAGCGCAGCGAGCGCCTCATCCATATCGGCTTGTTTGACGAAACCCATATGGCCGATGCGGAAGACCTGGCCATCCAGCTTGCCCTGGCCACCGGCGAGAACCACGCGATCCTCGACTCGCAGGGTCTTGAGCAACGCCTTGACATCCACATTGGCGGGGCCATTGACGGTCGTGACGGTGTTTGACGCATACGCTGGATCGGCGAAGAGCGTGAGCCCCATTGCCCGTAACCGTTGGCGCGTGTAAGCTCCGAGCGCGGCATGGCGCGCGAAGACATTGTCGCGACCCTCGGCCACCATCATGCTCAGGGCGACATCCAGTTGGTACCAGAGCGAAATTGGCGGTGTATAGGGAGGATTGCCTTGCGCAAAGCTCTTGGCTGCGATGGTATAGTCCCAGAAAAATCGCGGTAATTTCGCGGTTTTTGTCGCCTCAGCGGCGCGCTGGCTGAAGGCCACCATCATAAGTCCAGGCGGAGTCATCCAACCTTTTTGCGATCCAGTGAAGACGACATCCAGGCCAAGTTCATCCATAGGCGCGGCGACACAGCCCAACGAGCTGACCGCGTCAACCAGCAACAACGCGTCGGGTGCCGCCGCATGAACGGCGCGCGCCAGCGCGGGCAGGTCGTTCATGACGCCGGTCGAAGTTTCGTTGTGGGTAATCATCACGCCTTTCAGACCAGGGATCGCGCTGATGCGCTCTGCCACGACCTGAGGGTCAGCGGCCTGGCCCCACTCAAAGGCAATCTTGGTTACATTCAGGCCAAAAGCATTGGCGACCAAGGTGTAGCGTTCGCCAAAATTGCCGATGGAGACAATCGCGACGGCATCACCCGCAGAAAAGCAGTTGGCGATGCTGGCTTCCCAACCAGCGCTGCCTGATCCAGGGAAGACCAGAATCGGCTGCTCAGTCTGAAAAAACACTTTCAGATTGGTCAGCACGCGCTGCAAAACCGCCTGAAACTCGGGGCCGCGATGATTGGTCATCGGCCAGGCGCCTGCGGCGGCGACTTCAGGGGGAATCGGGGTAGGACCGGGGAGGCGAAAATTTGTAGCAAGTGGTGCTTGTGGCTGGGTGATAGGCGCCGATTGCGGCCCTTGAGCGGTCGTGGTCATCATTTCTCCTTCACATGGAGATCCTGGAAAATCGCCTCCATGTGTGAACTGGTCATCTTCTTGCTCGACTGGTCTGCACCCTGGGCGGGCTACGCCATCTACGCCGCATTGCGTGCCTGCTTCTGTGCGCTCCATTGCGCTCGTATATACTCTCTAGAGTATACGCGAGAACACCAGAGAGTGCTATAGTGTCCTGTTGGAAGTCAGGAGGTCCGCCATTTGCGGTACAATACAAACAGATCGAACATGTGGGAACACGGTGGAAATTGCCGTGTGAATGCCTGAGGGAATACGCCAGCTCAGGGAATTGGACGAGGTTGGGAAGGGAGCAATACACGCATGACTGCCACTACGAAAGCAAGCAAACATGATCGTCAGGCTCAAATTGGACAATTGGTGCGGACCGGGATCGTGTCGGCATCACTCTTGAGGCCAGTCATTGAGGTCGTGAGCGCCAATTGGCGTCGCAATAACCCGCCGGCTGCCGCCGCGAAAGCCGGCCATGCTATGAAAAATACCGTCGACACGGTGCGTGGCAAGCTCGAGGACCAGTTGCCGTTGACGCAGGCGCAATTCGAGCATCTGACGAAAGCGGTCGCCGAACGACTAGAAGAGGTGACGTCACATACCCGCCACATTGCGGATACCGTCGGTGCCTACCCTGCAAAAGTGGATAAACGTGTCTGGTGGGCCTCCGGCATTGTGGTTGGCTTTGTCGCCGCAGGTGTCACAGCGTTTGTCATCACGCGCCGTCGTCTCGCTGCGCCCGTCGTAGATGAGTTTGTTGAACTCGCCGCCAACACCAACGGGCATACGACTGATTCCAGTCAGGATCGTCCGCGCGGCAATGTCAATCGCCCGACACACAGCAACCATGCAGGATCTGATGCGTACTTTACCCATGCGCCAACCGCCGCTGCGACCGCGACCGATGCTGCTCTGCTCGCGTCGGCGCAGTACATCGGCAACATCAATACGATGATCTATCATCCGAAGAACAGCGCCAACCTTCCCGCGGAAGTGAATCGCGTACCTTTCCCATCCAGAGAAGCCGCTGAGGCTGCCGGGTATCGTCCAGCTAGCGGCGAGTAGAGCAGTGCTGCTCACCACCATGCACACAAACCAGTGGAGTGACACCGTCTAACGTCAACGAGGCGGTATCATGGGTAGCAACATCGCATCGCCTGTGACACATCTGTGGCGGTCTCACCAAGACGCCGAGAATAAACACCAGGCGCGCGATGTATGAGGTGTTGCGCCATCGATCGAGGGTTCACCTTGATCGATGGCGTAGATGTCAATTGAGCGCACCCTGGGGTGCGGCCCACTATGCGGTCTGGATGTGCGCAGCAGCCTGCAGACCTAACTCCTCGATCGAGGACTGGCGCATGAGATATTTCTGAATTTTACCCGTAACGGTCATCGGGAAAGCATCGACGAATTTCCAGTACCGGGGAATCTTGAATGAAGCGATTTGTCCGCGGCAAAAAGCCGTCAGTTCTTCGGGTGTGGCCTGCATGCCATCCCGCAATTTCACCCAGGCCATCAACTCCTCGCCATACTTCTCGTCGGGGACGCCGATGACCTGAACATCGCTGATGGCGGGGTGGGTATAGAGAAACTCCTCTACCTCGCGCGGATAGATGTTCTCGCCACCACGGATGACCATGTCTTTGATGCGGCCGACAATATTCACATAACCATCCGCGTCAATCGTCGCCAGGTCACCGGTATGCATCCAGCCGGCCCGGTCGATGGCGCGCGCGGTCGCTTCTTCATTATCCCAATAGCCCAACATGACGGAATAACCGCGCGTCAGCAATTCGCCGGGAGTGTCGATTGGCAAAATCTTACCGGTGGCAGGATCCACCACCTTCACCTCCACATGTGGACCAACGGTACCGACCGTTCCGACGCGCTTCTCCAGCGGATCATCCAGCCGTGTCTGAGTGGAGACCGGGCTGGTCTCGGTCATGCCATAGCAGATCTCAACCTGCGACATATGCATGCGATCAATCACGTTCCGCATCACCTGGACGGGGCAGGGCGATCCAGCCATGACGCCGGTGCGCAGCCTAGAGAGATCATAGGCACCGAATTCAGGGTGGGCGAGTTCGGCGATAAACATCGTTGGGACGCCATAGAGCGCCGTGCAGCGTTCCGCCTGGACGGTCTCGAGCACGGCTTTCGGATCGAACGTCTCGGCGGGATAGACCATCGCGGCGCCATGCGTCACACAGCCGATATTCCCCATCACCATCCCAAAACAATGATACAGCGGGACCGGTATGCAGACGCGATCGCGTTCCGTGAAGCCCTGGAGACGGGCGACAAAATAGCCATTGTTCAGGATATTGTGGTGGCTGAGCGTCGCCCCTTTCGGGTTGCCGGTCGTTCCCGAGGTATATTGAATATTGATTGGATCATCAAATTCCTGGTCAGCCTGGCGTTCCAGCAATGCACTATGCGCAACTTCAGTTGCCTTCCCCAGCACATCATCCCAGAGCCACATCCCTGGAAAGCGATCGTGATCCATGACGACGACATGGCGCAGATGCGGCAGTCGGTGGGCATCCAGTGCGCCAGGCGTGCTGTGAGCAAGCTCTGGCGCTAACGTCTGCAGCATGCCAGCGTAATCGGTCGTGCGGAAACGTGGAGATAAAATCAGCGTGTGGCAGGTGGAGTGATTGAGGGCATATTCTAACTCGTGCAGGCGATAGGCGGGATTGATGTTGACCAGAATTGCCCCGATCTTGGCGGTCGCGAACTGGGTAATCACCCATTCCGCGCGATTGGGGGACCAGATGCCAACGCGCTGCCCTTTGGTGATCCCCAGCGCCATCAATCCCCGCGCGCAGGTATCCACCTCGGCGCGCAGAGCCCGCCACGTATAATGCAATCCCTGGTGCCGCGCGACCAGTGCTTCGCGGTCCGGGAAGCGCGCGACTGTGCGGTCGAAGGCGTCGCCAATGGTCATGCCGAGCAATGGGGCATCGCTGGTGCCGCTGGCATAGCTCCAGCGGATCGCGCCGCGATCAGACGATGTGTTGGCGCCGTTGGTTGCGTGAGAAGTGTCAGTCTGCGTCATTGAAGGACCTCCCAGCAGTGGCTGAAGCGTTACGACCTACGAGCAAGAGGTGAACTCCAGCCTCCGCGTTGTGCTGGAGTTCACCCTGTGGTGTGGTTACTTATTATAGCAGAAAGCGCATCATTCAGGCCGCGCGTCGTGTCGTGCCGCGCGAGAAACGCTGCCCATCGTGGTCCGCTTTCCCAGGGCTATCCAATCGGAACGTGCTCATGGCCTCGCGTAATTGCATGGCGATCTCGCTCAGGATTTTTGTGGATGCGACCGTCTCTTCGACCTGGGCGGAGAGTTCCTCGGTCGCGCTTGATACTTCTTCGGCCGCCGCGCCATTCTCTTCGCTCACTGCCGCGATTGTGGCAATCGCGGCGTTGATATGGATCGTATTCTCGACCATCTGTTTGGCGCGATCTTCCGTACTTATCGCGCGCTCGAGGCCATCGCCGACTTGTTGTACGTCCTGACCCATCGCCACGACTTCCTGGGTGGTTTCGGACTGCGTTTCCTGGATGATCTGAGCGATCTCCTTGGTCGATTTCGCGGAGCGCTCTGCCAGTTTGCGCACCTCATCCGCAACGACCGCGAAGCCACGTGCGGATTTCCGCCATTGCATGTGCAGAGGTACCAGTCACGCTTTCTTGGCTGGCATAAAAAATGCGCCCAGATTCACGACGGGATTCCGTGCGCTTTTCACTGAGATTGCTAAGAAGGGTGGCGATAGTATGACTTCAACCGTCCTGGTCGTCGATGACGAGCCAGATATTCGCGAGGTTGTCCATATTGCACTGACCGACGCGGGGTATGTTGTACGCGAATGTGGCGATGGACTCGAAGCCCTCAACCTGCTGACCACGAGTGCTGAACCGCTGATTGTCTTGCTTGACCTTATGCTACCGCGTATGGACGGCAACGAAATCATCAAAACACTTTTCTCTGACCCCGATCAACCATGCATGCACTGTATTATTGCGACAACAGCGAATTATCGTCTCTCTCATTCCATCACAACCCAGTCGTATGCCCATCAGGTGGCTATTTTGCACAAACCATTTGAAATTACGGAACTACTTGCCCTGGTTGAGGCGGCCGATCATGCTCTGGCTTCTCATCCACGCCCCTCTGAGGTACCCGTCCCCCTCACGACATTGCGATATCCAGATAATGCACAGGTGGTGCGTGACGCTGAATCCTCTGTTAGCAGTGAATAAGACATTGCATCGCTTCCAGCGTCGCCAACAGCGTCTTTACCATCAAGATGGAACCCGCCCGACGCCTCGCGGAATTGCTGAAGCATGCCTTTGAAACAGACTACCGCCACATACGACGCAATGCGGTTGATTTGGTAGCCACCTCGAACAAAGATGCTCAGGTCTAGCCAATCCTGGTCACGCAACCTTACGTCGATCTGGTGGATCATAGCGTGCGCGGCGCCGTGTGGGGATCGCAATCTCTGAAGCGCTTGTCCCGGATGTACTGCATGAGCCGCACAATTCGCTGACCAGTATGGCCACCTGCGGCTAGTCTTATGCTTATGCCGCCCTGTAGCTACACTACTTCTGAGTAGTTACTGATAAAATTGGGTCGTGTTCTTCATCGGCTTGCTGTCAAACCAACCGCGAAGCGCAAGCAGGGGTCCGATTGAGCAGGTGGGTCACCCCACCAGATCCGTGGGTGGTTGGGGAGATGGACTGGGTTATGGCTGCTCCAGCAGGGTTGGCAGAGTGGCGGCTAACCCGTTCATCAAGCCCCAACAGCCAGGATGCTTGGTCGATTCCATCGCGCGGCAATGACTTCCTGTCCTTGAGTTCCTCTGCTTAGCTCTGGTTTCAGGCCACTGTCTTGGCACCTACTAAGCTGAAGTTGTACTCCTGCTCGCTCGCGACCTGTGGCGGGGAGGAAATTGCACGATGACGAACTATTCGACTTCCATATAGGGGTGATAGTCGAAACCTTCTGCCGCGACCCCCGTTTTGCAGGTGACTGCCGTCACCCGCTTGATGACACGACCTGGATTCCCCACCACCAGCGAATAGGGTGGGATATCCTTCGTGATGACGGTCCCCGAGCCGATCACCGAGTATTCACCAATCGTCACATACGGTGTGATGGTGACATTGACACCGACCTGGACGCCGCGCTTCAGGGTCGGCCCGCGCATGCACTCGCCGGAATATTTGCAGCCCGGATGAATGTCATTGGCAATCGTCACGCCTGGCGCCATGAAGACCTCGTCTTCGATATTCGTGAACTGCGCGATGTAGCAGTTCGTGTGGATCTTGACGTTGTTGCCAATGTGGCAGCCATAGTCGATCGTGGTATTATTCCAGATCTGGACATGGTTGCCCAGGACGTTCTGTTCGCGGATCACGACGTTATGGCCGGTCTGGAAGTCATCACCGATCTGTGATCCGGCATAGATCACCGTCCCGCTGCGCAACTGGGCCCGATCGCCGATGCGCAGTGTGAAATCTTGAATCTTGCGGCCCGTGCGATAGCCGATCAGCACGGTGGCGTCACTGTCCATCTCGGTGCCGAGCATAATCATTTCAGGTTCGACCAAAGTTCCCATGGTATTCCTCTCCTGGGCAAATGTGATGGGCAGAGTGTACCATAGTCTGGGCCGTGGCGCGACAGGTTTTGCGTATGCAGAGACGTCACAACGTATTTTTATTCGCTCGTGGTGGGTGGCTGATCGGGCATTTTACGCTTCTTGCTGCCGCCAATACGACCAATCTCGCGATAATATTCAGATCCATGGCGTTCTTTGGTGGAATTACCGCCACGTCGCCCCATATCCGCGAAATGGTTGGGGCCATATTTCTCAACATTCGCCTGACCACCTTTGCTGGCGATCTCGCGATAATATTCAGATCCGCGATCATCGCGTAACCGCTTGCCCCCCATTTGTCCGATGCGACGATAATAATCTGTGCCGCTGTATTTTTCACGCACGGCGATACCGCCTCGACGGCCTGCCTCGACATTCCGTGGTGATGGCGGCGCATCACTATGTTGGATAGATGGAACATCTTCCGTGGCGAGCTCAGGGATTTGTTTCTTCGAAGTAGGCATCATACCCTCCCATGCACATATGAGACACCTCGCATTGTTATCAAATCGATGATAACATACTTAAAGAAGTAAGTCAATATATTATTGTGAATGGATCAAGCTATTGAGATCAAAGATATTACGACATCGCATGAGTAGACACTATGCGACTCACTGCGCGCGCTATCCTGAGTGCAGTACCCCTGGGCAACGCGCGCAGCCGTTCGCAGACATTGCCAGTCGGAGGGAACTTGCGAAATAACGCCCTTCTCACCTCAGCGATCCAGAATGGCAGTCTTGCCAGATCGTCTGACCCCTTTAGTCTGGGCTTTAGCGTTGGGGGGATGCGTGGTCTCCTCCACCGGATCCGGTCGGAGCGGCTTATTGCCGAGTGCGCGGACAAGCGCATCTATGTCGCGTTGCTGATTGACGAAATGTTCTTGCAGCGCCGCGAACCGGACCTGGTCGCCCTCGATGCGCGCCCACAGGCGTCGCGTCGGGAAGAGGAAGGTAATCGAGAGGCTCGCGATCAGCAACATCAAGGTTGGCCAGAGGAGCGGCGACCCGGAATCCTTGGTGATCAGCAGGACGGTGCCGCGTTGCAACGCGGTGACTTGCATCCACCAGCCATTGGAGAGCGGGCATCCATACTGGCCTGCGTCGACTGGTTGCGAGGTATCCGAGCTCACGCAGCCCGCGATCTTCTGGGGAGAGTCGGGTGTTACCAGTGCCACACCTTTAAAGAGTTGATTTTGGTTACTATCATACCCACCGACACCGAGGTACCAGTGATAGACATCGAGGGCCGCCGCCGCAAGGTTCATCGTGTAGCCATATGTTGAAATGGGGATATTTTCCGCATTGTTCGTCTGCAACACATTGCCAACATTGGGATCGATCTGCGTTGTGCGCTGATCTAGCAAGGGGATGGCGCCACTATACATGACATTACCACTGGCGTCGCGCAAGGTGATGTTGGTGTACATCATGAATGAGGCTTGATGGAATGTGACTCCCTGATAGGTCAGCGGATCATTTACGCGGATGCGTTTCTGGGCGACGAGGGTACCGTCCTGCCAGATCTGGAGGTCGGTATAGAAATCAGTCGGAGTTCCACGAACCGGGTCGAAGACGGAAACGAAATCTTTGGCAATATAGCGGATATTATGTTCCGTGCCATAGGGATAGACGATGCCGCCTTCACCATCGGGCAGGGGTTGGGTATAACTGAACCCCGCCAGGTTTTGGAAATAGTTATAGACTGGCGCAGGCAGGAGGCGTTGCGCCATTGAATCGCGCCCAAAGCCTCCCCACCCCGTCACCACCACACAAAGCATGGTCAGAATCATACTGGTGTGGAAAACGAACGTCGAGAGCGAGGCCCACGAAAACTTATGGATGTAGAGATACGCCACCTCATCATTCGTGGCGGGGGCAGGCGTCACCTGATAGCCGCGGCGTTTCAGGAGGCGTGTGACGCCCGTGGCGGTCTCAGTGGTTGTCGCGCCAAACTGCCCGACCGTTGTGCCGGCCTTGACGGGCGAGTTCACATAGAAACCATCTGCGCGCTTTAAGAGTGGATGGCGAAAGTTTTGCCACTTCGCGGGCCAGCGCACCAGCATACCACCGACGAGGATATTCAGCGCCAGCAAGACCACCAACACTTTGAAGTACCAGCTACTGAAGATCGTGAAGAACTGCAACCAGTTCATCAGATCGGTAAATGCGCCATACTGCTGGCGCGCATTGGTAGCCACCCACGCCGCGAAATCTTGCGGCGAGGAGGCGACTTCGGCGGGCGCCTGCGCGACGATCATACCAATGACGCCAACCGCCAGGATTGACGAGATGAGGACGATCGCCAGGCGCACGGAACCGAATAGGTTCCAGAGCGCATCGAACGGGTGGCGCGTGAATGATTGCCAGAATCCCGGTCGTGAAGCCTTTTGAGTCGAAGCGCGCCGCACGCCGCGCGCGATGGTGGTGGATGCCATATGGTGGTTTCCTCGCGAGCGCGTCTACTCTCAGGCGCCCTTGAACCCATTATATGGTCCGCCCCATCTGCGCGCAAGCATCACGCCCGCTTGGGGGAGGGGGTTGTCTGAATATCCCCCACGTGCTGTCAGGAAACACGCGGCGCGGCGACCGCAAAGAAGCCGCCAGAGCGCGGCCCGGCATATGTCCCAACGACTGGCCCAAACGTGAATTCTTCGATCTCTCCCTGGTATACCGTACGCGCCAATGTCACCATCTCCGCGCGGGTCGCTTCATCGGACGCCACCACTCCCAGGTCGGCGATTGGCGCCATCTCCCGCAAGAGTTCACCGACACGCGCCAGCGCTTTGGCGCGCGTGCGCACCCGCTCTAACGGCGCGACCTGGCCATCCTGGAAGGTCAGTATGGGCTTGATATTTAATAGGGCACCGACGAATGCTTGCGCTCGCCCAATCCGGCCGCCCTTCTCCAGATAGCTCAGGGTATCCAACAAAATGAAGGTTCGGCCGCGTTCCCATGCCGAGCGGAGCGTGGCAATGATTGTGGTCACGTCATCACCGGCGCGAGCTTGCGTTGCGGCGCGAACAACGGGTAAGCCCAAAGCAGCGCTGACATTGCCACTGTCGATGACTTCAATGCGCGCGCCGGTCTCGGTGGCAACCTTCTGGGCCGCTCGCATGGCAGTCTGGAAGGTACCACTGAACTTCTCCGAGAGATGCACGGAGAGGATGGTGTCATGGCCAGCTTGGACGAGCCGGCGATAGGTTTCTTCGAAGACAGGTAAGGTCGGCATCGAAGTGGTGGGGAGCGTACTACTTCCTAACAAGCGTTGATAGAACTCACGTGAAGTCATATCGATGCCATCGCGATAACTCTGATCACCAAAGGCGATGGTGAGCGGAACGACGGTGATGCCAAGTTCCGCAGCACGAGCCGGGGTGATGTCTGAGCTGCTATCGACGACAATGTGCAGCGACATAGGAAATTCCTCCGCTGTGTTTATCTGTACGGCTCTGCGACCACGCGCCAGCGCGCTCGCCAGTGCCAAGGAATCTGCCCACGATTGCGGGGAATGGAGATCGATTGGTGGCGCGAACGAACAGGCATGGCAACACCACTCCGCCAGGATGGATGAACACATACCGATTATGTTCGCCACCAGTATGAGAGCGCCATTTGGTGGGAAAAGTTGCGGACACGACCATGGTCCTGGTTGGTAGTGTGGCTACCAGCAGCTGAAGGTAGCGGTCGCGGGCATGTACCTGGCATTCCCAACTATACACTACATCCGCGCCAGGATCGGTGTGGAGCATAGCTCACATGGGACTCGACAGCAAGGTGCTCGGGGGCAATATGGCAGTTGATCGTTGCTGATTCTCCGGGGCGTCTTTTTCACCACCACCAGGACCCGGCTCCCCCTTTGGCCGATGATTGGTATTGACTGCCCCGTCATGGCCCCCATAAGAAGGGTCCGCCTCACCGCTCACCTCGATTGGCCCAGAAGTGTCAGAGGCAGATTCGCCGTGGCGCGCGGGGAATTGTTCGGGATGGAGTTCCTGCCACTCAATCCATCCGGCATGGATGAAGGCTTGGACGACGCCTGCAGTCGGTGCGGCGAAGAGCGCGCCCAAGATCCCGAAGAGCTCCGCGCCGGCCAGGAGCGCGACGAGTGAGATGGCCGGGTGCAACCCCACCGCGCGGCCAACGATGCGCGGACCAACGATATACCCTTCGAGAATATGAACGGCTACGAAATAAACGAGCACGAGAAACGCTACCCACCAGCCTTGCGAAAGGGCGATTATAACGCAAAAAATTCCACTGGTGAGGGTGCCCAGCACGGGAATAAATTCAAGAATAAATGCCAGGAATCCGAGTAAGACGGCATAGGGGACACGGAAGATCCACATCCCGGTGCCGACCAATAGGCCGATCAAGGTTGAGAGGATCAACTCACCGCGGATATAGCCACCGACAACACGTTCAAAAGTGGAGAGCGTGAAATTGACCCTGTCGCGTTGTGCCACTGGCAGGCGCGTCTGAAGCCAATCTTTAATGCGACCACCCTCAACCATAAAGTAGATGCTCAAGACCGCCACGATGATCATATCAAGCAAGGTCGTGAAGACGCTGATGACTACCGGAACGATCTCACTCGTCACTCCTTCGAATTGGGTGATGATTTGCTGGCCAGCTTGATGGATCTGCACGTCTGAGAAGCCTAATTGTTCCAGAAAGACGATGACTTGCGCTTGCTGATTGCCATTTGTCTGAGTCAATTGGCGTATGGCATGCGCGAGAGCGGCGAGTTGATGGATCGAGGTACTGACAATAATGAAGGCAAAGGCGCCCAATCCGCCAAAAAACACAATATAGACCAACGCAATCGCGACGACGCGTGGCATGAATTTTTTGAGTTGTTGCACTAATGGCGAGAGCGCATACGCAATGAGTGCGGCGATGAGCATCACGACCAGCGCCTCTGCGATATGGGAGAGGAGCCACAGGACCACTCCAGCCACTGCCATCCAGGCCAGAATCGCTAAGGGTATGTCTCGCCAGCGCGTCCAGCGATCATACGGGGCGTCACCAGGTGATTGTGGAATCAATCGAAATTCGGCCATAGTGCTCGTTCCTTTCACGCATGCATCATTGAATGCGACGAAATTTTCCTCCTCTGGCCAACCATAAAACTCATCGGATACGCTGCAGAGCGCGCAAAAGAGCAGACCTGAGGGGTCACGAGCCATACCAGATGGCACCGGCGGTACATTCCGGTAAGCATGCCGTAGTGTTCGCGCTACCTCAGGTTACATCTTGGTGAGCAATCAAAATATCTCTATCTAGCATCATATCTCATAGACTTGAACTTTGGATAGGGTAACTTGACAAACATATGCTGGTAGACGTTATGGCGCGCTTGACGGCTGCTCAGTTGACAGGTATAGTGGAAACCGCACAGCAATTTTTCGGATGCTTGCGACTCCAGCAATATGAGGGTGTGCCGACCATGGGATGGTTTAGTTGGTTCCGACGAAAAACGACCTCACAAACAGCATCATTGCCCTATTATGTTCTCGGCGGCAGACGGATGCGCATTGACCATCCCTACATGTTGCCTAAGGACATTGAGGAGAGCGGGCGGCTCGATCTCCAACATCATATGCTGCGGCTCTTGCTGCGTGGCAATTATCTGGCACCCATCGGCCATCCCCAAAGTATTCTGGATGTCGGATGTGGCACAGGACGCTGGGGCGCGGAGATGGCGCAACAGTTTACAAACGCCAATGTCATTGGCCTGGATATTCAGCCGCCACCCGCAACCAGCAACGCGGTGACGATGGGAAAAGCCATCGCGCCAGACAATTATGTCTTCGTTGAGGGCGATATCACGAAAGGACTGCCGTTCGCCGATGCCACATTCGATTATGTGCATATGCGGCTAGTCGTCCTGGCATTGCCCGCCGCCCAATGGGGACCCGCGATCAATGAAATCAAGCGCGTGACGAAACCAGGCGGCTGGGTGGAGTTGATTGATACAAGTGTCACCAGTAGGGTGCCAGCTTCAGAACCCTGGGTAGAATGGGCTTATACATTGGCAAGTTATCGCGGCATCGACATGACCGCTGGCGCCAGAGTCGGCTCTTTTTTGCAAGAAGCGGGATTTCATAACGTGAACACCATGAATCTTGAGATTCCACTCGGATCTTGGGGCGGACGAATCGGGACACTCATGGCCACCGATGCCATCGCTGGCGCGCGTGCCCTGGAGACACCTGTCGTGATGACTCATCTGGCGACCAAAGAAGCATTCAACGCGGTGGTGGATAAGATGGCGGAAGAGTTCAACAGCATCGTCGGCTGCACCCAACCTTTTTATATCGCTTACGGGCAACGCTAACGCTCGAGCGCTGCAATCCGCGGAATTTCATGGGCTAAAGGCTACGACCCCCTACTATGCTTGGGGGTGGATTGTTGTTGGTTGGCGGTCCGTGCGGTACAGTATATGGTAGTCTGGGATGCTTGGAAGGAGCGATGTCGCTTTTACCGGATGCACATCAGCATCCACATCCCTGAAAGACATTGGACGCTGTTCAGGTTCGCTCAGTGAGGTGCGCAATGGCAGCAAGAACACCAGTCTCTGGCGGGGGCCTACGAGCCATTCGCTACACAGTTGCGAAGGCATTTGAGGTTGGTCCATGGCGCCTCTGGCGCCGCATGAATACTCACAACGCTTGCAAGACGTGCGCGGTTGGGATGGGTGGCCAGCGCGGTGGCATGGTCAATGAGAGCGGCCACTTCCCCGAAGTATGCAAGAAGAGTTTACAGGCACAGGTTGCCGACATGAAGGGCGCTCTGCCACGCGATTTCTTCAAGAAGCATTCGCTGGCCGAACTACAAGCCCTCACCCCAAAGGCCGCCGAAGATAGCGGGCGACTGGTGTATCCCGTCATCTACCGACGTGGCGCCCGTGGAGATACCTTCCAATACATCTCCTGGGACAACGCCATGGAACATTGGGCGAACTCCCTACGCGCGACGGAGCCTGCGCGTGCCGCTTTCTATGCTTCAGGTCGTTCTTCGAATGAAGCAGGATTTCTCTTGCAGTCCTTTGCGCGCGTCTTCGGTACGAACAATGTCATGAATTGTTCGTACTACTGTCATCAGGCATCTGGCGTCGGTCTGAAGATGGCCTATGGCACCGGCACCGCCACGTTGGAATTAGACGACATCTCCAAGAGCGACCTGGTGGTCTTACTCGGCGCGAATCCGGCGTCAAATCATCCGCGCCTGATGACGCAATTGTCTGATCTGCGGCGGCGTGGGGGGAATGTGATCGTCGTCAAC
This sequence comes from Ktedonobacteria bacterium, assembly GCA_027459705.1. GTDB lineage: Bacteria > Chloroflexota > Ktedonobacteria > Ktedonobacterales > JACDGC01 > DAIDHM01. The sequence goes on along the minus strand of DAIDHM010000179.1, from coordinate 2,355 downwards.
CCGATCCGCGAGAGTGGGTTGGAGAATTTCCACGTGCCTTCGCAGGTCCGGTCGCTGCTCTTCGGCACGAAAATCGCCACAATGTATCTGCAACCACTGGCGGGCGGCGATGTGGCATTGCTCGTTGGCGTCCTGAAAGCACTGGCGGAGCGTAATCGCTTGCAAACGCAATATCTGCAAGATTATGTCAATGGCTGGCAAGCGATTGTCGCGGAAGCGCAAGCGGCCAGTTGGGAGACGATCGTCGCGCAGAGCGGGGTTACTCAAAACGAGATCGAGGGAATGGCAACGATGATCGCCGATGCGCGCGCGGTCATTTTTGCCTGGGCGATGGGCCTCACCCATCATACCTCCGGGGTACAGAATGTCCTGGCGGTCAGCAATGTCGCGCTGGCAACCGGCAATGTTGGACGCCCTGGTACCGGGATGTTGCCGATCCGTGGCCATTCCAATGTGCAGGGTGTTGGTTCGGTTGGGGTGTCACCCGCCCTGCAGGACGCGGTGCGGGCCGCATTAGAGCGGCTCTATGGCAAGCCAATGCCGACCGCTCCAGGCTATGACACCCATGCCATGCTTGAGGCCGCCGAGCAGGGCAAGCTGGATATGCTGGTGGCGCTGGGCGGCAATCTCTGGGGGTCCAATCCGGACCTGACCTGGGCTTCCACGGCGATGGGCCAGATTAAAAACATTGTCTATCTCTCCACCAAACTAAACCCCGGGCATTTCCACGGTCTTGGCGCGGAAACGACGCTTATTTTGCCAGTGTTGGCGCGCGATGAGGAACCGCAAGCGACGACGCAAGAATCCATGTTTAATTTTGTCCGACTTTCGGATGGTGGCACCCCCAATATCAAGGGGCAGATGCGCGCTGAATCCGCGATCATCTGCGATCTGGCGCAACGCGTCCTGGGCGATGAACCCGTAGATTGGCAGCGACTCCGCGATCATAACGAGGTGCGCAAGCTGATTGCTGAAGCGATCCCTGGCTGGCGAGCTGTGGAGACCATCGGCCAGACGAAACAGGAATTTACCATAACTGGCCGCGTCTTCCATACCCCAAAGTTCAACACGAGCGATGGCAAAGCCACGATGTTTTCCACACCGCTGCCCATTTTCCAGGAAGACGCCTTGCGATTGATGACGCTGCGGTCTGAAGGGCAGTTCAATACGGTCGTATACGAAGAACATGACCTCTATCGCGGTATCCCTCATCGTTACTGCATTCTACTCGCGCAAGCAGATGCGACACGGCTGGGAGTACGTGCGGGAGATCGAGTCACGGTGCGAGGCGAAGCCGGATCCATGGCGAATATTGAAGTCGTCGTGGGCCGGATCCGTGCTGGTAATGCGGCAATGTATTATCCTGAAGCTAACGCACTGATTAAGGCGCATATCGATCCGTTATCAAAGACACCCGCATTCAAGAGCGCACCGATCTGGATTGAGGCACATGCTTAAAAGACCTGGTGTCCGTGGGTCAGTGTCGTGGAAAGCGCCTACTGTACTGACCCACAGCTCTGGCATCCTTGACCGGTGGCACAACTGCAATGTGCTCACCGAGCATAGTAACGCGTTCGATGCAGCTCCACTGACTGATCTACAGCGGTATGGATGAGGAGAACCGGCATTTCCAGTTCGAGTTGGGTGCGGGCATGAGGTATCATAAAAGCAAGGAAGAAATATGGCGATATTTTGCTCTGACGTAATATATGGTATAGTGAGCGTATGAAGTTGAGTGCATATGCCAAAAAAATGGGCGTCCGGTATGAACCAGCGTGGCGCTGGTTCAAAGCGGGTGCAATCAAAGGGCGCCAGATGGCCACCGGGACGATCATCATCGATGACCCCGTGGCGTCACCCCCTGCCAGCGCTTCGCAGGTGGCTATCTATGCCCGTGTGTCTGCTGTGGAGAACCGCCCCAATTTGGACCGTCAGGCAGAACGGCTTGAAGCCTACTGTGCCGCGAAAGGCTACCAGATTCATCACGTGGTCAAAGAAGTGGGTTCAGGGGTCAATGATCACTGCCCCAAGTTTCTCAAATTGCTGGCGGATACCGCCATCACGACCATTGTGGTGGAGCATAAGGATCGTGCAACACGCTTTGGGTTTGCTTACCTCGAAACGCTACTGGAACAGCAAGATCGCCGCATCGAAGTGGTCAATCTTGCTGAGCATGGGCGAGAAGATCTCGTTACCGACCTGGTGTCGATGATTTATTCCTTCAGTGCGCGATTGTATGGGCAACGGCGAGCCAAGCGCACAACCACGGCCATTCAGGCCCTGTTAGCAAGTGAGGATCAGGATGCAACTGGTGGAACAGCACCGGATTGATCGCCATGATCCCCGCTTTGCCCC
>DAIDHM010000167.1 GCA_027459705.1 Ktedonobacteria bacterium | reverse complement strand
CACCTTCGCCAACGATGGTTACCACCAACCCTCGCGCACGATCCTCGCCATCACTGACGCGCTGGGCAGCACGGTGATGTACCAGGATAGTACGGGGGCGAAAGTGCCGCTGAGCAATGTCTTCAATTCTGAGCAGGGCAGCCAGGTGATGAGTCCGCAAGCCGCATATATGGTAACGAGCATCCTTACTAATAATAATGCGCGTGTCGCGGATTTCGGTCCCCATAACCCGCTGTACTTCCCGGGACGCGATGTCGCGGCCAAGACTGGCACAAGCCAGGACGTGAAAGATATCGTGACCATGGGCTATTCGCCGTGGATGGCACTGGGCATCTGGGCAGGCAATGCAGATAGTGAGGGCATGGATAAAGTTATCGGTATCGCGGGGGCAGGCTTTATCTTTCATGATGTGATGGCATTCGCAATCGCGCACTACCATTTCCCTGGAACTGACCAGACGGATCCGACCAATGTGAAACCTGGTGGATTTTTCGCCGTCCCACCCGGTTTGACTCGCGTGGTGGTCAATTGTTCGACAGGGTTGGCGCCCTATCAAGGTAACGCAAATCCTGTCTGCAACCCCACCAGTAACCCGGTTCCAGTGATGATGTCGGGTGAGTTTACTCTGTCCAGTAATCTAAGCTCGAAAGCGACCTGGACCTGTATCGCGTTTGGTTGCTTGAACCAGGGTGTGGGGGGACCGAATGCGCAGGACATCACCTGGATGATGAGCAATCTCATCCCACAAACCTCGTAGCGACACGAGCTCCCTGGCACATGACCGGGGCCTGGCTCTACAAGCTCAGCAGTGGACAGCCAGGCCCTGGTTGCGCTATAGTCTCAGTATTCTACTCATCATATGAGGTGTGACGCACTGATGTCTGATCCGATCAGCGCTGGCCATGACGCCTATCGCGCCTGGCTGGAAGCCACACGTCCGCAGTTAGAGCAGCGTGCCTGGTCCGCGGCGTTCGCCAGCGAGGAATATCCCTACCCTTACACCCGGCTCCGGCTCGACCCTGTTCCGCTCGTCCCGCTCAATCGCCCGCTCAGCCAGACCCGCATCGTGCTGGTCGATTCGGCTGGTGTCTACCGTAATGACCAGCCACGGTTTCACGCCGAGGATGTCGAAGGCGACGCCAGTTATCGTTTGGTGCCGACCACGACCCCCTATGCGGACCTGCGAATTGCACACGATCATTATGATCATGCCGCCGCCGAGCAGGATCTGAACAGTGTCTATCCGATCGAACGACTGGATGCACTGGCGCAGGCGGGTGTCATCGGCAGTCTTGTGCCGACGGTGCTGAGTTTCAGTGGCTACATCGCGAATGCGGAGGTCGTCGTCGAGCAACTCGCCCCGGACCTGCTGCGCCAGGCCCGCGGCCTGGGCGCCGACGCCGCGCTCTTCGTGCCGGTTTGACCCATCTGCCATCAGTCCGTCGGACTGATCCAACGCTATTTCGAGATGCACGGTATGCCGACCGTCGCGCTCTCCACCATGCGCGGCCGCTCCATCGCGCTCAAACCACCGCGCGTCCTTCTCACCGGCTTCGACCGCGGCCAGACCGTCGGCCCACCTGGCGAGACCGCGACGCAACTGGCGGTGCTGACAGCAGCGCTGCGGCTTCTGGAGCAGCACGACACGACGGTGCTTGAGACCTACGTCAAAACCGGATGAATCCGGTTGCTTCCATATCTCCACAGGCCATATGGCACCGCCGTCGCCCCCCATCATCCACATACGGCAACAATCGGTGTGAACCGATTTCGT
>DAIDHM010000132.1 GCA_027459705.1 Ktedonobacteria bacterium | reverse complement strand
GTCCGCCATCGCTGGTATTGGCTCTCGTCTTGTCCCAGGTGTCGCCCCAGGGGTAGATCCGCGCGTGATTCTCCCGCTCATCCCAGCGCGCCGCTTTCTCCCACTCGGCTTCGGTCGGTAGCCGCCAGCCGTTGTCGCCCGTCGCCGCTCGCATCCACGCCAGGTACGCCTGCGCGTCTTGCCACGAGACGCTCACGACCGGGTGATCGGGATGCTGGAGCTGGCGGTCCCAATCCGAGGGTCTGGGAACCTGGCCACCTGGAGCAGCCAGCGCGCAGGCATACTCCGCCACCGTCACCGGATACCGCCCGATCTGGTACGCGCCCAGCGTCACCTCGTGCCAGGGTTCGTTACTTCTGGCCTGTGGATCACGTCGTTTTTCACTGCCCATCCAGAACGGTCCGGCGGGGATGTCGACCATGGGCGGCAGAATCACCACCTGCTGGCGCTGCCAGGCGCCGCCGAACTGAAGCCGCCGCAGGGTGGCGGGCATAACTGACTGCGCAGTCGTCGTCAGCTGGGCCGCTGGCGCGCCGCTGGCGCCCATGCGCGCGACCGCCGCCAAACGGTCCGGGAAGGCGTCTTCCAGCCCCGCCCGCGCCTGCCACAACTGCCAGCTGGCATCCGGGAGTTCGGTCAGGCCGCGCGCCAGGGTCAGGGCTTCGGCCTGCCGCCCGCCGCGATCCCACTCGCCGATGATGCGCAGGGCGGTCACCGTCCGTTCCGGCTCGCGCATGCCCTTCAGATCCGCGAGATTGAATGCGGCTGTACCACGGGAGAGCACCAGGATCGCCGCCGCCGCGACCTCGGGATCCGGATCGCTCCGCATCTGACCGATGCGCTCGCGCAATGCATCGTCGAGCTGTTCGCCCAGTGCCAGGACGGCGGCGCGACGCACGCGCGGATCGCCATTGTCAAGCGCGGTTATAAGGATATCCCGGCCGGTTGCCCCCACCGCGCGCAGCGCAGCGGCAACCGCGTCACGCGTCGCGGAATCTGCGCTCTCCATACTCGCGACCAGCACGGAATGGCCCGGATGCGACCCATCAGCGTCAGTGAGCCGCGCCAGGGTGATGCCCGCCTGGACACGCGCCTGGCGATCTGGCGCCGCGGCCAGCACCCGCGCCAGCGGCGCGATCGCCACGGCGTCGCCCAGATCGGCCAGCGCGACGGCCGCGGCAATCTGCGCCGCGGGCGCGCTGTCATCAGCCAGCGCCGCGTTCAAGCGGGCGATCGCCGGTTGCACCACAGCACGCGGCAAACGCCGCGACTGGCGTTGCAGATCGCCCAGGGTGTCCGGCGCTTCGGCGAGGGCCGCCCGCAACAACGCCTCGGCCCAGTTGACCAGAATGGCTTCCACCTCGTTGGTCGTCCCCAGAACGCGCAGGTCAGGAATTTCGGCCAGCGAATCGACGGCGATGCTGATCGCCGCGTCGCGATGGGTGGCGCTGGCATCCTGAGCAATCGCGTTCAGCTGAGTGAACCACCGCCGCGCCTCGGCCTGACCGATGGCGGGATCAATATACGGCGTCGCGACCAGCGCCGCCGCCAGCATGCGCATGGGTTGCGCCCAGAGATCTTCATACCAGAGAGAGTCGAGCCGCTCTCTCGTTTGCTGTTGGGTCTCGGGGCTCTCGAAGGTCAGGCGCCAGGCCAGCGCGGCGGTCGCCAGATATTCCCGGAACGTCTTGTGAATGAACTCGAAGGTTTTGCCATCAGGCCGGACTTTCACCAGTCGCGATCGCACGATCCACCCCGCCATCCGGCCACTCTCGTCGCCGGTGAGCCCCTTCGCGAAGCCCATTTCCTGACCTATCTGACTCAGTGGGCCAAGCAGCGATTCTTCGGTAAATGCTGGCACGGTAAACAGGCGATAGGCGGCTTCGCTCAGGACCATGCGGATCTGGTGCAGCACCGTAACACGCGTGGTGTCCTTCCGATTCGGGAATTCTTCCCTGACCGTCTTATCGAGCAACGCGTCGATACTTTGCCGATACATGTCGACGCGCGAGGTGGGCAACTGGTGCTGATTGCCGGTATAGACCAGCACCGCCAGGGTGAAGAACAGCGGATTTCCGCTCCAGTCTTCGAAACGCACATGGTCACGCAGCGCGGCGATAAATGCCTCCGCCTCCGGGGTGAAATGCGCGATGGCGGCGGCACGATCCGGGAATTGGATCGGGTGAGGCGATTGCTTATCCAGCGCGATCAGCAGATTCACCGCCATGTCATGGCGATCGCGCTCGCCCATCGACTGCACGACCCATTCCGCCGGTTCCAGCAGGCGCAGTGGATCACCGCGATAGCCGGTATACCGCGTTCCGATTATCAAGGCGCCATGGCTTTCCAGGCGGAGAGACTCGATCCACTGTTTGACGACCTCGCTATATTGCGGATCGATCTCATCCAGCCCATCCAGAAAGAGGAAGACATCACCCTGGCGCATCAACTGCTCATACAGATCGCGCGCGAACGCTGGGAGGTCGCTGGCATCGTTCTGCTGAAAATAGGTCACGAGGCTCGCGTTGTTAAAGAGCGGCTCGCCATTTGTCGCGCCTGGTTGCTGCTGGCGTAGCAGCAATGGGGCCAGATCCCGGAGGGCAACATATATTGGCAGGTAGCTCTGTGGTTTCGCGGCCAGTGCGTCACGCGCCATCTGCACGACCCAGTGGCGCAACATCGTTGTCTTGCCGCTGCCCGGATCTCCGAGGATCACGATGACGCGGGTTGCGTACGAGCGCAGGACCGCGTAGATATCCCCGCTCTCATCGCCACTCACCCGCAGCGCGCCAGTATCATCGCCGACAGCGCGAATAGCAGTGTCACGCAGCAGCTCCAGCGCCTGGAAGACCGATTCATCGAACTCAACCGGCTTCGCGGGATCGAGCACGCAGGGTATGGTATGATACTTCGCCTCCATCCGGGTCAGATAGATGTTCCGATCATCCTGGTGGCGATGGAGGAAACGCCAGATATCCATGACCACATAGCCCGCGCCCCAGAGCGCGGGGAACGTCACGAGAGCGACGCCAGGCCAGAATAGCCAGGGATACCGCGTCGCGAGACCAGCGAGGAAGCGAAAATTCTGAGCGGGATCCGGGGAAAAGATGATATTGACGAGTGCTGCCAGGAGCAGGCTTCCGAAAAAGACCCCACTATACGATCGCAATGCCACACCAAACCAGCGTGGCCACTGGCGCAAGTGCCCATCGCGCTGCTTTTTCCGCATCGGCGTCATCTCCCTCCAAGCATTGGCCCGATACTGCGGCACATCTCCGACACACCAGGTTGGGAAATGATTGGCTGTTCGGCTTCTCCCTGGGAGTATACGCGATCTGAAGCAGAAGTGCGAGTGTGTTTTTTACACAGAAGTGGAGCATTGCGGATGAGAATACGTGAATTATCCTGGGGACACCCCAGGCCCCGGCAGGGGCTGCGGCCCCTGGCACCCCCGTGGGCTTGCGGGGACACCCCGCTCCCCGGCAGGGGCTGCCGCCCCTGGCACCCCCGTGGGCTTGCGGGGACACCCCGCTCCCCGGCAGGGGCTGCC
>DAIDHM010000125.1 GCA_027459705.1 Ktedonobacteria bacterium | reverse complement strand
GGCCCGCGTGAGATTAGGCGGTGTGATGCGCTCGATCCAGCGCCAGGTCAAGACGCGATTGAGTTCGGCGATGATCCAGGGCGACCAGTAGCCGACGAACAGACTTGCTTGGGCAGCCACCTGCAACTCGCGCCGCAGGTGGGGCGACACCAGGGCGCTGGTATCGAGGACGGCGCGGATCACAGACGCGTTTGCTTGGTCTACCACCGCTGAGGCAGTTGAACTCGCTGTTGGCTCTGCCCCGCTGGTTTGAGGCCCTTGATCGTTCCCTTGTTCACTGTTTGGCATGGGACGCAGGTTCCTCTCCCTGTGGTCGTGACTGCGTGATCTCAATTTCCCAGGGCAGACGACCTGGGCGCGTTGCTTCGAGATCCTGCATCTCCTCTGCTGTCATGCCCTGCACAGACCCCAGCTCGTCTATCGTATCGTGGAGCGCCTCCGAGGCGCGCAGGCCACGCATTACTGGACTCTCTCGCAATCGCTCCACGTCGGAGACAGATAACATCATGCGGTTGCCGACGCGCTGATAGGGGATGCCATTGCGGATGACAAGCCCTTTGAGCGTATTGATGGAGCGGATGCCCAGGAGCCGTGCCGCTTCGCGGGTCGTCAGCAACTGGTCCGCCTCAAGCGCCTGTAAGGTCTGTTGGGCGGTCTGGATGACGCCATCCACATTCCCTTCCTGCGCGTGATGCAAAATTGCCTCAAGTGCGTTGCGCATCATTGGAACGCTCTGTATGTTCATATCAACTCTCCTAGCTAAACTACCGCGCTGGGAAGATTTGGCCGTCAAGATTTCTCATGAGTTCTCGTTAATGCTATCCAGCACACCCTTTAGTATACTTGGAAATGTCATAAGTGTCAATAGTGTCATATGTGTTTATTCACATCCCAGAGATCGATCTGCCTTAGCCATAGCTCTTCACATTCAAAAGCCCGAGACGGCAAAGTATCTCTATGCGAGACGTTTGCCGCTGAGCTTGCGCAACGGCCATTCAGTCAACCATGCTTTGATATTATCCCACCCATCTGTTTTGGATCTATTCTGATCCATTGGGTAATGCAGCCTCATCTGCCGGGAACACCAAACTTGACCTGTCGCACCATCGTGCGCACGGTTGCCTCTATACTTCGGAAATCACGCGCAAGCCGAAGACGATCGAGGAGGGTGAGTTCCTGATCATCGAAGACGAGGATCATGTTGTGCTGACGTACCCAACGATCTGTGACATGCTGGCTCATTGCTCGATGGTCAGACACACTGCGACAGAAAATGAAACCGAGGTGCGAGGACATCTCCCCTAGTCGGTCGTTACGTTGGTTGCATTCTTCATATCCCAGATCAACCGAATGGTTTTTGCCTGCAATGGGAATGGACGCGGCTTGCAGCTCTGTCTTTAGTGCTACAAACGCGATGAATTAGCAAGCGATGCGCCCCGTCGCCGCTAGTGCGAGCGTTTGGCCATACGAAAAAAAATTGCTGTCAACGCGCTGGTTGATGTCAAACCGCGAACATGACGACGAAAACGCTGCGAATTGTATCTTTGGATGAATGCTACAAAGCCCCATGAAATCACTCGAAATGGGTAAATGAAAATCCCCAACCGCTGGGGTTGGGGAGTCTACAGGTAGCGCATACGGGATTCGAACCCGTGATTTCCTCCTTGAAAGGGAGGCGTCCTAGGCCGCTAGACCAATGCGCCGTACATTCGTTAGTATATCTGAGGCCGTGGCACTCTGTCAAGCTCAAGACGATCGATTGTGAGATGCCACGAGCCCACTGAGGAGGATTGGCTATGGCGACAGACGAAGAGAAACGCGCTTACCTGGATGAGATGGTGCGACAACGCGGCTATGTATTGGATTATCATAAAGGGATGGTGACCGCGGACTTCGAGACCATGCAGGCGTTTAACGCACTGCTCGAGACAGCATATCTGCGACCCCGCAGCCTGGACCGCAAGACCAAAGAGTTGCTCTTCTGCCTGAGTTTGACGGTGATTCGCGCGGGTAAAGGCCACATCCAGAGCCATATTCGCGCCGCGCTGGACGCCGGGGCGACGCCTGAAGAGATTCTCGAAGCGATCGAACTCTGCCTCCCAGAAGCTGGCGTCGTGGCATTCCAGGCCGGCTTCGAAGCCTGGCGCGAAGTGGTGCATTTGGCGACGATTGAGCCGACCGTCAAAGCTTTCGAAGGTGGCTCAGGGACGAATTAAGCAATTTGTCCCGCAACGCGCGCGATCCTGAGTGGCATGGTCTGTCCAGGATCGCGCATTTTGGGCTATGGTACTTGACAGATTGTGGCAATGACCCTGTAATGGATCACAAACCGTACAAAGGAAAGCACGCGACGGATCTGCGATGGAAGCCGTTTCCACAGGAGGGGCCACAATGCGCGATCTCACTCATGGCGCTGTCCGCATCCTGGTGATTGGCTCATCCCCATCCCAGGACATCGACCTGGCCAATTTACTCTGCCAGACCTTTCACGCGCGCGTCGAAGCGCAGTCCATGCCATCCATGTACGCAGCGCTGGACTTCCTGGACCATTATGGCGCGGATATGGTCATCACGGATGCGCGCCTCGCCGATGGTTCGGGGCTGGATCTCTGCCGACAGATGAAGACGCGTTCAGAACTGGCGCATATTCCGGTTATGATCATCCTGGATCATCAGGGGCGTGATGAGCATATGGCTGCTGTCCAGAGTGGCGCCGACGACATCATCACCCGTCCCATTCAGGATCGCCTCTTGCTGGCGCGCGTAGAATTGCTCTGGCGGACGCGAGGGGCGGGCGGGATTTTGCGCGTCGGCTAGATGACGGCCCTCGATGCCCTCCTCCTTCACCCATGTTTTTTTGTCCCCCTAGCCCCCAAACCCCTGGCCTGGCAGTCCATACTACGTCATACACACAAGAATCGACCTGTATTGCAGGCGGTGCCGCGACGATGCA
>DAIDHM010000036.1 GCA_027459705.1 Ktedonobacteria bacterium | reverse complement strand
CGGTAACGGCCGCAGCGTACCCGCACTAACGGTCGAGTGGCTTAGCTCCCCCCTCGGCACGTATGACGCCATCTCTCTCGCTTCCTCTTCCTTTTTCCCTTCCTCCCCCCGCTCGTGGCTTCGTCCCGGCGGGGGTTTGCTTGTCCCGACCCTCCCCTGTTGCGGATGTGGTACACCAAACGAAGCGCGCTTACTCTTTGCTAATGCTTGGTTGCATGCAATGATTTCTTCGACGAAAATGGGAGGCTTCTGTGGCGGAACCTTTGCGTGTGGGCGATCCAGCGCCTGATTTTACCTTACTGGATGAGGCTGGCCACGCGCTTCATCTCGCTGATCTGCGGGGGAGACGGGTTGTGCTGTATTTTTATCCGAAAGATGATACCCCCGGATGCACCGCGCAGGCGTGCGGCTTTCGCGATCAGTACCTGGCGATCGAAGAGCGCAATGCCATCGTTGTGGGGATTAGCACTGATGATGCCTCCTCACATCAGCGCTTCCGTACTAAATACAATCTCCCTTTTCACTTGCTCGTTGATGCTGATCATGTGGTCAGTGAGGCGTATGGCGTCTGGGGTGAGCGCAGCATGTATGGGCGGAAGTACATGGGCATCATTCGGTCAGCGTTTGTGATTGACACCGCCGGCATGCTCGTCGATGTCCAGTACAAGGTCAGCCCCGCCGCGAGCATCGCCAAGGCGCTCGCTGTGCTTGAGGCATGAGGCATCGCTCATGAGAGATATGCGAGCTGACATTGAGGATGGCTTTGTTGCGTATTCCGCGGCATGTGCGAATATGGTCGGAGGCGAAGTCCATACTTCACCTGAATGCACCTGGATGACCTGTAATTATAATCTGGTGTATTTTAACGGCGTTTTTAAGACTCGGCTTCCGGACGACATCGCAACCGAGACAATCCTTCGGTTCACCAGGACATTCGCCGGACTCAGGCGACGGATGTCGTGGTGGGTAACCGAATCAAGTTTACCAACGCATTTAGGCACCCTCCTGGAATCCAGCGGATTTTCTCTGGCCTGGAGTGATGTGGGTATGGCGCTGGATCTTGACAAACCACTGCCTCTGGCCGCTATACCAGCCGACGTGACAATTGCGCCAATTTCAAGTGACCGGGAGTTGGCTTCCTGGTGTTGGGCGATGACGTCCGCGTTCGAGCTTTTCCATGGTTATGGTGCGGCCTACATGCGCATGTTTCAGAGCGTCGCACTCGCAGATCACCCGCTTGGTCCATTCTTCCTGGCCCGACGCAACGGTCATCCAATCGGTACGAGTGTCCTCTATATGCTGGGCGAGATCGCCATCATCAATGAGGTGGGAGTGATATCGTTAGAAAGGCGGCAGGGCATCGGTGCGGCGCTGACGTTGGCGGCTTTGCAAACTGCGCGCGCGCGTGGGGCGCGGGTCGCGGTGCTGGGAGCTTCATCAGCCGGCATGCCAGTATACCGACGCCTGGGGTTTCAAGCATATTCGACCATGCAGTGTTATCTGCTCTCGCCTCCCTGACGCGTTGGTTCTGGTACTTTCTCCATCATGAGAGCTCATGATCGCTGGCATGCGTATTACATAGTGGGATCGAACTTGATGCTATGAGAGCGAGGACCGCTGGTCTTTGCGAGGAAGTGCAAAAGCGATGTCGAGTCACACCAGCGGTGCCGCAATACCGCCAGATGATGAAACTCTCGCTGAAATCGTGGCGCTAGCCCGCACAGGCGATCGGCAATCCTTCAATGTGTTGGTAGGGTATTTTCAGGGAGCAGTCTATGGAGTAGCGGTGCGCATCCTGGGTGATCGCGAGTTAGCCGCGGATGCGACCCAGGATGCCATCCTCTCAGCATATCGTCATATATCGAGTTATCACGGCCCATCGTTCCGCCTCTGGATTCTCCGCATTGTGACCAATCAATGTCTCGACCTGCTGCGTGCGCGGCGGCGGCGGCCCACAGTCTCACTTGATGCCCTGCTCACCCCCACTGGCGATGAGCTGGGTGATGCTGCCGCACAACCGGCAGATGATACCTGGGATCCAGCGCGGCGTGCGGAACAGCGCGAGTTGGCAACGTTGATCCAACAGGGTCTGCTCACTTTGCCGGAAGATCAACGAATCGCCTTGGTATTGTGCGATGTCGAGGGTCTGAGCTATGAAGAAATTGCAGTCGTGACCCAGACTCAATTGGGTACTATCAAATCACGGATTGCGCGTGGGCGGGCGAAGTTGCGCGATTTTCTCGATCACCATCGGGAACTTTTACCCCGCGTCTATCGTCGTGCTCCATTAGGCGATCCTCCAGCATCGCCGAAAGATGGCGGGTAAAGCGTTATGGAACCAGTACGTATCCAGGATCATCTCAGCGATGAAGTGCTCTCCACGTGGCTTGACGGCGCGTTGGCTGAGTACGATGCCCTGGCCGCGGACCAGCATCTGGGGTCGTGTCGTCAGTGCGCCGCTCGCTATGCAGGTTTGCGCGCAACCCGCGACGCGCTTCGCCATCTGGATCCTGTACCGTTGCCTCGTGATTTTCGGTTGCCTGATGATGGTCCACGTCGCCCGCATATTGCAAAGCAACCTACCAGCTTGCTACCCTGGATCGCAGGGCGCTTCGTCAGTGCGGCTGTGACGCTTTGTGGCCTTATCTTGTTAGCGCTGGCCCTCCTGAATAGCATACCGGCTATCACCTCGCAGCATTTTGCCAATGTTTCCGCGGCGAGGGGTGTGCCCGCTGGCAGCATTCCGCAGCAAGCCAGTGCGCCCAACTATCTGCAGACCCCCACGGGTGCTGCCTGTGGGTCGTTGGCATGCACTCCAACGGTTGCGGATGGCAAAGGTCCCTTCGGCAGTGTCAACGCGACAAGCACCGCGAACCCCGCACCGCTTTCCCCCTCTCCCACGATACCCGCAACGATGACGCCGGTCCATGCTGTAACCCTTGACAATGAGCCGTCAAGCGCAATGATGCTCTGGCAGAATCCCCTGTTCGAAGCGATCCTGGGCTTTCTTTTGACGGGTGGTGGCATCGGGGCATTGTTGGTCACCCGCCGCCGCTAAGCTCACATCTCTGTGGGGACAACCTGTCCGCTCAGAGCGCTCTTCTTCTCACCTTCACCACGCTACGATAAACTTGCCGTCGCGAAGGAATGGGATGCCATCGATCGTCACCTCGCCGCCCCGGCGGAGATCGCAGATAAAGTCCCAATGGATTGCTGAGTGGTTGAGGCCACCAGTCTCGGGATAGCTTTCGCCCAGTGCCATGTGGATGGTGCCACCAATCTTCTCATCATAGAGGGTATTGATGATGCCGCGTGTAATGCCGAAATTATTGCCAAACGCGAACTCACCCAGCCGTCGCGCCCCTTCATCCAGATCCAACATCGTACGCAGATATTCCTCTCCCTCCGCGGCATGCGCTTCGACGACCTTCCCCTCTGCAAAGGTCAATCGAACATCGCGGACAATCCGTCCATCGCGCGCGCTGGGGATATCAAAGCGAATGGTGCCGTGCGCGGAATCTTCGATCGGGCCGGTGAAGAATTCGCCGCTGGGGAAGTTGCGTTTGCCATCACTGTTGATAAATGTGCGACCACCGACGCGCAATGTCAGGTCAGTCCCCTCGGCAATGATATGCACTGTATCCTTGCCTCGTAGCCAATCGATGGCACGCTGCTGTTGAGCGCCTAATGCCATCCACTGAGCGGCGGGATCCTCATGATTGAGAAAGCACGCGGCGAAGACAAATTCTTCGAACTCTCCTAACGACATCCCCGCGAGTTGGGCGCTGCCTTCGGTTGGCCAGAGCGTACCGCACCAACGAATATATTTGGGGCTGGAAGGTGCCTCCATGTGGCGTGTTGCGCGCTTGCCATCGGTGGTGGGAGGAGCTGTATGGTGTGCCTGTCGTGCGGGATCAATCGTGGCGAGCGCCAGGGGATTGGGATCAGCGCTGATCCGTAGCCGCTTGTCGATCTGCTGAGCGATGACGTGATCAAACGGCGAGCGCCAGCCAATCTGTTCTGTACTGCCCTCAGCGAGCAAGATTGGGCGTAGGGCTGGCAAAGATAGTGCCACCAGCGGATAGCCCCCAGCTTGCAGCACGCTGCGGTATACTTCGCGAATGAGCGGTTCCGCTAACGGTGTAGACAGAATGCCAACGATCTCGCCAGGTTGGACATCCAGGCAGAAATGCGTCAATGTCTCTGCCCAACGGATTACACGTGGATCAGTGATTGCCATATGGCTACCCTCGTAACAAAAATCTGGAAGGGGAATCAGGTACTGTGGGTGCTGGCCGCCCCATTGTCAGATGAGCGACTGGTCGGGGACATCCATGGGAGGTGGTAATCAGGTCGCGATGCCACCGCGTCGGCGAACCTGGGCAAACCAGGCCAGCAATTCCGTCAATTCCCAGGCATTTGGCACATGGCGCGCTTCCACCCAGCCTTTGCGGGCGATGCCAACGCCATAGCGCAGGTCATCGATCCCAGCTGGCTCGTGGGCGTCCGGACAGATTGGAATAGGGATTCCCATAGTCGTCGCCTGGTGCAACCAGCGCCAGTCCAGGTCAAAGCGCCAGGGGTTGGCATTGAGCTCGATGGCGACGCCGCGATCTGCCGCTGCCTCAAGCACTGCTGGAATGTTGACCGGGTAGCCTTCGCGGCGCAGCAATAAACGGCCAGTGAGATGGCCCATGATCGTCGTATAGGGATTGTGAATGGCGCGGATCAGTCGTTCAGTCTCCTCGGCCTCACTCAGGGTGAAAATGCTATGAATTGAGGCGACGACGAAGTCAAAGGTGGCCAGGGTCTCGTCGTCGAAATCGAGTGAGCCATCTTTGAGGATGTCACATTCGGTGCCTTTGAGGATTCGGAAACGACCTGCGAATTCTGCGTTCAGTTCGTCGATCTCAGCCTGTTGACGGTGAACCGCTTCCGCTGTGAGCCCATGCGCATAGACCGCGAATTGACTGTGGTCACAGATGCCAAGATAGCTATAACCACGCGTGATGCAGGCCTCGGCCATCTGGCGGATCGACGCTTGCCCGTCGCTCCAGGTAGAGTGGCAATGCAGCGCGCCACGGAAATCGCGTGCAGTGATGAGGTTGGGGAGGCTGTGATTGGTGGCAGCGGCGATTTCGCCGCGATCCTCACGCAGTTCTGGTGGGATCTCATCCAGCCCAAGAGCGGCGTAGATATCCGCCTCGCTCTGGATGGGAAGGCGCTCCTCACCTCGCCAGAGTCCGTATTCGTTGATCTTGATGTCGCGATCTTTCGCCAGAGAGCGGAGAGCGACATTATGCTCTTTTGATCCGGTGAAGTGGTGCAGCGCGGCGGCATATTCGTCATCCGCGACCACACGGAGATCCATCTGCAGACCGCTGTCCAGGATGATAGATGACTTTGTCAGTCCATTGCCAAGCACTTCGCGGACTCTGGGTAGGGTCGTGAAATAGTCCATCACACGCTGGCGACTGGCATCGTCATCAGTGTGGAGGCTGAGGACAGCATCGACATCATGCACGGTCTCTTTGTGACGACGCAGGCTCCCCGCAACACTGGCACGAGCGACCTCGGGCAACTGGCTGAGCTCAGCCACCACCGCCGTGGCAATCTCCTCGGCTGGCGCATAATTGAAGAATGCTTGCTGTTCCGTAAGAAAGGCAATACCCTTGAGAATCTTCTCCTGTGACTTCGCACCAAAGCCAGCGATAGCCGCGACGCGGCCAGTGCGGCAGGCGTCGGCCAGTTCTTCGAGGGATTTTACGCCCAGTTGCGCATGCAGGAGGCGAATACGTTTCGGTCCCAATCCGGGAATACTCAACATCGTGATGAGGCCAGGCTCGATACTCGCGACCAGTTCATCGTAGAGGGTTATGCGGCCATCGCGGAGATATTCCTCGATATGGGCGCGCATGTCTTTGCCGATCGCTGGAATGGTGTGCAAGCGACCTTCGCTGGAGAGTGTCGCAATGTCTTCACTCTGATTCTCGATAGCGCGGGCCGCGTTATGGTAGGCACGCGCGCGAAAGACGTTGTCTTCCTTCAATTCAATCAGTGTGCCGATCTCTTCCAGCAGGTGCGCGATCTGTCCGTTCTCCACGCTTGGCTCCTGAAATCACGATGTCGATTCTCATTCAATTGCTTTTGTATCATAGCACGTGGGAAGATTGCGCCGTGGAGTGCCAGATATGCCCGGTGGCCTGACGGACTAAGACGCCGAACAGAAACGTTGAGGCGCTGGTTGCACACAGACGCGCGGCGCGGGCAAGGGCAATCCATCGGCGTTACGGCCTTCGATGAACATCTCAAGCAATGCATCGCCCATATGTCCTGCCGCAGCATAGGTGGCCCCATGCGTCTGTCTGATCAATCTAGCTTCTTCCTCTCACTCGGGCAATGAAGCGCCTTAAACTTGAGCTTCATCCGACCATTCTGCATCACGCGATGTGATATGCGTGCCGGGTTATTCCGCGGCTGTGGGGGGATAATGGACGAAAAGGCTGCCATCGAGCGCCACCTGCACCAGCGGGACGAGATCTGTGGCGTTGAGTTCGGCACAATACGCGAGATCTTCCCCGAGGCCCGCGCGTAAGACCGATTGTCCGGAGTTGGATCTGCTGAGAGCGTCGTAGGGCTCGTGGGCGGCGGCATAGTCGCGTGCGAGGAGTGCTGATTCGGTCAATTGTAAGGTCAGATGTTGCATGGCCGCCAGAGTTTCGGCCTCCTGAATCAGAACGCCAGCAGTATAGAAATCATCGAGAGCCAAGCGTTGATCACGGCCAGAACAGATGATAAAAGCGGTGGTGTCTCTCCCTGCCTGGAGCAGATGGCGGGCGATAGCACTGGCGTTACGCAACCCTGCAATGGCGATCAAACCCGCGCCTGCACGTTGTGTGGCGACCAACGTTCGGGTGCCATTGGTGGTGCTGAGGACGACATCGCGACCAGTCACAGGGGAAGTGGCCATCTGGTGCGGCGAATTACCCAGATCAAAACCAGGGGGCATGCGACCACCAATCTCCCCAGCCAGGAGAAATCCAGGATGGTGGGTGGCATAGGCACGCGCCTCCGCAGGGCTTGCGACGATTGCGACCATACGGGCCCTCTGCTCGCCAAGGACGATCAGTGTGGACGTCGCTCGCACCACATCAATGACGGCGCAAGGCGCACCGATGGTGTCGTGGAATGCGATCGGTATTTCCGTTGGTGTACATAACACATCGATCCACATGGGTCGAAGGGCGGCGGATTCACTCCGCGGCGGACTTCGCGCTCACCTCGGCATTCTTGAAAGGCGCCGCACTGGCGCCGTATGAACTGGTTGGATCGTGGAGTCGGGCGGGTTGGCGTCGGTGATAGACACCGGAGCATGACGTCGCCATGAACTGAAAAAACCACGAACGATGAGGGCGGGATGAAGTGGGAGGAAGCTACGCGGGCATCGGGGGGCAATCCGCTGTCCGCAGGGCCATGGGCTGGCCACAAGCTCGCAGGGCGCGAGCCTGGTGACGCGCAGCCAAGGCGCCTTCCTGGCAATCCAACTCGCTCGACGGCGATCCAAAGGAAGCGATTCTCGCTGTCCTGTGATGCAAGACGGATGCCCGGCAGTGTGGTAACGGGTTTGACAGCCATGACCCTAATGGATGAAGAGAATTCACCCGAATGGGCTACTCAACGGACCGTTATATGGGACCTGTCTGCTCATCTGGCAGCAAAGTGAGCAGGTCATAGACGATGCGTGCGGTAGCACCCCAGATTCGATGAGGACCCAATTGGTAGAAGTAAATCTGATACGATCTGCCAAGACGACGCCAGTGTTCAACACGAGAGATCGCCGGATTCGCGAGATCAAGCAGCGGTGCGTCGATGATCGCGTCGACTTCAGCAGGGTTGATAGTTGGGGCAATGGCCTCCAATGGTCCATCGACTAATCCCAGAAATGGAGCGATCAGATAATTGCTGACAAAGGTGAAGACCGGTGGCAGTTGCCCCAGCATGGTGACACGCTGAGGTTCCAAGCCAATCTCTTCATAGGCTTCGCGGAGTGCCGTGGCCTCCAGCGAAGGATCTGTCGCATCCTGGCGGCCGCCTGGAAATGAGATCTCACCGCTATGACGAACGAGCGTCGTAGCGCGTTGTGTGAAGAGCAGGTGGGGGGCGCCAGTGTCATCCGCGAAGAGCGGAAGCAGGACCGCTGATTTGCGCGCGGTCAGGCTATAGGGACTGGGTTCGACCGGAAGATCGTGCAAACGCGTGCGCATCCCGTCAGCGAATACCGCGCAATCGCGCAAGAAGCGATCTCGATTTGGTGAGGCGGGTTGCGAAAAACCAGTAGACAATGCCCGACTCCTCTCTCCCATGGTGGCTGCGCGACTGTCGGCGTGGATACTGCATTGATGCCCATCTAGACGCAAAATGTTCCGCAGCCTGGCAGCAGTGAGTGGGTACGCGAGCGCAGATGGAGCAATGGCGCGACCGTGTGATCATATGCCGTGGATCTGCCTTCTGCAAGGGCGTTGTTGGATCTTTTTCGCATGATGTTGTACATTCAAGATGTTGCGCCATGTGGAACCCTGATTTTACGAGCGTACGGCAGCAGATATGCGTAATGTGGGACAATCACGGCAGATGAAAGGACTTTAAGAAATTGCAAAGGGTGACTTTTCCCACTATCCACCTTGCCATTCGTATGCTATGTCTGCTATAATGAGGCCACGAAGTGGGGGGCACACACGTCAATATGCGCGAGTGGTTGAGCACTCCAGGCAGGTAGGCGTGTGCCACAGAAATCCGGAGCACTGCGGTTGCGACGATGTTGTACATGCGCATCGCCCCGTAGGCGCGCCACATCCTGGGCAGTTTGACCTGTGCTTAAAGATCGCAGGGTGATCCTTGCTCCTGGGATGAACCAGCACGCCATGCGATTTGCCGAAGCTCCAACGCATGGCACAGCGGCAGCGTATGACGCGCCGCAATCCTGAGCGGGCGGGTAATTGAGTAATGAACGACGACAACCACATGCAGGACCGTGATGACGGTACCCAGGAGGAATCGGGCGAAAATCTGATGGCCCAATTCCTGAACGAACCGGTCCATGCGCTACGCGCGGTAAAGCGTGGCGATGTCGTTGAAGGCACAGTGGTGGCGATCGGCCGCGACGAGATTCTCGTTGATATCGGGTTGAAATCCGAGGCTGTGCTCCCAATCCGAGAACTTTTCTCATCGGGCTATGGCTCCATGGACGAGATCCACAATAATTCGACCGTCCTGGTGTATGTCACCCAGCCCGAAACCCCAGAAGGGCATGCCATCGTTTCGATCAAGAAGGCGCGCCAGGAGCGCCAGTGGCGGATTGCCCAGGAACAGCATGATCGCGGGGATATCCTCGAAGCTAAGGTCCTTGAAAGTAACCGCGGTGGCTTAATCGTAGACCTCGATGGGTTGCGCGGTTTTGTGCCGATCTCACAGATCCGCGATCTGAAACGCGAAGACACGGCCGAAAATGCTGAGACACAGGCGAAATTGCAGGCGATGGTTGGAAAGATGCTCAAGTTGAAGATCATCGAGATTAACCGTAATCGCAATCGCCTGATTCTCTCTGAGCGGCTCGCGGTACAGGAGTGGCGCACCAAGCGGCGCGACGAACTGCTCAGCGAACTGCAGGTTGGTGAAGTACGCAAGGGCATTGTCAGTAATTTGGCCCACTTTGGTGCTTTCATCGATCTTGGTGGCGCGGATGGTCTCGTGCACATCAGCCAACTTGCCCACACGCGTGTCAATCATCCGAGCGAGGTGCTCAAAGTCGGCCAGGAGGTCGAGGTACAGGTACTCAGCGTCGATCGCGAACGCAAGAAAATCGCGCTGTCGATCAAGCGCACTGAAGTAGATCCCTGGACGACAGTAGAACAGCGTTACCTCCCAGGACAGGTCGTCACGGGTACGATAACCAAGATCACCCCATTCGGGGCGTTTGCGCGTGTCGAATATGGGGTTGAGGGTTTGATCCACGTCTCGGAGATTTACCCTTCGACCAACGACGCAAAATCCGTGCTTAAGGAAGGCCAGGAGATCCAGGTGCGGATCCTCCGCATCGAGACGGACCGCCGCCGATTGGGATTGAGTATGCGTCAGGTGGATGCGCTCGATGCCGAGGTACCGGCGGAAGACTCTCCAGAAGCTGACGCAACGCCGCCACCAGCGCCAGCGACAGCGCACCCCGAGCCCAAGGCGGTGCATGCGCCGGTTCCCGTGCCTGCGCCTACCTCCGAGCCGGCTACCGCGCTCGGTGCGGCGCTCTCGGCGGCCTTCAGTCGTCAGCAGGCCGAGAAGAACTCGCAGAACGAAGAAGGTGAACAACCCAACCTGTAAGGTTGTAGAGCTCGCGCACGATAAATTTGTAGGCCAAGGACGAGAGCCACGTTTCCACTGGAAACGTGGCTCTCGTCCTTGTATGCTGTGGCTGGAACATCCACCCTCCTGATGGACGATTGCGCGCCCCCCTCGCGAGTTGTCTGCTCCACTCGCGCGTGCGAGCTGGTTGTCTGACTATCTCTGGCCTGAGTGGTGACGAATCGCGGAAATTCGGCTATACTGATGGTGCCTGGACTGGCAAATCGATTGCTGAGCAGAAGGACAAAATTTCCATAAGGATACATAGAGGAGCGTGAGATGACGCATACAGTCTTCGGTCAGGTCGATGCGCTGGATGACCCCAGGGAACCACGGCGCGAGTTGACACCACCAGAGCGGGCAAGGATTATTGGCTTGATCGAAGAGGTCCGCAGTGCCCAGCTCCCAGATGGCGCCGTGCATGCTGAGCACGTCGCACGGGCCACGCAGGCGCTCCAGGAGGCGTGCGCCGCTCTGCGACCATATGTTGATAGTTACCCCTCACTAGCCAGATGTCTGCACGATATGGATGTGTGGTTAGAAGCCGGCCTGCAATCGACACCGGTAATGCATCAACTCATCGCCGAAGGCCTAGCGCGCATCCCGGAAGGCACAGAAGATATTATGCTCACCGTTACCACGACTTTAAATTATTCTGAGCATTATTCGCTTGAATTTGTCCTGTACCGACGTTTCGAGGGGCCTCCCGCGGCGGCATTACGTGAAATTCATCATTGTGCGTATCTCATGATTGCCCACCTGGTGGATGCCACCCGTGGCTTCGGCCTGGAGAGCAACTGTATCGTCTGTTTCACTGAATGCCTGGCGGGCGGTAGCGAGGCCAAAGACGTCATGGATGTCTTCTTCACTTCAAAAAACGCGTTGCGCGGTAAAGTGATCTTGCAGCCGATGATGGAACAACTCTTCACCCCAGACACTTTCGTGGAATTGCGGGCTGCCACGATTGAAGATCTGCGGTTGATCGTGCCATGTAAAACGGTCACTCATGAATGGAGTCATCGCCAGGGGGTCGTGCCACTCACCGAGTTCCGCGTGCTCTTCGATAACATGATTGGCGCGGGGTTGGAAGAAGCCCGTGTTGAACTCAATGGCGCGCACATTTTGTATACACGTTCCGAACAGGGGGGACCATACGCCCGGATCTATCACATGGCAGCGCAATTCATCATCGCAGATCGACTGTTGCGCTACCCTTACAGCGCGTTGCCGAGTGAGAATGCCGATGCGGTCAGTGGGCAATATTTCCTGGGCCAATGCATCGATAAGGGCTTGTTGACCTGTAACGCTGGAGGGATTACCCTGGCCGGGCGGCATGAGATGATTGTTGGTCTGGCCGCGATTCTCAAAGACATTGAAGCGGCGCAATATCGCGCGCTCATCGCCAGTATCCCTGAGGCGCATCGTATCATACGCGAACACGTCGCGCGCTATTCGCCAGCGCTGGACGACCAGAATGTGATGCAACGTTCGCTCTTTTACCACTGGGTGGCGAAGCGGCTCAAGGGGATTGTCCCCATGGTCATGGATTGGAAGGCGGCGATCGCCGAGCATGGCGATTGATCGCCGCGACAAGTCTATGCTACACTGACGAAGACAGCCCAGCGCGGGCCGGAGACCAAGAGAGAAGGAGCGACAGAGGCAATCCGACGGGATATGGCTCTGTCGACGATGTCGCGATGCCAACGGTATTCTTTGAGCGCGAAAATAAACGGGTCGAGGTCGAGTCAGGCGAAAATCTGCGCTACGTTGCGCTCGACAATGATATACCCATCTATTGCCACATCTTTAACCTGGCCAACTGTCATGGGAACGGATTGTGTGGGAGTGATAAGGTGCAGGTGACACCGGCCAGCGCGGTGAACCCGCGTACAGTAGCAGAACGCGTGCAACTCCGTAAACGGGAAGATCTCCGCCTCTCGTGTCAGGTGCAGATCTTTGGTGATTGCACGATTGTCACACAATGTGGTCGACGCTGAGTAAGGAGAGAATGATGCGCATTGATCGCGTTTTTTCGGAGGGCGAAGCGATTGTTGCCCTGCAAAAGCTGGGATTCATCTGCCAGGAGGCACCCAATCGCCCCAGCCAGTATGTCGTGAGCCACACCAAGATCGGTGGCGAACGGACCTTTACCATTGAGCAATTGTGCAACTTTGCTGAGGGTGCGGCAATCTTGTCCACGCATCTGCAAAACCTGGCGATGTCCACCCAGCCTCGTTAAACCTCTGCCCCACCCGTCCATGGCCAGCCACCACCGGATAGCTCATGGACGGGTGTACGCTGAGATCTCTCTTCGTCGGCGTCAGGCGAACGTTCTGGGCGACTTCAAACTCTCGTGATGGGCTGGTCATACCTGCCGCGCGGCTGGATCAAAGCGGTAAAGTCGTGCCGGTCGATGCGACCCTTCCATCTTCGTGCGCCCGGTATCCTGCAGGATGTTGGTGGAGAGGACCTTGCGACGAAAATTGCGTTTGTCCAATCTGCGGTGTTGGATGACCTCGTAGACCGCCTGTAATTCACTCAGGGTGAATTCATCAGGCAGGAGTTGGAAACCGATCGTGGTATATTCCAATTTGCCACGTAACCGCTGGAGGGTATAGTCCAGGATCTGGTCATGATCGAAAGCCAGTGCGGGCAGATCATAGAGCGAATACCAGGCAGCTTCGGCGGCATCATCCGCGGCGCGCACCGGTGACGAAGCAATCAGTGCTGAATCAATCAACGCATAATAGACCACGGTAATAACGCGGGTGCGGGGATCGCGACCGGGATTGCCAAAGGTATAAAGTTGTTCCAGATAGATGCCGCTGAGGTTTGTCTCTTCTTTGAGTTCACGTTGCGCCGCAGCCTCCAGGCTCTCATCCATATTGATGAAACCACCAGGAATCGCCCAATGCCCGGCGTATGGCCAGCGGCCGCGTTTCACTAACAGGACGCGGAGATCGGCGTCAATGACGGTTAAGATCACGACATCCACTGTCACTGAGGGGCGGGGATAATCCTCCGCGCGATACGTCGCGGCACTTTCTTCCGCCGTGGTATCTGATGTCGCCATATAACTTCTCCTGTCCTGGGGGATCTCCGCCGCAACTGTCGGGGACGAAATCAGCCTAAAACGATCGTGACCTGGCGCACCTTGACGTCACGAATAAAGGTGAAGACGATCCGCTCGCCGGGGCGGTGGCGTTGGATGATCGCTGCCAGTTCGCGGGCATCCTGCACGGGATATTGATCGGCAGTAATAATGATATCCTGAGGGCGCAGGCCACCTTGCTCGGCTGGGCTGCCAGCGATAATGTCAATGATGGTCACGCCCATTCGCTGTGAGAGGCGCAAAGCCTGGACCAGCGAAGGATCGAGCGGGATCGAATAGACCGATACACCCATGATGGCGCCACGCGTCGGACGATCTCCTTTGATACGAGCGAGAAAATTATAGATCGAATCGACGGGTATGGCGAAGCCAATTCCCTGACCATATGGAACGATGGCCGTGGTGATGCCCACTACTTTGCCCAAACCATTCACCAGCGGACCACCAGAGTTGCCAGGATTGATGGGAGTCTGGGTCTGGATGAGGTTGCGCAGAGCTGGTCCGCCCTCTGGGGCGGGTAAAGACCTTCCGAGCGCGCTCACGACGCCTGCGGTTACGGACCATCCCAGACCAAAGGGATTGCCGATCGCGACGACAAGCTGGCCAGGAACCAGCGGCTCATTGCTCAATTCCGCGACCGGTAGCGGCCGATCGCTGGGGATGCGGAGGACCGCGAGGTCTTCGTTGCGTTCGATGGCAACCAGCGTAGCTGTGGTCGTGCGTCCATCGGCCAGCTTCACCTGGACGCGCGAGGCGTTGGCCACGACATGCGCATTGGTGAGGATGGATCCATCGGATTGATAAATAAAACCAGATCCCAATCCATCATGGTCGGCATATCGGCCCTCGGTCTCGATGCGCACCACCGCTGGTCCGATCTCTTCCGCTGCGGAAACCACGACTTTTGAATAAGCGTCCAACGCATCTTTATCCCGTTGTGTCATGTCTCTCCCCCGTGCTCCAGGCCGATGCTCCCGCGCTTCCACGGAACTGTACAATCGTTATCTTGGATTATATGCTATCCTTCCACCTCCTGCCCAATATGAAGCGGCCATACGATAGATGGCCTTCAAATGGTATCCGCCGCATAACGGTCGACAAACTGCATAGAGATCAGGAATGTGATGATATTCATAGTGAAAACACACCGAATATATGTTACTATTGAGAGAGCATGAATGAGTGAATGCGGCGTGACATAAGGAGGCTAAATGGTGCATTTCTTTACGCAACAGCGCGATCGCGCGGTATTGAAAACCACATTGGCGAAACTTCCCGATTTTCAGGCTGCTATATTGACGATGATCCATGATCGCCGCCCGCCGGGTGAGATCCAGCAACAAATACTTGCCTTTGCCGTCAATGTGGCTCAGTCGCCACGTGAACTGGCGTTTTTGCGCATTATCGCGGATGCCACAACTGGCCGGACGCGCAATGCTGTCACGCTGGATACCATGTATGCGGAGAACCTCATCAATGATCTCACGGGGATTACCGGCCGCGCGATCAGCCAACGTCAGGTTCAGGTGGTTGGTGACGTGCGTCGCGATCCTGCATATGTACCGCTTGCGTCAGGGGTCCGGTCCGAACTAGCTGTACCATTAATTCAGGGTGCGAACTGCTATGGTGTGCTGAATCTGGAGTCGCCCCATGCGGGGTGGTTTACCGAAGATGATGTGATGTGGTCGCGCCAGCTGGCCGATCTGGCTGCGATGGCCGAGGATATCGAGGTGATCTTGCGGTCTGCGGATGAGGTCCGGGCGTTGACCGGCATCGACAATCATGGTTATGCCACGAAACGATCGTTAACGCGGATTCTCGACGCCCTCGTCGCCTCGTTCACCCCCAGTGCGGGCATTATGGCGGAAGTGATGGGGGTGGTCCCACACTCCAATCAACTCTTGACCCTGGCCTTGAGTCCGCTCGAATCAGTCGCGATTCATATCCGCCTGCGCGAAGGGGAAGGCACGACGGGCACGGTCTTCCAGACCGGTCGGCCGCGAGTGGGGAATATCAGTCCATCAGGCGGTGACATCACTCACTTGCTCAGTACGCGCAGCGTACTGGTCATGCCGATTCTTGGCCCAGAGGGCCAGCCATTGGGCGTGCTCAATATCGAATCAAACCGGCCCAATACCTTCAGTCATGCTGATATCGAACGGCTGCATCACGACAATGTTATCGCGCAGATCGCCAAGCTGCTCATGCCCCTGCTCCAGGGCTACGCTTCGAATGCCCAGATTATCGAATCGTTACTCAATGATGCCGAAGCCCAGGTATTTGCCATCATTGATCCCGATAATCTCGAGGGTACCTTTCATCAATTCTTGCAGATTGCCGCGCAACTCACTGAAGAGCAGAACGTCGCTGGGGGCCTGTTGTTGGTGAAAAACGCCCAGCAAGAGATTCCTGCCGATACTTTGACGGAAGATGATCGGCTGGAGTTGACAGCGACGCTGGGGGCGTATAAACCGCTCCGCGATGAATGGCGCCTGGGTGGGTCGAGCATTACCCGGGTGGTTGCTCTTCAGAATACATCGCGCATCATTGAGGACGCCCACACGGATCCCCTCTGGCGATCCGTTGGGCCGGGATATGAGCATGGTTCAGAGATCTGTGTGCCTTTGGAGATCGACCATGTGGTCATCGGGGTCATCGATCTCGTCAGCCCGGTTCACCGTGCCTTCAATGAGACCGACGAGGTGAACCTGTCGCGCCTTGCTAAACTGATCACCCATGCCATCAAACGCGCCAATGATGCTGCTGCTGCCAAACGTACCACCAGGCAACTGCAGGTAGCCATTGATATGCAACAGATTCTGGCTCCGCTCTATGATGCAGGTGAGTGCGACATCACCGACCTGCGCAATAATGTCCTTGACTTTGCGTTGCAGGTCCTCAGAGCGGAGACCCGTGCCGATGTTGGCTATATTTCCCTGGCGTTGACTGAGGAGGTGGACCATGCAAACCTTGCTATCCAGGGATCGTTTGGCGACTTCATAGATCCGAATAAACAGCGATGGTGGACTAAAGATGGTATCACCGGGCGAGCGTATCGGACCGGTAGGACGCAGGTTGTCCCGTTTGTAGCGCGTGACCCTGACTATTTCATGAGTTTCACTGGCATCCAGAGCGAGTTGGCCGTCCCCCTGAAACGGGGCGCAGAGATCCTGGGTGTGCTCGACCTGGAGTCGCGCGAGGCTGATCATTTCATTACCGCGCATCAACGCTGGGCTGAATTTCTGGCGGATCGTGTGGTGCAGGCGATGGTGGCGATCGACCTGGCATCGGAGACAAAGCGCGATATTGAGATTGCGAATCTCTCGGATGCGATGGATATACAGATCGATCGGATTCGCCAGCTACAGCTAGCGCCGGTAGGCGGTAATCCCGCCTTACGCGAGCATCGCAACATGCTCTTGCAGCAAGCTCTCGCGAAGACCTGTGCATTGACTGGCGCGCGCAATGGATCGGTCATGCTCTCCATCAATGCGTATCATCCCGATAGTACGCTGGATCTAGAAAATGGCCGGTTACTTGAAGTCGTCTCGTGGCCACCGGATTCGGCTCCCACCAATCCCGATGAATTCATTTTCAGTATAAACCTGGGGGTCTCCGGAAAAGTGTTTCGTGATGAGGCCCTCTATGTCTTCAACGATATCGACGAACGACCCAGGGAGTTTTTTGGCGATAGTTCCACGGTCGCTGAACTCGCGGTGCCTCTCTTCGAAGGCGCGAAGATCGTGGGTGTGCTGAATCTGGAGAGCGATGTCCCCGATACCTTCATGGCGCGAGATGTCGATACCGGCCGTGATGTGAGCTGGATCTTCTCCGATATCATTGTTTCCGCGAAAGCGCGCGCCGAAGAATTACAACGCGAGTTGTTGCGACAATTCGAGATAGATATCTTGCGTAAACAACAAGAGGATTCCGCCGCGCTGATGCAGCAGATCCTCACCGCCGCCGCCCGCCTGACGGTGCTGGATGCTGGCGAGGTCACGTTGATCCTGGCAAGAGCATATCCAGAAGATGGGCAAGCGGTCCACCGGGTCGTACAGCAGTCTATTTTGACCGTCACATCAGCGGAACGCTATGCCGTCTTGCCGCCACGCCCGGTGAGTGGCGAATTCGATCGCGATCATCCGGTTATCACCAGTAAGATCCTGGAGGATGTCCTGGCGAAGGGTGAGTCGATCTTGATCCCCAACATCGCCTCCCTAACTCTGACTGAACGCTACCAGCATGATCCTCTCTGGACAACGGGGTCCCTGCTCTGTGTACCATTGCTCCGGCCTTCGGGTGGAGCGCTGAGCGCGAATCAGGAAGCCTTTGGGGCGATCGTGCTCACGTCGACTTTGCCGTACAATTTCAGCGATCTCGATGACCAGGTGATGGCATTATTTGCCCAGACCGCTGTCATCGCCATGCGCAACAACGAGTTGTTGGGTGCCAGTGGTGAATTGACCCGGGAGATGCGGCATATCTTCGGTAAAACGATCAGCCCACTGCTTGAGGAAGTCCAAGAGACCGAAACCCTGTTTGCGGATCTGAGCACCTCAAGTGATCCCGCTGTTGCGGAACTCAGAAAGCACTTTGACCAGATTGCGAAACTGATCTTGTTGACCAACGATATCATTTACTGGTTCACCGATCTCTCAAAGGAGGGCATAGCGCGGGAGGATGCGAAAACGCCACCACGCCAGGTGGCCGATCTGGTAACCTATATGGGGCAACGTCTGGATACATTTGCTGGTTTGATGAAAGGACGGCATGTGTACTGGTCGCTCCCCGATATGGAACTGTTGATTCCGGGGAGCGAAGCGCGTTGGAATCTGATCAATGCCGCCCTCTTCGGGTTAGTGGAGAATGCAGTAAAGTATAGCACGCGAGACGATATCTTCATCACGACCGGGTCAACCGCGACAGAGGTCCTTTTCACCGTGCGTAGCACCGGCCCACAGGTGGAAAGCCACGAGCGGCCGCTGATCTTTGAGCCAGGCGTGCGTGGGATGAGCACCGCGCGCTCGACCATTGGCACTGGTATTGGTCTCTATCATGTGCATCGGATCGCGGAACTACTCGGTGGGCAGGTCATATACCTGACACCGGATAACGAGCATAACGATTTCATCCTCAAAGTTCCGCGCTATCAAGGCGCCACCTTACCGAAAGGAAACGTACGGAATGCCAATTCTTGAGGCTGTGGTCATCGAAGATGAGCACACCTGGTTTGAGAGAATCACGACCATATTTCGCCGTGTCTGCCGTGGGCGCAGCATCGATTTGGTCATTCATGACACCCACCGAATACGTGAGGACGAAGCGAAGAGTCAAGGCCTCAAGCAAATACGGCGCATTCAGGTGGGGGATCTCAATCTGAATGACCAGTATCTGCAAAACGGCGACGGACGGCCAACACTGCTGCTATGGCGGGTGGGCACCAGTCGCGATGCACAGGTTGCCCTTGAAGTCATCGAAGCCCGGCAAGCGAAGATGTTGGCGGTTTTTGACATTCTCATCGAAGATGAAGATATGACGACTAGCGAGTTGCTGGATGGCGTCTTGAACCATCGCTTCGCCTATGGGACGCGCATGCCTATCATCGTCTATTCAATTCTGGATCTCGAAGAAGTCATCAGCCACCCGGTGCTCCCAGAACCAGAGTTATTCCATTTCATCTCGAAAACCCGACCGCGCTCTGATGGGCTGATCCCATGGGAAGCGCTCCGTAAAGCGGTTGTTGCTAGCATTAATTTTCATCTGGATGAGGGTGATGTGGAATGAAGTCACCTGTACGGCGCCGGTCATTACCGAAGGGGATCTATGATTGTCGGACCGAGACTGGCGATATTGAGGGGAATGTACGCGCGGCTATTCAAGAATATCTCCAGGATGCGCGCACCTTCAAGTCAGATACCCTGGAAACACTGTATGACTATTTTCTCCGTTGGATCGATGATCTCCGTGATCAGGGGTTGGCCCCTGGCCCCTATCGGAAGTATCTAAAGCAACAGTCGGTGCAGCCGCCAGCGAACGGTCAAGAGAAAGTACCGCAACCCTCCAGTGCGGAATTATTCAATACTCTGATAGAATCCTGGAATGAACTCGATGACAATCTGATGATTGCCGCTACCCATGTCTGGCGAGATTTTTTTCAGCAATTTCGTCCACAACCTTATGGTGGCCCTCTGCACGTCGCCGCGACGCATAAAAATGCGCGCGCGGCCTTGAGCCAGAAAAATATGAAAGGTGTGGGGGAACGGTTGCGGTTGGTGGTCAGGACGCGGCTGGCGCGGGCTCTCTTATTGTTGCGTATGGAGGTGCGACTCTATAAATTGCGCATCGAGAGTAATTTTATTTTCTATGAGGAAAACCAACGCGAAAACCCCGTGGAGAACACGGTCAAAAGTTTGAAAACCATCCTGGACGAGTATACCAGACAGTTGGCGAAATGGCGCCATGAAATGAAAGAGACAGTAAGCATAGCGCATTTTCATGCTCAGATCGCGGATAGTGTCCGTTTCAAAATGTTGAGCGAAGAGTTTGGGTCTAATCATAAAAGCGACGATGAATTGGGGTGGATTGGTCAGGCTGGGCGAGTGGGCGACGAATTGCGTTATCAATATTTCGACGCGCAATTTCACGAAAAGCGGCAGCACCCACGGACCTGGCCACGCGCAGTGTGGCTCTGGATCATGCAGTGGTCGATCGGCTTTGGGGTGCGACCTGGCCGGTTTGTCGCCACCTTTTTCGTCTCATTGGGCGCTTTTTTCCTAGCGTATCTCATCAATGACGCGGTGATTACTTCCGCAAATAACCCATACCCCATAGTGCTGACCTGGCCTGGCATCCTGACGACGGTGGGCCAACATATTATGCTGGCAATGGCTAATCTGACGCCGATTGGCTACACTCCCAAACCGCTAGGGTTGGGTGGGCAACTTCTGCTGGTCATCGAGCCGCTAATCGCCTACTTTTTCCTGGCGATCCTGGCGGCGCTGTTGATGGATCAATTGAAGTCCGGTGAAGAATGAGGACGAGACGGGCACTGAGGCGAGTCTGTGTTGATTAACGAAGTGCTGCTCGATGTGCGCCATAATCGGTCACAGGTGGTGCGAATGTGGGTCAGAGTGTCAATGGATACACACGCTGGTTGGACCAGGAGCGTATAGCCAGATCGTTGGAACGAAAAACTGGTGTGAAATATTACGCTATTGAGCATTTTCACTGGTTCGCCATGAGATATACTGCATCTACACAACTGGCCTGGCGCCATCTGGTGCGTTCGACGGAATTGAGCCTGGTGCATGGAGAATCCGCAACCGGTATCCGAACACTTTCATCTGGAATTGCTGGCCGATGGCGTCTTCGCCGCAATCGCGACGGAGCATGGAGCGGCTTTCAGCAATGCCGGGATTATCGATCTTGGCGACCGTACGATCGTGTATGACACGTTCATGACGCATCGCGCCGCGCGCGACCTGATCGCGGTCGCGCGGGCTGTGACGGGCCGCTGGCCTTCACTGGTGATCAATAGCCACTGGCATATGGATCATGTCTGTGGTAATGCGCTATTTAACGGTGCTACCATCATCGGGACCACCGCGACGCGCGATGCGATTGCAAGTACGATTACGGAGCGCCTGCAACAACGGCGGGCGACAATGCCCGGTGAGATCGCGACGCTGGAAGAGCGACTCCGCTCAGATGTGGATGAACGCGAACGACGCCGCATCGAAAACCTGCTCCGCGTCGGACAGTGGCTGGTCGAGACCGCGGCCGGCAGTGAAGTGCGTTCGCCAGAACTGATCTTCCGAGACCGACTCGATCTGCGCGGCTTGACGCGGCATGTTGAGGTGATCGAGAGCAACGGGCATACCCAGAGTGATACTTACTTGTTGTTGCCAGAGGAGCATATTCTCTTTGCCGGCGATCTGCTGAGTGTGCAAATGCATCATTGGATGGGCGATGGCGATCCGGGTTCCTGGCGGCGGTCTGTCGAGAGCCTGGAACGGATTGGCGCCGATATCATTGTGCCGGGGCATGGTCCTGTTGGTACTGCGGATGATGTGCGCCAGATGCGCACGTACATCTCAGCATTGACAACCCTAGCCGCTTCGGTTGTGGAGCATAGCGGCACGGCAGACGATGCCGCGCAACAACCAGTCCCAGAGCCATTTGGCCTCTGGCGGGGCCTCGATACCTTCGGTCGTAATATGCGTTTCTTGCATGGCAGGTTGGCGCCGACAAACGTGCTCTGAGTGTGCGCGACGCGCCATGGGTGGGTGACGGAGGCGCCAGGTGATCCTCCTTGATGGGCATCAACTGCTGGTGGGATCACAGGGATGTGTGGTTCTTCATCCGAGCTCACTCTGGTGAGAGAGATGGGGCTTGGCCGAATGCATTACTTGAAGGCCGCCTTCAACATTTTGGCAGAGGGACGACACTGCTTGGCTTCGGCCGAGAAGCCCCCGTATTCTCTGCGGGGGAGTAGTCACGGACCTTCGGACTTCAGCCTTGCACTTTATAGTCACGGGCTGATATACTGAGGCGAGATTATGCGGAATTACTTATGATGAGTCTGCCTTCTATCCTTTGACTCATCATGCCGGTAATGAGCACCATAGAGCAAGAGATCGTACGACAAAAAAGAGGTACACAGCATCCATGCCAAATACGAAGTCGGCGCTGAAGCGTCTGCGTGTCGAAGAGAAACGCCGTGTCCGCAACCATGCAGTCAAAAGCAAAGTGCGCACCTTTGTGAAGAAGGCGCGCGAAGCGATCGATGCTCAGCCCACAGCGGCTGAGACGACCGAGACGTTGCGTCAGGCGATCAGCCAATTGGACCGGGCGGTCACGAAGGGCGTCATCCACAAAAACAATGCTGCCCGCCGCAAATCGCGCCTCGTCATGCGGTTGCGTGCACTGCAGCCTGACGATGCCACTGACGAGGCCTAATAAGGCCTGGGCGCGGTCATTTCCGCGCCCGGCTTCCCGCAACCACACAAGGCTGGTCATAGTGGTCTTTCACCATATGGTTCGGGCTTTCCCGCGCGCCTATTGGCTCGCGGCGTTTTTCATGGAGGCTGCCAGCCTTTCTCCATTACTCCAGGGATGGTCTTGCCTTTCGCCAACGCGATTGCCGCGGACTACTTCCTTCATTCCGTGTGTCGTGCGCACGATCGATCCGCTCGCCATCCGCTGGCGGTCGATGGGTCGTGCCTTGTGTTATATGAAAGGGTATGTACTGTATGCCCAAACAACGTGATGGATCAGATGGTCCGCGCACATCCGCGCGCCCGGCGCAGAATTCCGCACCAGCCGCTGGTCGCATGCGCTCTTCATCCAAGACTATTCGCATCGTGCCGCTCGGCGGCGTTGGCGAAGTAGGCAAGAATGCCACCGCCGTGGAATGTGGCACGGATCTCTTGATGGTCGATGCTGGCGTCAAATTTCCCGAAGAAGAACAGAGCGGTATCGATCTTGTCATACCCGACGTATCGTACGTCCGTGAGCGTATCGATCGTATGCGCGGCATCATGCTGACGCATGGGCACGAAGACCACATTGGTGCGTTGCCCTTTATTTTGCCGCAATTGGCCCATGACGGTTGGCGCGTCCCGCTCTACGGTTCGCGGTTGACTCTCGGCATGGTCGAAGCAAAACTGCGCGAACGACGCGCCCTGGAGTATGCGACCTTCCACCCAGTCGAACCAGGCGAGACAATCACTGTCGGGCAGATTGCTGTCGAATTTATCCCGGTCGCCCATAGTATTCCCGGCAGTTTTATGTTGGGGCTGCATACCTCGGCTGGCCTGGTGGTCTTCACCGGTGATTTCAAACTG
Organism: Ktedonobacteria bacterium; assembly: GCA_027459705.1. Classification (GTDB taxonomy): domain Bacteria; phylum Chloroflexota; class Ktedonobacteria; order Ktedonobacterales; family JACDGC01; genus DAIDHM01. Next base: position 11,239 of record DAIDHM010000036.1, on the reverse strand, counting down.
GATGTCACCGCTGACACACTCTTCCAGACCGACCAGAATCGCTTGCGCGAACTGGGCGATCAAGGGGTGTTGGCATTGCTCTCCGACTGCGTGCGCATTGAACGGCAGGGGCGCACCCCGCCTGAGACCCTGGTCTTTGAGGCAATCAATCATCTCATGCAGGAAGCCAAAGGGCGGGTGATCCTGACGACCTTTGCTTCCAATATCCCTCGTTTAGAGCGAGCCATCCATATGGCGCATGCGATGGGCCGCCAGTCCGCGATCGTCGGGCGTAGCATGGATCAAAACATGACTGTCGCGGCGGAGCTTGGCTATATCACTCTCCCCCCTGGTTCAGTCGTCTCGGCGGACGAAGCCAACCACCTGCCTGATAATAAGGTCGTCTTATTGACGACCGGCAGCCAGGGCGAACCGACCTCGGCGTTGGCGCGCATCGCTTCCGGATCACATCCATTCATTCAGTTGCATCCAGGTGATACCGTCGTCCTCTCGGCGGAACCCGTGCCAGGCAATACCGAGACCGTCTCGCGTACGATCGACAATCTCTTCCGGCGGGGCGCTATTGTCATCTATAAAGATCTCAATCCACATGTCCATGTCAGCGGGCACGCCAGCCGCGAAGAATTGCGCGATGTCATCCGGCTCCTCCGTCCGCGCTATCTCGCGCCGGTCCACGGTGAATATCGCCATCAGTGGCTCTATTCGCTGGTGGCGCAAGAAGAAGGCTATACCGCGGATAAGGTATTGATCGCGGAATTGGGCGATGTGATGGAATTCAGTCAGGATCAAGCCGGTAAGGTCGGTCATGTCCCGGCCGGTGCCGTGCTGGTCGATGGCCTCACGGTAGGCAATGTTTCGCGCGAGGTATTGCGCGATCGCCAACACCTCGCCGCTGATGGAGTCGTGGTCGTCACTCTGGTGGTAGATCGGCATTCTGGCGAATTGGTGACAGAACCGGAGATCACGGCCCGTGGGGTGATCGGCGGTGAGACGGATGGCTTCATTCTCGAAAGCATCGATGCGTTGAAACGTATGCTGCAATCGAAATATCGCGGCAAACCGGAGTATGGCGACCTTGTGGCGCGGGTAAAAGAATCTGTTGGGAGTTTTATCTGGCAGAAAACCCACCTGCGTCCACTGATCATCCCCGGCATTGTCGAGATTTAAGCCGAACAGCGGGCCGACGAGATCGTCGGCCCGCTGTTTTCTGGAGTGTGCTGCGCATGCTGGTGAATCAGCATGCGCGTCGATCATTTGGCATAGTCATAGAACCCGCGACCACTCTTGCGGCCGAGCAATCCAGCCGTCACCATGCGGCGTAGCAAGACAGGTGGCTGATACATCGGATCGCGGTTCTCATCATAGATGGCTTCGGCGGCGTAGAGCGTTGTGTCGAGTCCCACATAGTCGAGCAGTGTGAATGGCCCCATAGGATAGCCGGTGCCTAAACGCATCGCCGCGTCGATATCTTCCTTTGTCGCGGTTCCCTGCTCGTACATGCGGATTGCGCTGAGCAGATAGGGGATCAGCAGGAAATTCACTACAAATCCAGCGGTATCTTTGGCGACGATGGCGGTTTTGTCGAGTGAGGCTGCCAGATCTTTCAGCGTTGCGACGGTTGCGTCACTCGTTTCCAATGCGCGGACAATCTCGACCAGTTTCATGACGGGAACGGGATTGAAGAAATGTAAGCCCGCGACCTGGCTGGGCCGCCGCGTCACGGCCGCCAGTTCTGTGATGGGCAGCGACGAAGTATTGCTGACGAGCAGCGCATTGGCTGGGAGGATGGTGTCGAGCGTGCGGAAGAGCTTGATCTTTTCCTCTTTGTTCTCGATGATCGCCTCCACGACAATGTCGCGATCGGCGAAATCTGCCAGGTTCAAGGTCGTGTGTAATCGAGCCCGGCTGGCGGCGACTTCGGCCTCACTCAGCTTGCCTTTCGCCAGCATCGTGCTCCACGACGCTTCGATGCGTTGCAGGCCGCGATCCAAGAATTCCTGAGCCGCCTCCGCGACGATCACGTCATAGCCCGACTGTACGGCGACCTGGGCAATCCCGCTACCCATCAATCCGCAACCCACGACCCCAATGTTCTGAATGGTCATCTTCGACCCCTTTCGATTATGTACAGGATGTTTCGTGTTGCATATGCACAGTGCACAAGCGATATCACAGGCGAATTAGCCACTACTTGCCAGGGTGTCCAGCAGGCCGATTATGTCCGCCAGTCCGCTGGCAGACCACTGGCTTGCCAGGTCTCTAGCAGCGTCCGTACATGAGGAGCCCCAAGGCGCAAGCGATCCGCTGCTCCCACACGTGGGATCGCGATGGTGTGCCGCTGGTGCAGGGCGACGAGCATCGCGCGGTAAGTAGTTTCGCTCGCCGGGAAGATCGCAGCTGCGCCATCTGGTTCTTCAAGGTACGTATAATGGCCGTGCTCAGCATACCACGCACGCAGGTCGGCGCGGTTGGCGATGGGCACGCCACCGAGCGCGGCATCGCGCGTGACCGATGGATGGATGGCCCCGAGTGGCATCGCGTGGAGATGGGCATGGTACACCGTCTGGTGAAAGACGCCATGTTCGAACCAGGTGACTGCCGGATAATTCCGCGTAAGAAATCCGGTGATCAGGTCGCGGATCGCGACTAATTCCTCGTCGAGATCGCCGGGGACAGCGCCGTAGCACGGATAATGCTGCTGTGGAATGATCAACGTGTGGCCAGGAACCAGCGGCGCATGATCGGCGATCACCAGAAAATGTGGGGTGGACATCATCCGCGTCGTCAACACTTCGGGTGCGCAGAAGACACAATGTGGGAATGCGGACATGCATGCTCCTCCTGCTCTGTATTGTAGCCGATCCTGCAGCTTCACCCAAGCATTGGCCAGTTCGGGATGGTGTCCGCGTGTCGCGCGCTGTGGTGCCGTCCGGGTTTCTATATGCAGTACAATGCCACAGGATGATCGACTTGAGCGCGCAAAGGAGCAATAAAAGGATGCAACCGGATGTGATCATACGACCAGCAGACTTGCGAGGCAAACATCTCCATTTCATGGGTATTGGCGGTTCGGGGATTACCTCGGTCGCACAGATGGCGCTCCTGGAAGGGGCGACCTGTTCGGGGTGTGAACAGATGCTCTCGGGCGCGACCGAATGGATTCAGTCCAAAGGGGTGCGCGTGGTGGAAGGCCATGCGGGCGCGCACCTCGATGCGGTGGATGTCCTGGTGATCTCCCCCGCTATCACCAAGTTGGATCCCAACAACCCAGAGGTGGTCGCGGCGCGGGATCGTGGCATCCCGGTGATCGAGTGGCAGGCGCTGTTAGGCGCGTTCATGATCGGAAAATTTGGCTGCAGTGTCGCGGGCGTGCATGGCAAGGGCACCGTGACCTCGATGCTCTCGCAGATTCTCATCGATGCCGGATTGGACCCCACCTGTGAGGTGGGGGCGATTGTGCCGAACTGGCAGGGCAATGTGCGCATGGGGCAGAGCGACTATTTTGTGAACGAGGCTGATGAGTTCAATCTCAACTTCCTCCATTACCATCCCCGTCTGGCAGTGGTGACGAGCATCGAATTCGAGCACCCGGAGTATTTCCACGATTATCGCGAACTCTGCGACGCGTTCGACGCGTTCGTGGCGGGGATGGATCTCGAAGGCCAGTGGGACTTGCCGCCGACATTGGTGCTGAATTGGGATAGTGCGGGCTGCCATGCATTGCGCGAGCGAATGGCTGCCTGGCCAGGCGAGGTGGTGCGCTATTCGCTCGATGGACCGGCGGAATACATGGGGAGCGCTGTGCGGTTGGATGGCGAGACGAGTTTCGCGGTGAGCGAACTGCTCGTCGCTGGCGATGCCAGCCATGCGTCCGAGACGCGCGATCTTGGCCGATTCCAGTTGCTCTTGCCCGGCCGTTTCAATGTGGAGAATGCCCTGGGCGCAATCGCCGCCGCCCGCCAACTGGGTGTGGATCCCGACGTCATCCGCCAATCGCTGGCGAATTTTGGGGGAATTAACCGCCGCTTCCAGGTGACGCCGTGCGCTCGGGGGGTGGTGATCGTCGACGACTATGCCCATCATCCGACTGCGATCGCCGTGACGCTGGAGGCGACACGTCGCCGTTTCACGGGACAGCGCCTCATAGCGACATTTCAACCGCATATGTTCACCCGCCTCAAGACATTCCTGGAGGATTTCTCGCATAGCTTTGGATCGGCGGACGAAGTCATCATCGTGGATGTCTATCCCGCGCGCGAGCGCGACACGGGCATGATCCACTCGCGCGATCTCGTCGCCGCGATTCAGCGCGATCCCGCGTTTGCCGACCATCCCGAGCGCGTCCACTATGGCGGATCGCTCGCGGTGACGCAGACCCTGCTGGAAAAGCTGACTCAATCTGGGGATGTCCTGGCCTTACTGGGATCTGGCAGTGTCTATCGCATCTCGGAGGCCTTGCGCGAATCGCCAAATTTTATTGGCAACCAGGCACAATGAGCCTGGGATCACTCAACATCAAAAAGGGCGGCACGACACTCGTCGAGCCGTGCCGCCCCCAATATGGTTGTGGGGTTTGGGATTCAGATGGGTGGCTGTGCTGGGAAATCCGCGTGGGTGCGGACGCCCGCCTCGACGGCGGCCATCAAGGCCAGCACGATCTCCTCGCGCCAGGGCCGCGCCACGATCTGCGCGCCGAGCGGCAGGCCGACGCTGCCCACGTCGCAGCGCGCCGCCAGGCGTTCCTGGTTGTCGCGGCTCGCGGCGCGTCCGCCCTGTTCGGATTCCTGCACGCGCGTCACCGGGACGACGCCCGCCGGAAACATCAGGAGGTTGTAGAGCATACTATAACTCGCCGCAAAGGGGATCGTGACCGTAGCGCCATGCAGCATGGCGGGGAGCGCGTGCGGCGGGCAGAGGATGGCGTCATAGCGCCCTGCGTCCAGTTGCGTGAGGAAGCGCGCGCGATACACCGTGCGCGCCAGGCAGAGTTGCCAGTAGCGCTCCGCGCTGGCCGGACGGAGGATCTCGACAGTATGCGCCGTGCGCTGTTGCCCACTGGCGCGCATCAAGCTGGCAATCAGCGGTCGGGCGGCGGCGGGTAAACCAGCAGCCTGGAAGAGGGACCCCAACTGAGGTGTTGGCTTTTCGCCCGCTAAGGTCGCTTGTTGACCGCGGCCGCCATCAGCCCCAAGAATTTGCACGAAGAGATCCATCGCCTGTGTGACGTCGGGAGGTGTCCAGGGTTCTACGATGACGCCCTGTGCCTCCAGGGCGGCGGCGGCGACCCGTACGGCCCGACGGACACCTGGGCTGGCGGGAAAGAAGCCATCATCCTCATACATCGCCACACGCAGGCCGCGGACCTGGACGCGCCGGGGATCTCCCAGCGGCACGGGCGGAACGGTGGCATCAATGGCCTCCTGACCGGGAGCCGCGAGGATGCGCAGGCCCAGGTCGACATCGGCGACGGTGCGCGCCATCGGGCCAGCCTGCGCGATGATAGCTTCCTGACCACTGTCAAAATAGCGCGGATTATCCAGCCCGCTGAGTCGTGGCGAGGTCGGCTTGATCGTCGCGATGCCGCAGAAGTGCGAAGGGACCCGCAGGCTCCCACCAATATCGGATCCCAGCCCGAAGAACGATCCGCCACTGGCGATGATCGCTCCTTCGCCGCCACTACTGCCACCCGGCGTGCGATCCAGATTCCATGGATTGCGCGATCGCCCATAGAGCGGGTTGTCAGATTCAGCATAGAAGAGCAGTTGGGGGACATTGGTCTTCCCCAGGATGATCGCGCCCGCGGCGCGTAACCGCGCCACAAGGGGGCCTTCCGAGGTAGCGAGCACCTGCGCGCGACTTTTGACCCCCCAGGTGGCAGGCGATCCACGGACGTCGAATTGATCTTTGATGGTGATCGGGACGCCATGCAATGGGCCCAGCGTTGCGCCGCGCGCCTGAGCATCGTCAAGCGCCTGGGCGGTCGCGCGCGCTGCGTCGAAGAGATCGAAAACCAGCGCATTGATGCTGGGGTTGACCGCCGCGATGCGTGCGATCACTGCGTCGGTCGCTTCGCGCGCGGAGATCTCGCCCGCGCGGATCCGCGCTGAGAGTTCGATGGCGCTCAAGCGCGTGATCGCGTCAGTGGCAGGAGCGGAGGACATCGTCCGCGTTGACAATGTGGTCGTTGGCTGGGTTATCGTCGCCAAGGAAGTACCTCCTGGAGTCTGATATAGGCAGATGATAGCATAATTGTCCTATCGGACGATAGCATGAACGCATACTATCAACACTCCTTATCTATGATCTTGTCATAACAAATGGGCGACGGGTTGTGAGCATGATCACTATTCTTTGAAAATACTCATTTAACTGGCCAATTTTACGGAACTATCGTGTATTCTGAATACAGCGCAAGGATATTGATATTCTTGCCAATTACGAATATGGAGAGGCTCCATGGATCAGCAAAACAACATGCCGCCGAATCCGCCACAACCAGACGGATATCCACCGCAACCAGGGTATCCTCCACCACCGCAGCCTAGCTATCAACAACCACCACCACAAGCAGGGTATCCTCCGCCACAGCCCGGGTATCCGCCGCCTGGGCAACCGCAATATGCCTACACCCCACCCCCCACTGCCGCGGGGAGTGGCATGTCGCCTGGCTTGGCGGTGGTGCTGGCATATTTGATCGGCATCATTGGGCCAATTGTTGTGCTAGCGGTCGAGAAGCAAAATAAATTCGTGCGCTTCCATGCGCTCCAAGCATTGCTCTCACAGGCCGCTATCATTGCTCTCTCCATCGCGTTGTCATTCGTGAGTTTCTTTGTGGCTGCTATCACGCACGGTTTAGGGTTCATTTTGTTTTCGTGCTTGTACCCACTGGTCTATCTGGGTGTTGGTGTCTACTTCCTGGTCGTCATGATTCAGGCTGCCACGGGGAAGACGATGCGCGTTCCTGTCATCGCCGACTACGCTGATCGGTTGCTGCCGACGTTCATGGTCTAGCATCTCCGCACAACATCCGCAGTGGGTGACGCTACGGTAGGTGGCGCGCACTTCAGCGCATGCCTGGCAGCGCGTTGCAGCCAGATTCCGGTGTGATGACTGGAATCTGGCTGCTTTTTTGTCGCCAATCAATGAGAGAATCTACTGTTCGTGGTGAGACAACGCGCTTGCGACGAAATTCAGAGCGGGTGAAGCATCGCACAGGATTATCCAGCCACGCTGCGTTGTTGATGAGGTCGCTAGGTTGAGCGTTTCTTTTTTGCCATGCGATAGAACAGATCTTCGTATTGGTCCGTAATCGCTTCCCAGCTATAGACCGCCGCGGCGCGGCGCGCGGCTTTCACGCGGTATTCCTGGATCAGCGCGGGCTGGGCCAGGGTATTGGCCAGCACGGGAGCCAGAGCGTCGGCATGACCTTCGCCATTGTAGGGGATGGCAGTATCGCCGACCGTCTCCATATTGGCGCTCATATCGTTGACGATGATACAGTTGCCGCGGGCCATACCCTCCAGTAATGCCGGGTGAGTGCCGCCGACTCCGCTGGCGAAGACGAAGAGGTACGCGTTCGCGCCGAGCTCATGGTAGCCCTGGCCGTAGACAAAACCCGTGAAGATGACGCCTGGCCCGGCCGACGCCTTCAGATCGCGGATATAGTCCGACTGATATGGCGCGTCGCCGAGGACGCAGAGCTTGAGTCCTGTGGCAGGCCCACCGGCGCGCTGGTAGGCCTGGATGACATCATGACAGTTGTTTTCCGGGACAAGTCGACCCACCCAGAGGATATACCTGTTCGCCTCCAGTCCGAATTGTCGCAATGTGTCGCCTGCTGGGATGATAGGCACATCCGAGCCATAGGGAATGAAGATCGTCTCACGTCGAAAATTCTGGCGGTAATAGGCTTCGATGACATGGGAGTCCGCGATGATCACATTGCTGGTGACAGTGCTGAGGCGCTCGGCGAGGCGCAGGTAGCCCTTCGCGAAACTACCCCATTTATCGCGTTGCCAGTCGGCGCCATCGACATTGACAATCGTCGGAACTCCTACCAGCCGGGGAATAAAGGCCAGTGGAGCGCTCCCGACGCCGCAGATGTAGACGATGTCGTAGCCACGAAACTCGCCGTGCAAAATCGAGAGAAACGTATGGACGATGGTGTCGAGTTGTTTGGTCGTGATGGTCGGCAGCACGACCAACTTGACCCCTTTATAGACGCGCTCAGTCAGCGTAAAATGGTGCTGGCGACAATAGACAGTCACCTCATGGCCACGTGCCGCCAGACGAGTCGCCAGTTGGTCGACAAACGTCTCGAAGCCACTATAATTCGCGGGAATGCCATGGGTGCCCAGAAAAGCGATCTTCAGGGGGCGACCTGGCCGTGGTCGTTCGACGCGCGCGGCCTGGCGCAGTGCCTCGGCATCGCGCTGCACCACTCGTGGGGATTTGATCGTATTCTCCAGTTGCCAATCCGGTTCGGTGGCCACTGGTCCGTGCCTGTGCGGAGAATCCTGATTGAATGGCACTGTCATGCTGGTCTTGCCCCCCCATGGTGATGTTGCGCTGCTGGCCGACTGCGAGCAATGTTTCGGTGTTGCATGGCGTTTATCCAGGGTTTACACTGCTGCGTCCCAATTTTTGGAAGACTGCCACGCTCAGCGCGCCGCCGTCCCCGAGGCACCCCTCTTTATTATACTGGCGATAGGACGTTCCATGTAACGCTCACTGCGGCGAGTGTAGCATACTCGCGCCTCCTGACGCAAGGCAGGCCGCCGAGATATGCATCGTAAAGCTAGCTAGCAATGAAATGTCTATCGCTACACCGTCCCGAGCCCCGCCGCAGGCAGTGTGACGGAGATCACAGCAGCCACAGTCATCCTTCGATCGTCTTTGACACTGACTGACGACAGTGCTACACTGGCACTTGACTGAACGGGCGGTGAGCATTTCGCGGTGCTCGCGACCGGCCCGTATTGCGTGGGAGTAGGACGATGCCTGCTGATATGACCGTCACCGCCCGCCGCCTGATGACCCTGTTCATGGTGGTATTTCTTTTTGTCAGTGGGTGGCTGGTATACTGGCAGGTCTTTTGGCGTGGATCCAGCCAGGGACAGGCCGTCGCGGTCGCCTATGACCAGCGCCAGTGCGTCGCGGCGAACGTCCCACAGCGTGGATCGATCTATGACCGTAACGGCGTTTTGCTGGCCTATTCCGTCAAGGATCCCTCCGCACCCTGTGGCTGGGCGCGCCATTATACGGATCCGGCCTTCTCGCCCGTCCTGGGCTATTATGATCCCACTGGCTATGGCATCACGGGCCTGGAATTAGCCTACAACACGCGCTTAAGCGGAGGCCTCACGAGCACGGCCGCGCCGACCCCCGTCAGCCAGCAAGGCATCGGCGCCGGGGTGCAGGCGATTCTGACCAATGCCGAGCATCAACCGCGTTACGGTGATGATCTCTATCTGACCCTCGACAAAACCGTCCAGGATCAGGTCTACGCGCATTTCAATGATACGCCGCCATCGGGTATCTGTACGTATCCCGTGGGAACTGTTGGCCAACCCGGGAGCATCATCGTCGAAGATCCGCAGACCGGAGCGATCACCGCGATGGTCAGTTATCCCACTTTTAATGCGGATTTACTGGTCAATCATCACCTGGTCAATCCCGGTTCTGCGAACGGTGAAACGCTTGGGCAACGCTATTTCCAGCAGTTGCTGACGGATCCGAATAAGCCACTGTTGAATCGAGCGATCCAGACGGCCGTAGTTCCCGGATCGACTTTCAAAATGATGACTTTGATCGCCGGTTTTGATAGCGGGGTCCTGACGCCTCAGACAGGCTTCGATAAGGCGGATGCCTCGACCTATACCGTGGATGGGCATAGCTTTGTGACCAATAATTTGCCAGATTTGCCAGATAGTGCATTCCCGGTCGATCTCATACATCTCTTCGCGTATAGTGATAATGTCGCCTATGCGCGGGCTGCCGTGATGGTCGGCAAGTCGACCTGGCTGGACTATGCCGCGCGTTTTGGGATGAGTTATGGCGATCAGATCCATACGCTCCCCTTCGATTTGCCGGTGATTCCGAGTTGGGTTTATCAGCCGCAATTCCAGCAGCAGTGGAATCAGGATAACGTGCTCTTCGCCGATACCGGTTATGGTCAGGGACGTTTGCTCGTCTCGCCGCTGATGGATACGGTGATGATCGCGGCGATCGGCGCGGATGGAGTGATTCACCCGCCGCATCTGCGGTTGAAGTTCGTGGCGCATGGCGTCGCCGCGACCAGCGTGCCGAATGATCCTTTGCCCGCGCCGCGCCGCGTGATGTCCGTTCAGACGGCACGCGAAGTGCAGCAGGCGATGCGCGCGGTGGTGAGCTATGGCACGGGCTCGCTCAGTCCACGCGCCAGCAGTTCGCCGGTTCTCGAAGGCGGCAAGACCGGCACGGGTGACCTGGGCTTTCCGTTACCAGATACGCAGACCTGGTGGAGTTCGCTGGCGCCGGTGGCTGTGGATGAGAATGGCGTCGCGACCGGCAAGACCCCGCGCTACGCGGTCATCATCCAGAAAGATCGCGCGGGCGAAGGTTTCTGCCAATCGACGATCGCCCTGACCCTCTATGAGCAGGTGCTCTTGCCAGATCTGGTCGCGAGTGGCGGCTGAGAGCTGGAATGGGATAGGATCAGAGCGATGGCGCGGGCGAAGGCCCAGCTTGATGGGTCGCCAGGCGCATATGTCGCGCGGCCGCACGGTACGGAGTTCGAGAGAAGGGGACCACATGGCGATACAGACCCAGATGAGACGTTTGCTGATGTTCTTCATCGCATTGTTCGTGGTGGTCAGCGGCTTCCTGGTCTACTGGCAGACCTATTGGCCGGTCGCGGATGCCCAACAATACACCCGATATCAGCAATGTATGGCCAGCGATCAGCCCATCCGGGGGCGGATCTATGATCGCAACGGCGTCTTGCTGGCGTGGTCTGTGCCGGATCCCAATTCGCCCTGTGGCTGGCGGCGGCGCTATGCTACCGCTGCGCATCCCTCCATTTCCTCGTTCCTGGGCTACTTCAGCTACATCTATGGGTCAACCGGCATCGAACATTATTATAACGATATCCTCTCGGGTCAGACTGGCAGTACGACCGATTTCAACTCGGCGTCGCAGCAATATCTGAATAAGATCCTGCACCGTCCCGTCTATGGCCAGGATATCTACTTGAGCATCG
>DAIDHM010000104.1 GCA_027459705.1 Ktedonobacteria bacterium | reverse complement strand
GGGCGTGGCGGAGTTGGCGACATTCCTGCAAGGGGATGCCGAAAAATTGCCAGTCGAAGCTGGCGCCTTCGACGCAATCATCTGTGAATGCGCTTTCTGCACCTTCCCTGATAAACCCACCGCCGCCGCAGAATTCACGCGCGTTCTCCAGCCCGGCGGCCAGGTCGGGCTGAGCGACCTGACCCGCACTGGTCCGATCCCGGATGATCTGCAAGGTTTGTTAGCCTGGATCGCCTGCATTGCCGACGCGCGCCCCATCCCTGAATATGCTGCGTATCTTGAAGCTGCGGGTTTGCGCGTCGCGACCATTGAACCCCACAATGAAGCCCTCGCGCAGATGGTCCACGCCATCCAGGGCAAGTTGTTGGGAGCGGAATTGCTCACAAAGCTGAACAAGCTCACATTGCCCGTTACGATTAATTTTGCTGAAGCCAAAGCCCTGGCACGATCCGCCGCCCAGGCGGTGCAATCGGGCCAATTCGGTTATGCCATCATCACAGCGCAGCGACCGGCATAGGTACTCGCTCAATCCCTGGAGAGTCCCCAGATGGAGATGACGAACGGACTCTCCAGGGATTTATTGGTGGTGGTCTCATTGAAGCAGATCAAGGAGGGTCGGCACAGCGTGAGGCGCTCCATTTGGCCGCGCAGGGCTTGTGCTCTGTTCGAATGTGCGTATGCCATACACATCTTGTTCATGCGCAATGAGCTCTCAGCAGTCTCGTGGCCTGCGAATCAAGCGCGTTCTTCCGTCGATCTCAACGCGTGACTGCGATCATACCAGGCGGCCATCGCGCATGAGAAGATTTTGGCCAGCGCGCGCGCCGATCTCGGGCGCGTGGGTCACGATGACAATCGTTTGCTGCTGCTCTTGGTTGAAGCGGGCAAAGAGATGCATGATCTCATCTGCTGCTTCACTATCCAGGCTTCCGGTCGGTTCGTCTGCCCAAACAATCAGCGGATCATTGATGAGCGCGCGGGCGATCGCCACGCGCTGACGTTGGCCCCCGGAGAGCTCTGCCGGTCGATGATGCTCGCGATGTGCTAGTCCCACTGCATCCAACAAAGCTCTGGCACGACGTCGCGCCTCAGTCGCCGGAACCCGCAGGATGAGCAAAGGTAGTTCGACATTCTCGACTGCATCGAGGACCGGCAACAGATTGAAGGTCTGGAAGACGAACCCCATCGTCTGCGAGCGCAAGGCAGTGCGCGCCCGATCGCTCATCTCCGCCATATCTTGACCGGCGATGTGGATCCTGCCGCTATCGATGGTGTCGAGACCAGCCAAGCAATTCAGTAACGTGGACTTGCCAGACCCACTCGCGCCCATAATCGCGACCATCGCGCCAGAAGCGATCTTCAAGTTGACCCCGTCGAGCGCGCGGACTTCGATACCGTGTGAATGATAGGTTTTCGTAAGATCACTCGCTTCAATAATCGCGGGCTGAGTCGGCGCATCCCTTGCTGTTCGATCCTGTGGATCCGCGCGATCACCGCGGGCTGCACCCCGTAGCATATTCCAGAGATCATTCATGAACTGTCTCCTCCCGGTTATTCATAGCGCATGGCAGCGGCGGGAGGAACACGGCTGGCCTGGTACGCGGGAATGGCAACGGCAACCGCCGCCGCCGCAATCGCAATCAATAGGATTGCGGCGATAGTTCCCCAGGGAATGATCAGCGCGATACCCAGTTGCGTCGCATCCGTGAAAGTCAGCGCAAAGCCATTATGGCAGAGCAATAATCCCATCCCAAGGCCCGCCAGGGTGCCACCAAAAGCTACCAGCACGGTCTCGACAAAGAAGACCAGTTGTATCTCCCAGCGTTGAAATCCCAGCGCGCGCAACATACCGATCTGCTGGCGCCGTTCCACGACGCTACGTAAACCAGAGATCATCAGTGCCGCAGTTCCAACGAACAGCATCAAACCAACGAGCCGAAGGAGGACCTGGGTGGCAAAAAGTTCTGGTGCATTGAGGTCGCGCAAGGCCTGGCTGATCACCGTCGTCTCGAAACCATATTCCAGCAGATCCGAACTAAGGGTACGGGCAATCGCGCTGACATCGGCACTGGGACGGAGTTGGAAGTAATAATAGCTATTGCTGATGCCCGTCAATCCCCGTTCCAACGGCGCGAAGGTAGCCACCGTGCCCAGCATTCCATAGCGCTGGCCTTGAGTATTATTCACGATACCTATGATCGTCATGCGTGCTGCCTGGGCATTGCCGCGAAAATCTTCTGCCCAGACGGTGGTCGGTTGCAGTTTTCCATCTGCATCGGTGAGATTACTCAGCCGCAGGGTGTAGGCCAACAACTGCGCTGGCTGTGATAACAATGCCCGCACTTCGGGCGATGTCTGGCGCAATAACGCCTGAGTCTGGGGAGCGCTGATGGCACTCTCCAGCGATGACGGGCCCAGGAGCGTGGCCGCAATGGGGGGAGCGGCAAAATGTTCAAGTTGAGGTGGTCCCGGCGCCTGGATGCCCAGGGTTGCTGCCTCGTCGGTCGCCAGCGCTCCGGCATCAATGACGACATCTCCAGGGTGATCCCGCACCGCCGCCCAGACGGCGGCGTCGGTGGCGTAACCTTGCGCGCGCGCCACCAATGGCAGGCCCGCTCCCTTCAAGAAGTCGCCGCTCACTTCAGCGACCGGATAGAGACGCCAGCCAGCATCATTGCCACCTGGTTCGATGATCGCTAGAGGTAGCTCGACGGCCGCGCTGATGTTCTGGATGGCGGCGGCGGTATGGGTATCACTCTCTGCGAGCTTGCGCTGGATGGCATCGATACCACCGATGGGTTGCGAGAGAGATTGACCAATGATGTCATATCCTCCGGTCAATTGACTGATATCGTTATAGCGTTGCGAGGTCGAATTCGTCAGGCTCGCCATCACGACCATTACGAAGGTGACCAACGCAAAGAGCGCCAGACCGATACCCGTTCGCAGACGTTGGTAGGCAGGATAGATAAGCCCGATGAACATGATGTGGCGCAGGCGTCCGCTCCGCGCGCCTAGCGCGCGCAGTGGTGTGAGCAGCCAACTTAAGTTCATCGCGCCCGCAAGGACGATGCCCAAGACCATCAGGATTCCCGCCAGGAAAAACTCTTCAATGCCCCCATTGAAGCGGGACGGTGCAAGGTAGTGCGCGATCATGGGCGGCATTCCCCAATATACGACGAGATACGCTCCAAAAAACATTGTGCTGACGCGATCTATCTGGCGTCGCTTCCGTTCAATCGCCGTCAAGCGCTCGTCCTCCCGCAGTCGCTGGATGTCGCGCGCTGCCCGCCAGAGCACCAACCAACGCAGGAGCAATACTATCCCCCCGATCTCCACAACCGCGCCAATCGCACTCGCCAATGGTTGATCGTGCCGCGCCGCCAGCGCCATTGTGCTCAAGCCAAACGCGAGTGGAATGAATCCACGCCAGCACCCGCCCCACAGCACTCCAACAAAGCTTGCCAGGCGCCGTTGCCATTGCTCGTGTTGGCGCCCAACAGCAGTCTGCCAGAGTTCGTGGAAATGTGGCGCGGTTGACGGGGGATCGGGTGCGTTGTGCAGCGCAGCGGCGATATTGAGCTTGCTGGTAGCGCTGATGGTGAGGGCCGTTATCAGCAATGAGAAGAGAAAACCGAGACAGAGCGTTACCACGAAATCGACCGGACGCACACGGACGAGGAGAGGGAAACCCAGATGTGCTACGGTCGGATTGATGAGGGTGACAACCAGATACCCTAAACCCAATCCTGCCAATGCTCCCGGCAAGGCCGCCGTGGCGTTATAGAGCGCGGCTTCGAAGAGCATCACCTCGACAAGCTGACCGCGCTGAAATCCGAATGCACGGAGGGTCCCCAGATCCATTCGTCGCTCGGCTGCCAGCAATGCGAAGATCAAGACGATTAACAGGACATCGATCGCCAGTGCAAAGAGGGTATAGAGATTGAGGATGCGCCCAAAGAGTGTTTCGGCGCTCAAGGCATAGTTGACCGCATCGGCCTTAACGAGCTGCACCTGAAACCCCGGTGGCAGTACTGACTGAATCGTCCTCGCGATCACCGTGGATTCGCCGCTGCCGGTCAGCGGATTCCCCACATTGGCGATGTAGACGCGGTTGATCATGCCAGGCGCGGCGGCGATGTGTTGCAGAGTAGACAATGGCGTCAATACGGTCTGTTGCTGGCCCAGGGGACCAGCACCGCCGATCGCGACAACGCGCAGTTGCAATGCCTGGCCTGCCCAGCTTGATGAGTATATCGCAATATGATCTCCCACCGATGCATGCAAAGCGGTGGCGACACTGGCATTCAAGATGGCATCGCCAGCGCCTAGCTGCTCCAATGTCGAGGGTGCGGAAGTCTGTGCGCTGAAATCACGGAGTGGACCAGCCTGGCGGGGATCCATCCCTAAGATATTGACCGATCCACGCACCTGGCGTTGGGTGGTATCGATAACCAGTGCGCCATCAATGCGCAGGGATGGCGCAACCCCCGCGACGAGCGGATCTTGAGCCAGTCGCGCCATCACTGTCGTGCCAATCTGTACAGGAAAGAGGCCGAGCCCTTCGCCATTCTGCAAGACACTCTCATCAACTCGCCCCACATTGGCAATGGCAACGGTCTTGACGGCAAGCACAAGGGTGGCGTTCACCGTCGAGGCTGCGGCAATCAGTACTGTAGTCAGCATCAATCCCACAATGATGACCATAGTGCGCAGTGGTCGGCGCTGAAAGTTGCGCAGACTTTGGCGGACGATAAACGCATCACCGATCCCCCAGACGAGCAGAATGATGACGACCACGATGGTGGCAGTGACGCTGAGCATTGCCAGCGAGGTTGTCATGGGGCCACACTGCTCTTCGAAGTCGCAATCGCGGCAGCAAAGGTCGCCGCCAGCTGTTGCGCGCCAGCGGCCGAGGGATGGAAACCATCCGCGCTGAAGTCTTGCGCTATCTTGGTCGGGTGGGAACGCAGGTCACTCCACGGCGCATAAAGATCCACAAGCGTGACCCCGAGGTTCTGGCAGAGGGCGGCGATGGCGCCGTTCCACTGCGTGATCGTCGCCGTCAAGGCGACCTGGTCAGCATGAGCAAAACTGGGGAGGAGCGTCAGGTCGGGGAGATCTCCTACATAAATTCGCGCTCCGGCGAGCGAGGAGAGTGCCAGCAAGAGCGAACGGAGTTGGTCGATATAGGTCGCCAATGGGACATTGGCTTCGAGATCATTGACAGCGAGCCAGACAGTGATAAGAGCAGGTTGTTGCGCCAGGGCGACGGGCAACTCAGCATGCGCGGCCACGAGAACCGTTGCACCCGGTACCCCCAGATTGATGAGGTGATAGTCAGGTCCGAGCGTTTGCGCGAGCACGGCTGGCCAACTTTGCGTGCGCGGATCCTGCGTGCCAATGCCGAATGCATCCGATGCTCCCAACGCTACGTATGTGAGCGTGGCCACTTGCGCACGCCTGGGTGTAAGAGAAGCGGCGCTCAAACTGATGCTGAGAACGCCGACGAGCACGACAAGTCCGATAGCCCGCGCCCAATGACGGGCCAAGGCAGTCTCCATAATCTCCCCCCTCTACCTGCTACTCTTCTCGCATGTGCGGTGCCAGTCGAGTATGTGAAAACCGACGAGGGTGAATGCTTGATACGCGCGCAATCTTGTGCCATAATGGGCCTGAGCGCGTTACTACCGTTCAATACGTCTCATCTGGTGTGTGCCCATGCTCATAGGCGCGCTGGCGTCACACAACCCATCCACGGAGGAGCATGCGTGTCGAGCTTTTCTCATCCCGGATGCACCTGTCGCTAGCGCGGATCGCCCAATCGCCGCCCGGCGTGTCGGTCCGCGCGTTGTCATATCTTCATCCTCTTTGCCATTCTGCCGGAACGAGAAAGGATCATATTCTCCGTGTTACAACTTACGAACACCCTGACGGGTCAGAAAGAACCCTTCATTCCTGTCACCCTGCCGGTACGCATGTATGTCTGCGGATTGACGCCGAAGAACGAGCCACATCTGGGACATGCACGGAACTTCATTGCGAACGATGTCTTGCGGCGCTATCTCGAATACCGCAACATGCCGGTGCGCTATGTCCAGAATTTTACGGATATCGATGATAAAATCATCGAGGCGGGATTGCGGGATGGCATTCCTCCGGCGGAGGCCGCGCGACGCTATATGACCGGTTACTTCGACGATATGGATGCGTTGGGAGTCCGCCGTGCCGATGTCTATACCTATGTGACGGAGTACATCCCCAAGATCATCACGTTCGTCGAGCGGCTGATCGAATCTGGCCATGCCTACAGCATCCCTGGTAATCCAGACGACCCTGAAAATACTGATCAGGATGTCTATTTCGCTACGGATACGTTCCCGGATTACGGCAAGCTCTCCAAACGTGATGACGAAGCCATGCAGGCCGGGGCGCGCATCGCTGCTGACGAGCGGAAGCGCGACCCGCGGGATTTCGCCTTGTGGAAATCCGCCAAAGTCGGTGAGCCCTGGTGGCCGAGTCCCTGGGGGCATGGGCGACCAGGCTGGCACATCGAGTGCTCGACGATGGCGATGGATACGCTAGGGGAACAGATCGATATTCATGGTGGCGGAATGGACCTGATCTTCCCACACCACGAGAATGAGATTGCTCAAAGCGAGGCGCTGACTGGGGTCACACCGTTCGCGCGCTACTGGGTGCACACCGGGTTGTTGCAACTCGGTGATGAGAAGATGGCGCACTCTACCGGTGCTTTCGTCACAATCCGCTCAGTTTTGCGCGAGGTGCCAGCACCGGCGTTGCGACTCTACCTGCTGGCGCAATCCTACCGCACGCAATTTACTTACCTGCAAGAACAGGTGCGCGCAGCGGTGACTCGTTGGCGACGCTGGGTGGAGGCTCGTAGCACTGCCGCGCAACGTATTGGCGCGGTGGTGCCACTGGTGGGCGAGGACGATCCCTTCCTAGCCTATCAAACGGATTTCATCGCGGCACTGGATGATGATCTGAATACCGCACGTGGCGTAGCGACGATCGACGATCTGGTACGCCGCCTCAATGACCTCACGGCACAGGGTGCGCAGGTTGATCTCGCAGTGCTGGCGGCGGGCGTGGCGATGCTGGACACCCTGGTGGGCGTGCTGGGCATCGCCCTTGATCCGGCACTGGATATCCGCGCAACTATCGATGATGCGACCCGCGAGGCAATCGAAGAGCTGGTGGGGCAACGCACAGCGGCGAGACAGGCCAAGCAATGGGCGGAGGCCGATCGCTTGCGACGTGAACTTGACGAACGTTTTGGTGTGGAGGTCAAAGATACATCACAAGGTTCAACCTGGACGATGAAGTCGTGATGGAAGACCTTGGCAGCAGAGGGCTTCCATGCTATGCTATACCTAGTCATTGGTTCGTCAAGCGTGGAGAGGAGCATCTACTATGACACTCGCGGCGGTTGGTGTTACGGGTATGGGTTGGGTCTTGATGATCAGCAGTATGTTGCTGTGGGCAGCTCTGTTGGTGGCTATCAGCATCACGGCATATCGCTGGTTAAAACAGCGCCCGGTCGCGCAACAACGCGTCCCCGCGCTCCCTCCGCTAGAGATTCTCCGTCAACGCTTGGAGCGTGGCGAGATTGACGCGCCGACTTACGTGCGCATGCGCGCTGAACTGGAAGATGAGTTGCGGCGACACTAGTCCGCGATGGCCAGGAAAATACGCAAGGGGGATTTTGGCGTGAACAAAATCCCCCTTGCGTATTTTCTACTCAGTTGGCTGCGTGAATTCGCGAAGGAAACGCGGACTCACGCAACAGACTGAACGGGATGCGATTTATTTCTCGTTGACCGCGTCTGCAAGATCCTTGCCTGGGGTGAATTTGACGCGGCGCTTCGCCTCAACCTTCACCTTTTCACCGGTGCGGGGGTTGGTGGCTTCGCGCTCTGCCGCCATAGCGGTGGAGAAGGCGCCAAATCCGATCAGGCGGACCGTGTCGCCGGCGACCAGTGTCTCGCGGACGATGTCCAGCAGGGTATCCGTGATGGCCTGAACTTCCTTGGCCGACTTGCCGCTCTTCTCGGCAACCTTTTTGACCAGGTCCGATTTTGACAGTGGCATTTTCTGTATTTCCGTTTCTGTTTTAGAATGCCCACCGGAAGAGGTGGGGAGAACAACGTTCCGTATCATCACTATAACCTACGAATGTCGTACAAGCGACCCAATTTCCCCATTTGGGCTACTCCACTCCGCTGAAATCCCCATTTTTTGCTCAATCATGCGATGATATGCTTGCTTTAGGCATACTCCTCACCTCTCTGGTATTGCTACCGTCGCAAACAAATCAAACTCGCTAGTGCATGGTCAGGCTGGTTAATCCATGCCTTACCACTGGACCAGGCAAGGATCATCTCTGATCATCCGCGCGGAGACTTGCCGCTACTGGGATGCTGGGGTGGCCGTTTGTGCTGAGGTTTTGCGCGGCGCGACGTGCTCGCGCGATCTGGTTGGTCGCCGCCGATCGCCGCGGCGTCGTCGCCACGTCCATGTAGCGTGAGCCAGCGCTTGGCCTCGGCATGGTATTGGGCATGTTTGGGGCTGGCGGCAAGCATCATCCACATGGCTACTTCAGGGTCCATGGTCGTATCTTCGTCCCACTGGCCTCGCTCCACCAGGAAAGTGCGTAGTGCTACCGGGTCACGCCGCAGGAGGATCGCGTCGAGTTCCTGGCGAAAGGTGGAAGGATTTGTCGACGATGGCGGGGCCTCGTCATCCGCGCCGCCTGATTGATTTGACATAGATGAGACATCCTCTGGTTACAGAATTTCCACGCGGGCCAGCCCGCAGGATCTGGCAGGCATGCGGTCGGACACAATCTCAGGGAAATCAAACCGATCGGTTCACAATGCACAGATTGCCCTCATTATCATACGCGATGCGTCCGCGCTCCTGCCAGTATGCGCGTGCTTGCGAGTGCATGATGAGATGTCGAGGAATCAGCAATCCTGATCCCGCGCTGGTTCGCGTGATATGATAAGCAAGGTCGACATTTCATGCTTGCCTGCTTAAAAGCGGATCACCCAGGCATGTGGCAACGGGTGGTTGTTTTCGAGCGGGAGATATGCACAAGTCGACCGGTACCATGGTGCCCCCTATAGGGCAGCGATGCAGAAGGCGGAGATATGGCAGAGGACGACACACCCCACTTGACACATGTCGACGCGGCCGGCCAGGCGCACATGGTGGATGTTGGCGACAAGATGTTCACCCGGCGGATCGCCGTCGCCTCAGGGCGCGTGGTGATGGCGCCTGCGACCCTGGCAGCGCTGCGCGATAATGCGCTGGCAAAGGGCGATGCGCTGGCCGTGGCGCGCGTGGCCGGTATTATGGCTGCCAAAGCCACACCACAGATCATTCCACTCTGTCACCAGGTGCCTTTGACCAGCGTCACGGTCGATTTCACTCTGGACAACTCGCAGCATGCGGTCACAATCACTGCGACGGCACAGACGCTCCACCAGACGGGCGTCGAAATGGAAGCGCTGGCGGCAGTGAGCGCCGCAGCGCTCACCATCTATGATATGGCAAAAGCGATCGATCGCGCGATGGTCATCAGCGATATTCGCCTGGAGCGCAAATCTGGTGGCCGGAGTGGTGACTTCATACGACCAACCGAAGATGCGTCTTTGTCATCTACCGAGACACCCTCTGATGACACCGCCAAACCGTATGTATAATCACCAAGCCGCGTACGTTGGTCAATTGCTGAATAGTCGTTTGGTCCATGCGATACTCGCGATTCCGAGAAAGTGTCGCCTTGCAAGCGCTTAGGGCTCTGCACGACTCAGTGCTCGATCCACAGGGAAGTCCATCGTCTCACCATCCGTGCGGAAGGGAACAACGCCGCCGCGCAAGTCTTGTGTTAGCAAGTACAATTCCTGGGTAATCTCGTGCACTTCGCGGCTATAATTTGTCGCGAGTTGCAGGACCTGTGACTCGCGGCCTTGCGGGAAGGCTTGCGCCGTTCGCGTATTGACGACGGTCGAGATGGATTGCTCGATCTGGTCCAGGGTGTGATTGAGATCGCGTAACTCAGTTGCCATCTGCCGCTGGAGCATATAGGACATCGTACCCAATTGCTGCAGTGTCCCTTCCAGTCGGCCAATCTCTTGTTCTTGCAAGCGTGCCAGACGGTCCAGCGTCCCCCTATTGCGAGCTTCACTGAAGCCTGCGGTCAGTTGGCGTAAGCGACGTGCTGAGAGGAAAACCTCCTCAGCGACCTCTAACACCTGACGCAACTGTGCCAACTTGCCTTCGCTGGCGAGCAGCGTGACGACCGACCGCGCCTGAAAGATCGACTGATTAAGTGTATCCGTACCCTCAGGGACTTCGCGACTATTGGTCACCGGGCCAACACTAGAGGATCCCGGCCGACTTTGTGATGGTGCACCAGGCGAAACCGCCTGATGATAGTGTTGGGTGCGACCAGCGAGCCGCCGCGCAATGACCTCTAATTGGTCAGTTATGCCTTGCGTACGGAGGACGAAGCGCCGAAATCGACCGATCGTGAGGTTAAAAGCATTGCCCAACATACCGATAGGGTCATTGCTGACCGGCGCATTCACGCGCAGATCACCAGCCCCAACCACTCGCATATCCGCGAAGAGGCGATCCGCCGCTGAGGTCAGCGCGTCGCGTTGTCGGCGTGTCTCTTCCAGCAAACCAACGATGGTGTCAAGCATTCCGTTCACGGAGCGTGCGACCGTCGCAATCTCGTCACGACCAATGACCGGGACGCGCTGTTCCACATCCCCACCATCGATGGCCAGCGCAACGCGCTGTAACTGACCGAGGCGACGCACGATGCCATTCGAGATAAAGATACCCACCATCAGGATGAAAATGAATCCCAAGACGGCCGCCAGACCAGTCAACAAAATTTGACTCTGCGACTGGCTGGCGCTCTCGGTCTGAATGCGGACGCCCAACTGGCTATTGAAACGGATGATGGCGCGCAATGCGCTGGTCGCCTCCGCATCAAGAGGCTCTGCCTGACTTTTGACCAACTGGTTAGCATTGGTGAGATCCGTTGCGGCTCCGCTATGCGCCAGATTCTGCACGTCATTGACCGCGTTGCGATAGACCTGCCAGGCGCGATTCGCGCTGGCAGAGTAAATCGCGAAGTTGCGGACGGCATCAGCGTGCGCCTGCGAGGAGATGAGCGATTGCACACTGGGAAACTGCTGATCCAGTCCAGGCGTCACATTCGTCTGCGTAATATGATCGACGAGCGCGATGTCATTATTGAGGGCGACGGTGTCCGTCTGCAGATTCTCAGCGGAGACGATTGGACCAGAGACGTCGTCCACCACTGATTGCAAGGCCAGTTGCGTGATCTCCAGGTAATAGGTCCCGGTCGTCAAGGTCGTATTGTTATCAGAGAGCGATCGATAAAAAGCGGCTTCCTGACTGAGCGTCTGGTTTTGCCGCGCGCCTGCCGTGCCAGCCCCCACTGCGGCGATCAGGGCAGCCAGCAAGAAACCAATCGTCAACTGTGTCGCGATAGGGAGCCTCAGGAGAGGATTCAAACGCTGACGACTGGCATGTCGCCCGGATTGGGCCTGGCTCACTTGGTGCACATGCATCGCGGCACAT
Organism: Ktedonobacteria bacterium; assembly: GCA_027459705.1. Lineage (GTDB taxonomy): Bacteria > Chloroflexota > Ktedonobacteria > Ktedonobacterales > JACDGC01 > DAIDHM01. The sequence goes on along the minus strand of DAIDHM010000104.1, from coordinate 60,374 downwards.
CCTCTTGCTGATGAGATAGCGCGCTGGCGGAGGGAGTCTGCACTGGTAGAATGCTCACAATGGGCAGATAGCCATCTTTGGTGGCCAGCGCCTGAACCGTGGGGCTCAGCATGAAATTGAGAAAACTGGCGATCAGAGGGGGGGTGTCATCGAGCGTATACATATGCTCGAAACTCCAAAAATTATAGCTACCAGCGGCGATATTGGCGGCCGTCGCGTCATACCCGTCAATGGAGATCGGCGTAATGGTGCCATCCAGGTAAGATTTAGCCAGATAGCTGATCGCCCCGGGAGTTTTGGCGACGGTGTCGCGAATGGTCGCCGAAACGTCGGTACTCAGCAAACCATGTTCATCGCGACCATCCAGGATGTATTTGCGAAAGGTCGCGCGTGTCCCCGAGGTTGGAGGCCGGACGACCGGAATAATCTTGAGATCCGGCCCGCCCACCTGTTTCCAATTGGTGATCGTACCCAGCGAGAAAATATTGATAAGTTGCTGCTTTGTTAAGGTCGTTATTGGGACGCCAGGGTTGACGACCATCGTAAAGGGGATCACCGCGACCAGGTGGTCAGTCAGGTCGGGTTGTGGATACAGCGCGGGGTCGGCATACACATCGGAGGTGCCAATCTCTGCTTTGCCAGAGATGCGTGTGTCACTATAGCCTTTCGTGACGGCATCGAGGCCATTGAAGCTGCCGATTGCCTGAGCATCGATGGTTACTCCCGGATGGAGCTGCATAAATGGTTGCGCCGCGTCGCGCACCAGCGGGTCAAGCGCCGACGAGCCCCAGACGCGCAAAGTGCCAGAGAGCGGCGCACTGGGCGATGGAAACACCGCACATGCGCTCAGGCTCAGGCTCAGGATACATACCGCGACTCTCCACACCATCTGACCATGCTTATATCCTGGAGATGCCATGCGCACGATCACCTCGGCAGGTAGATTTTTTGATGACCTCATCTGCGATTGCCATTGATGTTTGATTGGGCTTTTTCAGCATAGTGGATTGTTGTTATGAATATGTCAAAACAAAGTTAAGTTTGCTGGCAACTATGGTGGAGGGGTCGCTTGCATCACCTGGTGGCATGAGCTCTAATAATGGTGGTAGTTTTACAGACTACTGGCAATCACCTGGCACATCCAATTGTTGATGGGGATAAGGAAATGGAGGCAAAACAACAACTTAGCATGTCGTTATAAGTTTGACGTCAAGACAGCGGCTTGATTCTCCGCTGTTTCAAAGATCGGACTGGAGCAAACTATACCAACTTATGATTATCTGTGTGGGACAAGATGGCCAGTTTGCCCGAGGAGGAAAAGATGCCACTTATCATGAGCAAAAGACGGGGCTACTCAAGAGATCGCTCTATCCGTACAACCATACGAAGGGAATGGCTTATCGGCATAGTTTTTTGCGTTACCACGCTGTTCTTGGTCGGTTGCCAACGTAGCATCCAAGCAGAAGCGTTGCCAAATACGCTCATGGTGTCCGCGGTTTCGCCCCAGGGTGTCATGTTCTTGAATGCGAAGATCACGCGTGATCCGATTGATGTCGAAAATTTCTATACGTATATCATGCATGATACCCAGGACCTCGTTCCTATTCCGACTCTCCCATCAGGGTCCGCGGTACAGCCTTGCGCGGCGACTCCCACGGCGGTATATACGTTACGAATTTTTATGGATAAGAAGGAGGTTCTTCAGGTCGTGGCAAATAAGGGCGGTTGCAATGTGCTTACAGAAAGCCCGTAAAGCTGCTGTGGCTTTAGCCCAGGCAGATGTAAGGGCTTGCGTGGGCTTCAGCCAGTGGTTGTACCTCGGCTGAATCTGTAGTATACTCTTGATGAAGTCTCGCTAGAAGAGGCGCAAGCCGAAGCAATATCCTCCTACCGGACGATTGGACTTCAGAGCATACTTCCTTTCTGTACCGTCGGGCAGACGGGAACAGCCTGGTCTTGCATCAGGAAAACGCTTGGGGACAGAGGCACCTCTGGCACGATGGAACGATTCATCGTGGTAAGCGCACTGGCTGAACCAAGAATCCGCTAGGGATTTATCCCATGCGGAGTGTCAATTACGCTCTGAAGGGTGAGCAACTACGACTCATCACAGACAACACGTTTTGGGATACGTTGAATAGCATTATTGCGCATGCCTAATCAGGTTTCTCATGCAAGGCAGCACAGAGTGCCGGCTGATATGAGTTATCAGCTGACGCTCTGTGCTACGTCTCGTTGCGCTGTTTATTTTTTGGCGCGTTTGCCGCTCGTGCCGTTGTGGCCAGACGGAGCCGCTTCGCCGCTCAAGCCAATGCCGCGAGCGATGCCTGCGCCCAGGTTCGCGTCCACCTTGTGCCAGAGTGCGACGGCACGTTCCTGAATGTGTCGCTCGACGCCCTGGCTCATGTGGCCGACGATGTTGCTGATCAGGTGCTCACGGTCGGTGGCGGAGAGGGTCTTGCGGAACAAGGTTCCCGCCTGGCCGAAATCATCATCCTCAGCATGCAAACTATACGCGCTCCGCACGAATTCGCCGTCGGCGCTCCAGGTGGGTTCGGCCGCGTATTCAGGTGCGGCCTGTGGCCCATGGTAGCTATTCGGCGCATAGACCGGTTGCGCGCCATGGTGCTCATAGCGCATCGAGCCATCCTGGGAATAACTATGGACTGGCGATTGCGGGCGGTTGACGGGCAACTGCAAGTAGTTCGTGCCGATGCGATAGCGATGCGCATCCGGATAGCTGAACAAGCGGCCCAGCAACATCTTATCTGGGCTCGGTCCAATGCCTGGCACCATATTAGCGGGCTCGAATGAAGCTTGCTCGATCTCCGCGAAGAAATTGGCCGGATTGCGATCGAGCACGAGGCGCCCGATCGTGATTCCTGGATAGTCTGAATGCGGCCAGACCTTGGTCAGATCGAATGGATTGAAGCGGTAGGCGGCCGCTTCCTCGAAAGGCATGATCTGCATTTCGAGCCGCCAGACCGGGAAGTCGCCATTGGCAATCGATTCACGCAGATCGCGACGGTGAAAATCAGGATCCTGTTTCGCCATCTCAGCCGCTTCGGAATCCGTGAAATTCTCAATCCCCTGCTCGGTCTTGAAATGATACTTGACCCAGAAACGCTCGCCACCCGCGTTAACCCACATGAACGTATGGCTGCCATAGCCGTTCATATGGCGGTACGTACGCGGAGTGCCGCGATCCGACATCAGGAAAGCAACTTGGTGCAGCGACTCGGGAGCGAGTGACCAGAAATCCCACTGGGCGTTATTGCTGCGCATCCCCGTGTCACCCATGCGTTTCTGCGAATGGATGAAATCCGAGAACTTCGGAGGGTCGCGCACGAAGAAGATCGGCGTATTATTGCCGACCAGATCATAGTTGCCCTCTTCGGTGTAGAATTTCACCGCAAACCCACGGGGATCGCGGACTGTATCAGCCGAACCCTGCTCGCCAGCGACGGTCGAGAAGCGCGCGACGACTGGAGTGCGTTTCCCGACGGTGTTCAGGAAAGCCGCCTTCGTCCACTGGCTAACATCCGCCGTCACCTCGAAATAGCCGAAGGCGCCACTGCCTTTGGCATGTACGACGCGTTCGGGCACGCGCTCACGATTGAACTGCGCCATCTTCTGAATGAGATAGTGGTCCTGCAACAGAATTGGGCCATCGGGGCCGACAGTGAGGGAATGCTCATCACTGGCGATCGGGATACCAGCATCATTGGTCGTGTGGGGTGGACGATGATCGTTACTCATGGTGCGAACTTCTTTCTCAAGAGGAAAAACGTTGCGATGCAACTCGCAACGTGGATTCCCGCGATGCCTCAAGCAAGGTTACAGACAAGTCGAAATTGAGGAGCGGAATGGCACGGAGCAGACGCTCGGATTCCCCATATCCAGGATTATCAGCGTGCGTCACCGTGTACAGACGCGTGTCGCAGGCATCAGAGACCCGTCCAGTGCGATGGGCGAGCCGATGGTTCCCCGCGGTCGCTTTCCAGGTCTGACCATCCCTATTGGCGCGGGTCAACTGCCTCCCCGTGTTCGTTATCGCGCAACACCAGGACACAAGATCAGTGTATCTGATGACTATCAAGGGTGTCAAGGAAAGATCGTGGTTGCTGGCCTTTGTTGTGTCTCTGTGATATCTCAGCCAATGATCTGACAGAACGCAAGTATTCCGATCGCTTGGTGATCGCGCCAGCGAGAACGCTCGGTATTTCGCGACATCCGCGAAACATCAAGGCCAGGTTGTCGCGATCACCCTGCAACGTCGCTAATCACCGCCCGGGATGATATCTTCATCGCCAGTGACAGGAGCCAGGACGGGGATGAAGGTCGCTGACGGCAGGATCGCGAGTTGGTTGACGACTTCCTTGTGGCCACTGATGCGGGATACGACCTCCGTCGCCGCCTGAGCAATACTCGTATCATGCGCGCGTCCACGCAGGAAGACTTTGCCCAGCAACGGATACACGCCGATCGGTTGGCCATGCGTCCGCGGATCTTGCGACAACGCGCGCGCCACCGTGACCGCCAGGTCCGTATCAGCGACCAGGGCATTGTGGATCGAGTACAGGCCTTTGACACTCTCCAGGAGTTCTGCCATGACGCGTTGATTTAACGTCGATGAGACATTCCCCGTCATCCAGATCTCGCCATCAATTACCCGCAACTGAACGGCACGAAGATCCAGCCGGAGGCGCGGATAGTTGAAGAGCGCTGTCTGTGCATCTAATAAGACATCGGCATCCGCGCGATATGGTCGGGGTTCAGTGCCTTGCGGTGGTTGCACCGTCACACTGCCATCATCGGCAATGTCGGTAATCCAGCGCGCGTCCGCCACAAAGGCGCTATTCATGCCCATCTTATAGCCGATGGTGTGGAACTTCGCGTTGCTCACCGTGAGCGAGATATGCGTCAGGCTACCAGTACGGCCGCTCGCCGTGACGCGCGTGTTATTTGCGAGAACGATCTGATCGGTAGGTAACGGTGGCATCGTCTGGAGCATAGCCTCGCGGGTCAGATTTACAGAGATCTGATCCGCGGTTGCGTCGAGGACGCGCTGCAGTGGGACAGCGACGCGTGTTCCACCGGGGAGACGGACGCCGATGTGTGTCACGGTCCGTTGTCCGGGTTGGATGACGAGATGGGTGATGGATCCAGCCTCGCCATCTGTGGCTTCGACGACGGCGCCAAATTGTAATTTGATCACCTCGCCAGCGAGTGTTGCCATATGTTGAACTCCTCACACACGCCGCACCCCTGCCAGGGATGACCAGGGGAGCGATCGTGAAATCACCAGTCTACCTTTCGAGTGTAGCACGGACCCCCGCGCCATCGCAAGCACGCGGAATAGGCGCCCATTGCTCCAGGCTATTGACAGTGCGCTACATTATACGGTACGACCCTTTCGTAGAGTTTTGAACGCGGGCGCGATGCGCGCGAGTGATGAGGTGATCAATGGAAGTGCTAGCGACATTGATTGGTGGCCCAACGCTGTTATTGGAGATTGCTGGTCTGCGCATTCTGACCGACCCGACTTTCGACGCACCGGGATCGTACACGACTGGCGCAGTGATCCTGACCAAAACCACCGGCCCCGCGCTGGGGATCGATGCCATCACCCCGGTTGATCTCGTACTGCTCAGCCACGACCACCATGCAGACAATCTCGACAACACGGGCCGCGCCCTGCTGGCCAACGTACCAACCGTGTTGACAACCATGGCAGGCGCGACTCGGCTTGGTGGCCACGTCCGTGGGCTGGCACCCTGGGATGTCTTTGAACTGCCCACGCCCTCCGGCCAGGTCCTGCGCGTGGCAGCGACACCCGCACGGCATGGTCCAGCGGGCATCGAGCCATTGGTCGGCGAGGTGATTGGCTTTGTTCTGACGCTGGGGGACGCGCCCGACCACGCGATCTATCTGACTGGCGACACGACCTATTTCAGCGGTGTGGCTGAGGTAGCGCGCCGCTTTCCGATCACGCTCGTTGTGCCTTTCGTCGGCGCGGCGCGGACGCGCGGCCCGTTCTACCTGACAATGAACACCAACGATGCCATCGAGACGGCCAGTGTCTGCCCACAGGCCACCGTCATGCCAATCCATTGCGACAGTTGGGCACACTTCACTCAGAGTCAATCCGATGTCGCCCAGGCCTTCGCGGCGGTTGGCCTCACAGAGCGGCTGGTCTTGCTGGAGGCGGGGCAGAAGTTAACAGTCGTATGGTGAAGTCTGTGCAAGAGTCTCTGCTTGCAGTAGAGTGTGCAGATACTCGACCTGATCTCAAGGCACTGAACCATTGCCGCCATCACATTGTTGTACGATCGAGAACTGTTGGTCTGACAGGTGCTGGTCCAAATTCACTGTCAGTGATTTTTCGCAACCACAGTGCGTCGCCCATCAGTGTGCTAAAGGTTGTATACTACATTATCCTGACGTATTGCTTCGGCATACAGCGTGCACCGCGCGCATCTAGAGTCAATCTCCATCCTCTTGAGAGGTCTCGATAGCATGAAGTTCGGCATTTTGGTCTTTCCTGGCACGTGGAGTGAGCGCGATTGGCACCACGTATTGACGCGAGTGCTGGGCCACACCGCCACCTACATCTGGCATGGCGATTCGTCGGATCTCAACGCCTATGATGCGCTGATCGTCCCAGGTGGGTTCGCCCATGGCGATTATCTGCGTGCGGGCGCCATCGCGCGGTTCTCGCCGGTCATGGAGCGCGTCGCGGAGTATGCGGACCGGGGCGGACTGGTGCTGGGGAGCTGTAACGGCTTTCAGATTCTGACCGAAGCTGGGATGCTGCCGGGCGTGTTGATGCGGAACGCCAGCCTGAGTTTCCGCTGTGAATGGGTCCATGTGCGCGTCGAGCGCACCGATACCCCATTTACCAATCGGTGCTCCCCCGGCCAGGTCCTGCGAATCCCGATCTCGCATGGTGAAGGGAATTTTTTCCTGGATGATGCCGAGCTGGCGATGTTGGAAGCACGCCAGGGAGTCATGTTTCGTTATTGCACCGCCGAGGGCGAGATCACAGCAGCGGCAAATCCCAATGGATCGCGCAATAATATCGCGGGGGTCATCAATACCCGCGGGAATATCATGGCATTGATGCCTCACCCTGAACGTTGTTGCGAGATGCGCCTGGGCGGCACCGACGGCCTGGCGATCTGCGACTCGTTGATCGCGACAGCAGCGCCCGGGAGGAGTCGTGCTGGTGACTGAGGCGAATTGGGAGCAGCGAAGCGCGAGTGTCGCGCGGACACGAGCCATTGGCCAGCGCCTTGGCGCGGCCGCGCGGCCCGGTGATATCCTGCTCTTGATTGGGGAGCTTGGCGCGGGCAAGACGGCGCTGACGCAGGGTCTGGCCCGCGGCCTGGACATCGGAGAAGTAGTGAATAGTCCTACTTTTACGCTGCTCAAAGAGCATCGCAGCGGCCGTGTCCCCCTCTATCATTTCGATCTGTATCGAATCGAACGCGCCAGCGAGTTAATCGATTTAGGTTTCGGCGAGTACTTTGGAGGAGATGGCGTCGCGGTCGTCGAATGGGCTGACCGCGTTGCGAACGAAATCTTCGGGAGCGACTGGCTTCAGGCCACCATCACCACCCCCAACAACCACGGCCGAATCATCCACTGGCGCGCGCAGGGTCAGCGGGCGGAGGAGTGGTTAACAGCCACCCGGGAGCCACTATGATGTTATTGGCGATCGATACATCGACCCATTGGGCCAGCCTGGCGCTCGCGACCGAAGAAACGGTCATCGTTGCGCATCACTGGGCCATCGGCCAGCAACATTCCACCCAAATCTTCGACGGTATCGCTGGTCTGGTCGCGCGGGCGGGTATCACGTACGATGCGATTGACGCGATTGCCGTGGCGACCGGACCTGGGTCGTTCAATGGGGTGCGCGTCGCCGTCACCGTTGCCAAGACCCTGGCGTATGTCTGGAAGACTGCCCTGGTAGGCATCCCAACATTAGACGGCATGGCGCAGTCTGCCTGCGATCACGGCACAACCACCGCGCCACTGCTCGCTTTGCTGGATGCTGGTCGTGGAGAACTGTACTTCGGCTGGTATGATCTGATGGATAGTGGTCTGGTTTCACGGCAGGTTCCGCTGGCGATCAGTCGCCTGGAAGACCTGCTCAGCGCCATCCAAATGCGCGAGAATCCAGTCGGCGTGGTGGGCGAGTTGCGGAATGAACAGGACGCGGCCCTGCGGGACGCACTGGGGGATCGCCTCCATTGGGTACTCGATCCTGCGGCGTCAAATCGCGCCAGTGGGATCGCACGGCTGGCCTGCGCGCGCCTGGCTCTCGGTGATCATGACGCGATCCTCACCCTGGAGCCAACTTACATTCGCCGACCAAATATTACGATAAGCACCCGGTATCCGTTGCCGCCGGAAGGCTGAAGCGGGCCGGTGTTGTGGGAGAGGGGAAGAGCAGTGCGTTATGTCGTCAATCGCATGACATTGAGCGATCTGCCGCGGGTCCTGGAGATTGAAAAATTGGCCTATCCGACATCCCAGTGGCCAGAGAGTGCTTACCAGCGAGAACTGCGCGAAAATCGCTGGGCGCATTACCTTGTCGTGCGCGATACCCTTGTGCGAGATCAGCCCGCCCCGTCTGGCGGTGATGCGTTGCTCGCTCGCCGTGCCTTCCCATTCTCGATGTTTCATAGTGCGAAACCCGCGACGTCCGATCCCGAGTTGGCGTCGATTGTTGGTTATGCCGGGCTATGGCTGATGTATGACGAAGGGCACGTCACCACCATTGCTACCCATCCCAGCGTCCGACGACGGGGTCTTGGGGAACTGTTGCTGGTGCATTTAATCGACATTGCGATGGAGATCGGCGCACGGTGGGTCACGCTGGAGGTGCGAGTCACCAATGCTTCAGCCCAGGCACTCTACCATAAATACGGCTTCCAGATCGTCAGCACGCGACCACACTACTACAGCGACAACAATGAAGATGCCTACATCATGTGGACTGACGAGATCACGCAGCCCAAGTATCAGGCATTCTTCGCCGATCTCAAGACCAAACTGTATGACCGATTGAGCCGCGACGAGATGGTCATGAGTTGAACAAATAGGGCGTGGACAAGGTACGAAGAGCATACGTAAACATGTACGACGCGGTCAAGCGGACGCATCATTGCCAGGGGAGAGGATATATGACAGACAGTGGAAGCGATGACGAGTCGCTGGCATATCGCCAGGGCTATGCCGATATGATGCGGATGCACGACCATGCACAGCGACGGGGGTGGTCTGTACCCGAACGGTTGATCGTCCGTGAGATCCTGCGCCTGGAGCACTCTGCCCTGCCGCCGCGCACTGGCACACCCGTCCCAACACTAGGGCCACGACCATACCCGGCGGATTGGTACCGTGGCCGCGCCGCCGCGCTCCGCGAGATTTTGCGGGCGATGCGCGGCTGACGCTCGCCATCAATTCCGCGCGATCAGCGTGACCGTCTCGATGTGCGCAGTATTGGGGAACATATCTACTGGCTGTACGCGGACCACATGATAGCCATCACTGGTGAATGTTTGCAGGTCGCGTGCCAGCGTCGCGGGATCACACGAGATATATACTACAGCTCGTGGGTTGAGATTTTTGATCTCCTGGAGCGCGCGCGGATGACAGCCGGCGCGGGGAGGGTCTACAAGAACGACATCGTAGTGGTGGTGATCAAAGGCCAGCTGGCTTACCACGCGTTCGAGCAAACCTTCGATGATGGTGATGTTCCCCGCGTGGTTGAATGCCGCGCTGGTGCGGGCATCAGCAATCGCGCTGGGCTGCGATTCGATGGCAGTGACTTGCGCGGCGCGAGCGGCGAAGAAGAGCGAGAAAAGACCTACACCGCTGTAGCCGTCCAGTACGTGTTCGTGCGGCTGAACCCGCGCGAAGTCGAGCGCCTGTTGTACTAATACCGGTGTCTGCGTCGCGTTGACCTGGAAGAAAGAACCCGCTGAGATGCGAAAAGTCCGGTCGATGACCTGTTCCAGCAGATGATCCTGCCCGATGATGGCGCGACCACGGCGACCCGCCAGCCCGACGAAGACCACCCCGACCAGCGCGGGCATCACACGCATAAGCTCGCGTCCGATCACTTCCGGGCCACCATCGCTGAGAATGCCACCGCCAGGGTGCGCCTCTATGCTCAGGAGCGCGGGCAGCCGTCGGCGCGATCCTGGTTGCGCGGGAGCGCCGACGACCGGCAATTCGCCTGAAGATGTCGTGACGCGCAGTGGTGGTTGTGTCGCGATGCGCAAAGTAAAGCGATCGATATAATGCCCAGCCTCGCTACCCCAACGGGTCTGGAGCCAGCGGCGCATCGTTTGATACGTGGCATCAAGCCCGGGATGGACAATAGGGCAGGCTGGCATATCCAGGACCGCATGGCTGCCTGTTCGGCGGAAGCCGATGGCGCCATCATCGCCGATCGCAAACTGTGCGACGCTGCGTTGCCGCCAGGGATCGCCATTGACCGGTGATCCCAGCATCCGCTCGACCGGTGGTTGCGCGATATGCCCGACGCGTTGCAGCAATTGGCGAACAATGCGCGTCTTCCATTCAAGTTGGGCCGGATACGCGATATGTTGCCATTGGAGACCACCCGTCTCGCTTAGATCGGGGTAAGGGACCGCAACTCGATCGGGCGATGGACTCAGGATCTCCGTTACCGTGGCGCGCAAGTAATCGCGCCGCAAATCAACGATGCGCGCGCGCACGCGCTCCCCCGCGAGACCACCTTTGACAAAGACGGCACGACCATCCAGCTTACCGACCGCATCGCCACCATTCGCCATATCCACGAGGTCAAGTTCGATCACTGCCGCTATCCCAAGACCATCCGACATCCCGCCCAGACCATTCCTCTCCCACTACACCATCCCGACCACACGGAGTTCGGGACCGACATCCACAGAACCGGGCTTTTATTTGATGCTGTGCAGCACGTGCAACGAGCCCAGAAACCGCATATAGAGACCACCGAGCAAAAGCCCGCAGATAAGCCAGGCGCCGAAAACCACCAGAGCGCGTTGGGTCTGGCGTGTCAGGACCCCTAACGCCGCCGATTGTTGCGCGAGCAGGGCGCCGCTGAGTGGGAGGATGGCGATCGGTAGCGAGAGCAGCACCGCTAAGACCCCATGTGTCAGATGGTGACCCACGCCAGCCAGAACGACAAGCCCATAGGCGGCAACAAGTGCCAGTACGAAGAGCAGACGCAGATTGCGCTCTCCCACGATATCGCGCAAGGTTTGTCTTCCGGTGCCCACCGCAGTGGCGAGTGATGCGGCGCATTGACGGGCCGCATAGAAGGAACCGAGTGCCAGCGCGACCATCCAGGTACCGTTCGAGACCGCGAAATGCGCGCGATGCGCTGCCAGCAACGCGACGCCATAGAGCAGTGGCCCTACGAGCACCGCGGGAAGCAATTCCAAGCCTGGAAGATGGCGGTTGGCCAGTGGCGCCAGGGCGTACCCCGCCGCGCCAACAATGCCCAACCCCGCCCAAAGCATGCCACCAGAAGCACTGCCGCGGACACCCACCGCGCCAATAATCGTGCCCACTACGAAAAGCGCCACGCCTATCTGCGCGGCGCGCGATTGTGTCAACGCGCCTGGCAATGTCGTCGCACTGGTGGTATGGACGAGATTCACACCAAACGTGACCAGAATCGCGCCTACTGCCAGGAGGAGGAGATCCTCCAGCGAAGATCGCGACCAGGCGGCGTGTGGCGCACCCGACCAGAGCATAGCCGCCGCCGTCGCGATGGTAATCACGCTCCAGAGCGCTGTCTGAGCATGCACAGCACGCGCCCATTGCATGACCAACGTGGCTGGTGCTGTCTGCTGGGCGCGGTCATGGGTCAGCGCAGCACGCCTATTATCGCCACTCTCATGCTTGAAGAACGCATCGGGGTCGGGCAGTGCCGCCCCGCGCGCCCGTGGCGCCTGTTCGGTGGCTGGCGGAGTCTGACGATCTTCCCTCAGCTGATCCGCGTTGCGAGTGGTATCGGTCTCCATGGTATTGTCCCTCCTCACGCCACATCATCCCCTGATGGTCCATTCACCGGGACTTGTCCATCGCCGAGTTGTGTCGAGATGTGCTGCATTTGCCGCGCTATCTGGGTTTGTACAGCCACCAGGGTCAGATCACCTCGCGTTTTCTCGATGATGCCGCGCGCGGAATCAGTGGTGCGACGCAAATTATTGGTAATGGCATCCGGAAAATCTAAGGACATCAACACTCCGAGCATATCATCCATCACGATCAGCAACGCCTCACTGCGTGGGATATGGCCCCGTCGCAGTTCATCAAGCAGATGCCGCCGCAATTCACCGATGGCTTCGCCCAGTCCATTGAGATAGGGAGGCCAATCGATAGCAAGCTCAGCGGGCATGGGGATATCATGGCCACCGATAACCGCAAGCGTGATAGCCGCCTCCGCGAGCTCTTTCTGCGCGTCACCAACAAACCCGGCATAGAGAATATCGGGATGTTCCGCGAGAGTGGTCACCATCGTGCGGACCAGGCGGCGCGCCTCCGCTAATAGCTCTGTCGCGGCCTCGAACTCGCCCCGGTGAGTCGCGCGAATCGCATTGGCGCACTGGCGAATTGCCATGCGTGACAAAGGGAACGCTTGCTCGCGGGCCGCATGTTTCATGCTCAGTTCGCCCTGCGCCGCCTTGATAATCACTCCGTAATCGGTCACGCCCTAACCCTCATTCTGTGCTTGCTCAGTGCGATTGCTGTTCTCAGTGTACACGCCATGGTTGGCCCTGTCAAAGATCAGGCCGCATGCCGAGATGTCTTGCTTACCGTTCCCAATGGCGCCAATGTGCAACGCTCGCTGGGGTCTGCATCATCCTCATATGCGATGTACTCTACGCTTGTTCGTGATGTTCAGGCGTGCTGCCGGGTGATCCACATGTGGTGCCCCCAATTCCTTCTACGCGATCTGCCGGGGTGCAGCGCCAGTGTGACCTTGTTCACTCTCATGCGCATCATGTGGGCTATCGGCGCCTTTGCAGTCTGCCATGTGCTATAGTTACGCATGTGTGGACAAAATTTCCTGCTCACATGAGCATGTTCAAAGGACCATCCTTTTCGTGATAGAGGCAAAGCATGCAACGAAATCCACCGTTTGGCCAGCAACCAAATGGGCCACACGGGCCGAATCAGCCACCCCAATATCGCGGCGTGCCGCTCTATCCTCCCCACCCTGGCCCAGTACCCGGAATGCCCCAACGGCAGGGCACACCGCAGCCGCGAGTGACGCGATCTACCCCCGTTCCGAGCATTCAGATCCGCCAAATGAGCTATCGCCAGCCCAAGAATGGCTTCACCGTCCAGGTCCCCGCGCTCGATTTTTATCCAGGTGAACTCACCTATCTGGGCGGCGAGAGTGGATCAGGCAAGACCACACTGATGCGCATGCTCGCCCTGAACCTTCGGCCAGACAGTGGGGACATCGTGGTGCTCGGTCGTTCTGTCGTGCGCCTCTCTACCCATGAACAGGATGACCTCCGGGGCGGTGGCCTGGTCTACATTCCCCAGGATCTCTATGGGTTGACCAGCAATACTCCGATTGACAACATCCGCCACTTGCTGGTAGACTTCGATGGCATCGCCTGGGATACTGCTGGTGAGATGGCCTTGCGAGCATTGCACGCGGTACGCTTACCAGAAGAATGCTATAGCCGTTCGACGAGCGATCTCTCTGGTGGCCAGAAAGCGCGGGTCGCCATCGCCAAGCTCATCGCTTCGCAGCGGCCGATCTGTCTGGCGGATGAGATCCTGCCAGCGCTCGACCAACAGAGTCGCATGCAGATCCTCGCGCTCTTTCAGTATGTTGTGTCGCAGGGCTACACCGTTATTATTGTCGCGCACCAGGAAGACCTCAAACCGTATTTTCATCGCATCATTGAGATGCGGCAGGGCCGCGTGATCGGCGATAAGCGCAATGCGCAACTCACCCCGATCCGCCTGCATAGCTGAAGCGGCCCGCGCGCTCAAGATGGAGGAATCGCTATGGGAGTCCCAGCTCCGCCTCGCTTTCGCCCTCGTGCGCGTCGTGACCCCTCAGCCCAGGTGTCACACTCGTTCACGCGCATCCTCCGAACCATCCGCCACCGCCCTGGCCGGTCGGTCGGCGTAGCGATCGCTGTCGCTGTCGGCGTCGCCCTGGCGATTGCCATCATCGCCGCGAGCAATGGCATCCAGACCCGTATCAATGATCTCTTGGTGGGCAACCACTCGCCCCAAGAACTGCAACAATCCGGCATCGACATTAATACGATTCAGGCCGTGCTACAAGATACGCGCGATCTGTTGACGAAACTCGCGATCGGGTTCACCGCGGCGCTGGTGGCGCTGGTGACCTGGACAACCATGGGACAACGCCGTCGCGAGATTGGTCTGGACATCCAACAAGGGCAATATCGCGAAGTGATCATGGGCGAATTGTTGGGCGAGTCACTGCTGCTCTGCATCATCGGCGGTATCGTGGGGATTATCGCGGGCAATGCTCTCTGTACGATCGTTCATAAGTTTATCCCCAATCTGCCCATGACACCTCAGACGAGTGATATCCTTGCCATCTTCCCTACCACGACCATCTTAAGTTTCGCGGCAACCGCACTGGTCGCTGCGATCTTTGTCGCACAGCGTGAACTGCGGCCAGATATTTAGGAGTCTGAAGGAGTCGCGCTATGGGGAATCCAACTTGCGCTCATTGTCGCCGACAAAGCTACTCCGCATCGCCACTCTTCTGCCCATTCTGTAATCGCCCTTTTGTCGCCCTCAATGAGGCGCCTTCAGGTGCTACTCCCCAAGCGGTGACGCCAGTGCGGCAATCAGGAGGCCTCGCCGGGCGGACCACTCCATCGCGCGCTATCGGTGTCACCACGGGCGTCGGCGTCTTGATGGCGCTCATTGTCTTGCTGCTATGGTGGCAATTGACGCGTCCCAATCCACAACTGGATGCGTGGTTCTTTCGACTGATCTACACGAGCCACGCCTTCTCGCCGTTGCCGACACAACCCGTGCTCTTTCTGCGATATGCCTTCACGATGTTTCTGCTGTTGAGCTGCGTGCCACCCGTTATTGCCGGCGCCTATTGGTATGCCATGCGCCGCCTGTATCAGGAGTTTGCCCCACGTATCTGGCTGCAAACCTGGGTTCTGGCGGTAGTGATCTTTGGCATGCTGTTCTTACTGCTGGGTGGTGAGATCAGTCTATTGCACCATGTCGCGGTCACCCCCGCAGTCGATCACCAACCGTTCTGGGCCCTCGAGATGATTGCCTATTTCCCCGGACTGCTCGTGGTGATCGTCCTGGTCGCCGGGGCCTGCGCGGGCTTGGGGCTGCTGGGCGCCCGTTTCTTCGCCCGCTGGCCTTTGGAGCGCGTAAAACAACTACACAGTCGCCCATTCAATGATGCACTATTGACTGGCGGCGCGAGCATTCTGGCGGTGTTCATACAGTTTCTTTGCTTCGAGTGGCTCGATGGCGCTGGCGAACGGTTCAGCGCGGATTACTGGTGGGTGCCCCTTGGCAGCGCGTTTGTCGTCGCGGTCGCGTGCTGGCTGGCATTGCGCCCGGTGGTCACGCACCCGCCAGGCGCCCCCATGGCCGCATCGCACGAGCCACGCTGAGCGCTGGACATGACGGGAGCAGGTCTGCGCATGATTGACACAAGAATCAGCGATATGGTACCTTCCAGCAAGAAGCTTTCTGAGCGTTTAGAGCTTCGCTCGCTCCTGGAGGTCCACACGATGACGCTTGCCCTGCCGCTGTATACCCGCCGCCTCAGTCGCAAATATCCCGGCCTCTTCATCATCCTGCTCGACCAATCGCGCTCGATGCTCGAACCCGTCCAGGGCATGGGAATCACGAAATCGGAATTCGCGACCACGGCCATCAACGAACTCATCAATGCGATGATCGCCAACTCCCCACACGACCCTATCACCGGCGAGCGGCGCAAGTATGTCTACCTCTCGGTTATTGGTTATAGCGATGAGGCCTATCCCTTGTTGACTCGCGATGGATCGCCGATCGATCTCCCCTATCTCGCGAATCATCCCCTCGGTGTCACCACCGTGGTCCGCGAAATCCTGGACACGGCGACCGGCACCATGCGGCAGGTGCAAGACAGTAATCGACCTATCTGGATCAAACCCCAGACGCTCAATGCGACCCATATGGGCAAGGCCTTCACCATGGCGCGCGATACTGTTCGGCTCTGGCTGAACCAGACTCCTGATGCCGGGCAAGCACCACGCAATCAATGTTTTCCACCAATTCTCGTCCATATCACGGATGGCGAACACACCGGCGATTTCGATCCCGAACCGCTTGCCTATGAAATTCGCAGCGAGGGGACACAGCAGGGTGCCACGCTGATCTTCAATTGCCACTTCACCGCCACCATGCATCAACCTATCGTCTTTCCCACATATGAGAGTGAGGTGGCGCAGGTCAATGAGTTTGCCCCGCGCATGCTCGCTATGAGCAGCACGATTCCCGACCCATTACTCGCCAAGGCCTCGGATCTGGCAGGAAGATCGATTCAAACTGGCGCAAAGGGCTTTATCTATAACGGCAATATTGAATTGCTTGTCCAGTTCCTAAATTGGGGAACCTTGGGCACCGGCGCCGGTGAAGGATATGTCCGATAACCAGGAAGAGGTATCGTCCATGACACCACCACTGATGCGTGCAGATGACCGATTGGTCGCTCGGCGTGGCCAATCGCCACTGCTGTGGATCGGATATGGTGCGTCTGTGTTGTCCTTCCTGGGGATCGCGCTGAGTATCAGCCAATTCAGCCAGTTGCCAAATTCCGATCGTGGCTACACGGCAGGGTTGCTCTTGCTCGCCGCGTTACTTGCCAGCGGCGCGCTACTTCGGCACTGGCGAGGAGTGCGCCTGGTTTCTACATCCGCGCGAGCTGACGTCACATTCGCCTATACAGAAAACGACCAGCTACCCCCGACCGGCGCGCCGCGCCCGCTGGACTATCCAGCCTCCACGCGCCCTGGCTTCACTCCACCCAGGCCGCTTTACGCTAACGCCCCCAGTGAAGCCCTCCCGGCGATCGAGGACCATGAAGCGATGACGGAACCCATTCATCCCCCGGTGCCTTTCGACCAGGATCCGCTCTTCGCCCTCGAAACTCCGCCGACGGGAATTATAGTATTGACGCTCCCCAAAGAAGAGATGCAGCTGGCGCTGGAGTACGAAGATAATTACGCGATTCATGGCGCGGCAGGGCGCTTCGCGGTGACTGACGGGGTGGCGACCTCATTCGTTCCACGGCCATATGCGCGGATTATCGCGCGATCCTTCGTCGACCAGCCCGATGCCGCCCGGGATCAGCAATCGTGCGAAGCCTGGCTGACGCAATGCGCCATCACCTGGTCGCAATGGATGCGCGATCGCTGGGTGCCTACCATCGCCCGCCAACGACGGATCGCCGGGAAACCTCCCGTCGACTACACGGAACAGATCGACCACAAAGGAGCGCAGGCTACATTGATCGGCTGCGCGGTCGTGCCGGGGCCATCATCGCCACAACTCATGCTCACGAGTGTAGGCGATGCGCAATGCTTCCTCGTCCGGCCAGATCCCCAGCAAGGGAAAAAGCGCATTATCTCCGCGTTTCCACTGCAAGACCCCGCGCAGTTCAATGCGAATCCCGCGACTTTAGGGACGCGCCGTGAGTTGATCGCGGCAGGGTGGTCGCGCATGACATCAGTAGTCTATGACGTCGATTATGGCGATCTCGTCATCCTGACCTCCGATGCCTTGGGGCAATGGCTCCTCCGCGATCCGATCGATCACCTTCGTTTGCTCCTGGCGACCAGTTCCGCGCCAACTCGTTTCGCCGAACTGATCGCGCAACAGCGCCAGTTGGGGACGTTGGAAGACGATGATATCACGGCGGTCCTGGTGCCTTTAGCGCTCTATCGGCCACAGCTACCATAACAGAAGGCGGCAAGATGCAACAACAGCAAGTGGTGTGGCCCACAAAAGCCGAATATGATCTGGCCATGGCCGATTGGGTCCATACCATTCAGGATCCGGTGCTACGCCAGGGGGTGCTGCTGCGAGATAACTATGGTCCGCGGAGTATGGGCGGTGCGAACCTGTATGTCTGTGTCTATCGTATTGATAACTGGTTGATTCGGTGTTTCCGCGCCACGCCACCCAAACGCTATCCCCCTGATGACATCATCGAGCGCTATCAACACATCGAGCGATTCTGTCACGAGGCAGCGTCCAGGCTCCCGGCGCTGGTTCCGGTGCGAGTCCAGGCCAATGGCATCCGGGTCGGAGCGCGCATGCTGCCCATCGTTACGATGCCCTACGTCCTGAATTCCATCGCGCTTGGGCATTATGTGGAGGTCAATCATAACGACCAGCGTCGCATGGAGGAACTGACGCGGGCCTGGCAAGAATTGATAGCCAGAATGGAAGCAATCCCCATGGCCCACGGCGATCTCGACCTGACTAATGTGCTGGTTGAGGAGACGGCGAAAGGGATACAATTACGACTGGTTGATTATGATAACATCTGGATTCCGACATTGCAGGGTCGGACCCAGACCGAAGGCGGCCATGAGCACTTTCAGCATCCCGCGTTTCTTCCGCCGCGTCAACGCCCCTATGATCAAACGATGGATCGCTTCTCCGCCCTCACCATCTTTATCTCGCTACAAGCGATCGCACTGAACCCAGGCTTGTATGACGATTGGGAAGCTGACGAGACATCCTTCTTGTTGTTACTCTCCGCGGACTACCAGGATCCTACCCGCGCCGACGGGCGTATCGCCGCATTGGAGCGCTATCCCCTGCTCCGGCCCTATATTGTTGAGTTGCGGGCCAGTCTGCGCGAGGCGCGCATGCCCAGATCACTCGTCACGATTGCTGCCGATGCGGATCTGGCGGATGCCGGAGTCTTGCCAGTGAGTCCCCAGGCCACACCATCTCCGGCAGCCGCGCCACGGCGACCACTCTCCTTGACTCCGCCCCGACCCGGAGGCGACATCATTCTGATGGGTAAACAACCGTCACCCATCGCACCCGGCTCACCCTATGCGAGTCAAATGAGTGAGCGTGCACCCATTCCACCACCTCCACCCATACGTCGCTCGTCTTCCTCGCCACGACGATCGTCCCCACTACCAATCACCCGGCCATCCAGGCCGTGGATGAGGTTGGATATGGGCACAATCTCGACCATCATTATCGTCATCCTCGTCGTACTGGCAGTCTTATTTATCATGGTGGCTAATGCCCATGGCTGATCTCGCTCAATTCACGCCTTCAGGCGCGGATCGCACCGCGGAGGTAACTGCATGAGATTCTGGAGGAATCCACCGATGTTGCTGCACGGCACGCGCGCGCTCGGAATCCTGACCATGTTGACGATCTGTCTAGGTGCGTTGCCAGTGACGTTCGCCACGTCCGGTACAGGATCGATGCCACAGCTACGCGCTCTGTCGGCGACACCGACCCCTCAGCCAGGTGCGCGCGTCCTGGCCGTGCGGAGCGTCGGCGGAATATCCTGCGATGCGGCGGCCATCTGTCAGGTCCAGGTGAGTGATCAACTGATGGTCTCAGGCTCCGCGGATGCACCGGAGGCCAGAGTGGTTATCGCACTGATGGCGCGGTCTGCCGCGCCTTCTCAGACCACAGTCTCACCAACGCCGACCACTGCAACGCCTGCCGCTGCCCTCAGTATCGTGACGAAAGCTGATGCCAGCGGCACCTTTAGCGCGACGCTCGGATTGCAGATGGTGGCGCCGGGCAATTATCAGATTGAGGTAGATGGGCAATTATCACCCTTTGCAATGAACATTCTCGCTACCAAAACACAACGTCTTCCATTATCCACAACTCCGACGCGCTCGTCGCCACTCGGCCTGGAACTGGCCGGCCTCGCGGTACTTGCCGCGAGCTGTGCTTTAGTCGCATTCTGGTGGGACGCACGACGGGCGGCCCGCGTGTCGTCGTGATAGGTAGCATACAGTGGTTGCGGGCTGAACAACCGATAGCTGTTTGGCCCGCAACCAGGGATAGGCAATGGGGGAAGCGATCAGACGCGAATATTGTTATAAGGGATCGGTTGGCGACGGCGCCACCGCCGCACAATGATTTGTTGCATGGCCTGGCGGTTGGAACCGACCTGGAATGCCACAAGCGAGCCGGTGAGCAGTCCAAAAAGGCTCCCAAACAGAATGCCCGCAAGAAAGAAGCGATTGCGGAACGTCGTTGTCATCACACCTTCAGCATCCACCAACTCCAGCGGTTGGGAAAAAGATGCTGCCTCGCTTTCTGAAACTGATACATCGTCTCCCAGTGGGAGACTGGGCGTTTTGTGTGGGAACGCTCCGCAACCCAGGCAAGATGATGGGATCGGGGTTACTCAACATAGAGGAGACGTGGCGCGGCACTCCAGATGCGCTCGAGCCGATAGAATTCGCGTTCGACGGGGCCGAAGATATGGCAGACGACATCCCCGAAATCCAGTAGCATCCAGCCCGAGTCTGGTTTGCCTTCACGTCGAATAAGATCAACTCCGACATCTCCCAGTTGTTCGTCGATCGCTTCGGCGATGGCGGAGATTTGTCGTGGATTTCCCCCAGTGCAGATCACAAAGTAATCCGCAATGGATGAGACATCATGAATATCAAGCAAAACAACATCTTGAGCCTTTTTGTCTACCGCGGCGTCAACCATCCGCCGTGCACTCTCGGCACTATCCAGCGCACTGCCTCCTGAAGAATCATTCACGTGCATCAACCCCTATGCAATATATTATAGCATACCGGAATCATGGCATCAGGAGAATGTACCAGGGTGTGCTCTCTGGTAGGCGGTCCGAGAATGAACGTGGACTCTCCCAGGCCTTCAAGGATTGCTTGACGTCGTGCTGGTGCGAGGCGTATGCTGAAGACCGCGCCTGGAAGAGTCCTCTCGCGGGTTGTCCAAAGAAAGGGGAACCATGTCATGGCCCCTGAGCCTATCATCCAAGTGGAAGCATTACGCAAGATCTATCGCGTCCCTGTCCGCGAGGACGGGCTGCGCGCGGCATTGCGCAGCCTGGTTCAGCGCAAGACGCGTGATATTGCCGCGGTCGGTGGCATCAGCTTCGCGGTCACGCCCGGCGAAGTCGTCGGTTTCCTGGGGCCAAATGGCGCAGGCAAGACGACGACGCTGAAGATGCTGTCCGGATTGCTCTATCCCACTGATGGGGTCGCCAGCGTGCTGGGGCATACTCCGTCACGTCGCCAACCAGAATTCTTACGCCAGATCGCGTTGATCATGGGGAACCGCAACCAGCTTCAATGGGACCTTCCGGCACTGGACTCGTTTAATCTCAACCGGGCGATCTATCGCATTCCCATGGATCAATATATCGCGACCCGCGATGCGTTCATCGAACTGCTAGAAGTTGGCGACCTGGTCCACAAGCCGGTCCGCAACCTTTCGCTGGGTGAGCGTATGAAGATGGAGATCATCGGCGCGCTCCTGCACCGCCCGCGCGTCCTCTACCTGGATGAGCCGACAATTGGCCTGGACGTGACGATGCAGAAGCGCATTCGGTCTTTCGTCGCTGATTACAACCAGCGCTATGGTGCGACTGTCCTGCTCACCAGCCACTATATGGCTGATGTCGCCGCACTCTGCCAGCGCGTGATCGTCATTCACCATGGGACAATTCTCTTCGATGGCCAGCTCAGCGCGCTCAGCGACCGCTTCGCTGCTTATAAGACCATCGGCATCACACTGGATGATGTCACCGTGGATCTCGCGGGCTATGGCACGATCGTGGCTCGTGATGGAGCACTCACCAAGCTCCAGGTACCACGGAATGAGGCTTCGCGCGTCACCTCGCGCATCCTGGCGGACTACCCGGTGTTGGACCTGACCATTGAAGATCCGCCGATTGAAGACGTCATCGAGCAGGTCTTCGCGCAGGGAGCGACCGCGGAGGTGGCCGCGACATGACCGCGATCAGTTACCTGGTCCAGTTTTATCTGGCGACGATCAAGACGGCCATCATCAACCAATTCCAGTACCGTGTCTCGCATTATTTCTATACGCTGGGAATGGTGGCAGAGCCAGTGATCTATCTCGTCGTCTGGTCGACGATTGCCAACGCTCAGGGTGGTTCGGTCGGCGGCTTCACTGCCGGAGGTTTTGCTGCGTATTATATTGTCTGGACGCTGGTGCGCAGCATGAATATTGTCTTCACGCCCTATGGCTGGGAACAGCGCATTCAACACGGCGAACTCTCAGCGATGTTGCTGCGCCCATTGCATCCAATCCATTACGATCTTGCCTGGTTCGGCGGCGCTAAGATCGCCTGGATCGTCATGTGGATCCCCATCGCGATTGCGCTGACCCTCGTCTTCCATCCCACCTTCAACCCGACAGCGCCTGGTGTCGTGACCTTCTTGATCGCGATCTGGGGCGGCTATTTGATCCGCTCACTGGCCCTCTGGCTCCTCGGGATGATTACATTTTGGACGACGCGCACTGCCGCGATCTTCGAGTTGTATATGGCGTTGGAGCTGATCTTTTCCGGGCGGTTGGTGCCGATGTCACTGATGCCCGCCTGGGTGCAACAGGTCTCGAACTTCCTGCCCTTCCAGTGGACGTTCAACTTTCCGATTGAATCACTGATTGGCTCGCTCTCCATCAGCCAATTGGTGAGCGGATTGGGGTTGCAAGCACTGTGGGTCGTCATCTATAGCCTGATTCTCGCTGTCGTCTGGCGCGCGGGTATCCGTCAGTTCACCTCGGTGGGGAACTAACCGCCCACCACGATATACAAAAACACGGGAAGAGTCTATCGGGAAGGCGGCATAGTCCCATGCGATTGCTCTGGCTTTTTTTTCGCGTCGGCGCAATGAACGAGCTACAGTACCGGGTCAACTTCTTCATTCAATTCTTCCAATCACTAATTTCGTTGGGGACGGGACTCATCGGTCTGGCGTTGGTTTTTAGCCATACGGCGACGTTGCGCGGCTGGACGTCGCCAGAGTTGCTGGCCGTCATGGGGGTGTATACGATGATGGGTGGCTTGATTGCCACAACGATCAATCCCAACATGCAGCGGTTGATGGAGGACGTGCAGCAGGGGACGCTGGACTATGCACTGACCAAGCCGACCGACTCGCAGTTGTTGGTCAGTGTCCGCGAGGTGCGCATCTGGCAGGTTTTGAACATCCTGCTGGGCGCGGGGATCGTCATCGTGGCGATCGTCCAGTTAGGTGGTCATGTCGGTATTGTGGATGCGTTGGCGTTCGTGGTCGCGCTGCTGCTCGGCGGCCTGATGATCTATTGCTTCTGGCTGATCCTGACGACGGGCGCCTTCTGGGTGATTCGAATGGACAACATTGTGGAGCTTTTCCAGGGTGTCTATCAAGCCGGACGTTGGCCGGTGACGGTCTATCCAGATTGGCTACGCCTCGGGCTCACCTTCCTGGTACCGATTGCCTTTGCTGTGACTGTTCCGGCGGAGGCGATCACCAATCGGCTCACGTGGCAGACGATGGTCGGCGCGGCAGCCCTGGCGCTGTTGTTGCTGGGCTTCGCGCGCTGGTTCTGGTTCTTCGGTTTGCGGCACTATGGGGGCGCTTCTGCCTAGCGGCCAGGATGTACGGGTAAACTTGCAAGAACAGCCCATGAGATCGCACAGAGCATAGCAACGATAAGGAGCATAGCATGACGGTGGGACGTGAACAGATCGGGGCGAGTGGCGTGTTATTTAGCGTGCAAGTAGGGTCACCACAACGCCACCCATTGCCAGTGTTGAACACGCGCACGAGCGATGCAACAGCGGATTCCACACGCAAGCACACGTGGCGCACCTCCTTCTTCCGTACACCCAGCGCAGAACCGCGCTGGCTCTTTACAACGCATCTGGCAGGTAATCAGCAAGCAGACACCAAACATCATGGCCACCCGAACCAGGCAGTGTTGATCTATGCCCTGGAACACTATCCTCGCTGGCAGGCCGAGACGGGGCTTACGGAGTTCGGGCCAGGTGGGCTGGGCGAAAATTTCACCGTGACCGTCTTCAACGAGTCGAATGTCTGTATCGGCGATAGTTTCGCGCTGGGTGAGGCGCGCATTCAGGTTGCGGGTCCGCGCTATCCTTGCCAAAATATCGCACGGCGCTGGCGCATCGCTGATCTGCGCGCGCAAGTGGCGTCGACCGGGCGGACCGGTTGGTATTGTGGGGTCCTGCATGAAGGATTGATCACGCCAGGGATGGAAATGACGCTCACAGAACGACCCTGCCCAGAGTTGACGATAGCGCGGATCAACGCTATCGTCCACGGGCAAGCATATGAACCGGGGGTGGTCGAAGCGTTGATGGCTTGCGAACTGCTTGAGCAATTTTGGAAAGATCTGATCGCGAAGTCCATCCGCCAACAAGGCGCGCATTGAGACCGATGGTACGTCACGCTCGTCTCTTGAGAGAGCAAAGAAATCGCGGGAGTAACGCGGGTGACGCAACGACTGAAGCCGCTGATGCGCGGATGGTCTCATGCAGCGGCCGCCGTTGGCGCGCTGATGATCACCATCGCCCTGGTCAGCTTGAGCATTCCCCACTGGGCAAAGAGCATCTCACTGCTGATCTTCGGCTTGACGCTGATCACGCTCTACACGGTCAGCGCTATGTACCACATCGGCACCTGGCCGGAAGCGGTCCGGAAACGCTGGCGCGTCTTCGACCATATCAACATCTTTCTGGTGATCGCGGGAACTTATACGCCGCTGTGCTGGAATCTCCTGCATGGGCCATTGCGAGTTGTCCTCCTCAGCGTCATCTGGGGCTTGGCGATCGGCGGCGTGGTGGTAGCGATCTTCACGGCGCGGCTACCACGCTGGCTCTCGCCAGTGCTGTACATCGCGATGGGCTGGGTGGCAGTGGCGGCGTTGCCCGCTTTCGTGGCGGCCTCCGGCTGGTCGCTGGTTGTGCTGCTACTGATCGGCGGCGCGCTCTATACGCTGGGTGCCGTGATCTATGCCCTGAAGCGCCCAGACCCCTGGCCACACATCTTTGGCTACCATGAGGTCTTCCACCTCTTCACCATCGCCGGAGGTCTGGCCTTCGCCCTGGCGATGTTTCAGCATGTGCTACCGCATTGATGCTCGCGCCGACCACCGCCCCAGGGATGTTTTAGCGCCTATGCTCACGGTCACCGCGAATCCTTCCGTCGCTCTGCACGATGAGGTGATCGAGCGTGTCGGCGGGTGATGTGGTGTCCGCGAAGTGCAGGCACTCTCATGGATCCCCTGGACATGGGCGCACTCTGCCGTCGGAATCTACTCGACATCGCGCAGAACGAAGGCTTCGCGCAGCAGTGATGGGGGCATCGTAGGGCAGACTGCAACACCACGTGCGCCTCAGCATCCAGCGCGACACTCTCTGGCCAGGCGCTCCAGTCCACCAGCGCGGCAAATTAGTGTATACGCCAGACTCTTGACCACAGCCAGCACCATCTTTGATTTTTCACCGGTAGGAGATATATGGGACGTTGAGCAGTTATAGGAGATGGTTGTGGACTCCCACGTGCCGCTAGAGCCACATCCACACACACCGAATGCCCGTATCAGCCTTCGCATGAATGCATGCATTAGAGATTCACTCCTCTCGTGAAGCGTGAATGACATCCATATTCATGACTTGTCGCGCGGGAAAGATTCCCGCAAATATATCACTTTCACAAGTGTCACTCGGGTCGATAAGAAGTATGAGAACGATGCCACGTTCCTTCCTGGCGAGAGAATCGCATCCATTTTGGCAAAATTTCATCCGCGATTCGCACCCAATCTTTCAGTTTATTCGGCATTTCAATCCCAATCAATTGCTCAGATGTATCTCGCATAGCAATTACAAGGAAACCTTCATTCACACCGATATGTTGCAGATCTTGCAATCTACTTCTGAATAACTCAATGGGTGGATATCCATCAAATGCGGATCGGGTAAGTTCACCCCCAGGATTTTTATTAAAATGGCCATCTTCGTACAGAAGTGATAGAAGAGTAAGCCAAAAAAAGAACAATGACTTGCGTTCTTCCAATTCGAAAGCTTTTTCACTCCATCTCGTAATAAGCTCT
The DNA here is from genome assembly GCA_027459705.1 of Ktedonobacteria bacterium. Classification (GTDB taxonomy): domain Bacteria; phylum Chloroflexota; class Ktedonobacteria; order Ktedonobacterales; family JACDGC01; genus DAIDHM01. The sequence goes on along the minus strand of DAIDHM010000104.1, from coordinate 34,190 downwards.
ATGTAAGCCTCGATGCCATACAATGGTATTTCCATACCTTTAGTACCCTTTCTTTATATCGCTACCGCAGGCAAGCAACAATTTGTAGCTTGACCTGCAGAGCAATGCGTTCACGCCACAAGCTTCATTTAAAACTGAATTCTCTGATCAACCTGCGTGGAAGCACTTTGACCGTTTGGGGCGATTGTAAAAACTGTGGCAATGACATCCCACAATTGGCCTGATCCCGCTGGATATGTAGCGACTCCCATACCTGGACACCATTCATCATACAGCCCGGCCCCCCAAGAGCAAGATCCGTTATTCATTGGACCTTGATATGACCAGTTAAAACAATCGTTCATAAAACTCACAACACAATGCCAAGCCTGTAATTGAACAATTGAACTTTGCCAAGGTCCACTGCAATAGTTAAGGGAATCAGCTTGAAGTGTTGTGCCAGATTTGCTAGCGAATACCATGATTGTACAGGGCCACGTACTTACCCCTCCACCACCATAGTTGATATTCGGAGAACTACCCGCTGATGGACCGTATGTTGCCTTGTTTTCGATTCCATGTGATGGATTACCCCCAGGTGGGCTATTTACTGTACTGGCATAAGCCGGTACTATAGATCCCGAAGCACCCCAGAATAGGGCAAATAGTGATAGTACAACAGTAAAAATTTGAATCAACGTGCGGTGTGCGGTGTGCGAGACATGTGTACATTCTCCTCTTCTGATTGTATGAATTGTACTAAGTTCTGCAAACGAAAATCACCAAGTTATAAGTGGCGAGAGATTGCTCACCTGCCTCTCTTGAACAGTAGAACTCTCACTTACATAGCAATAATAATATGTACAGTCCAACTTGTCAATAGTTTTCACCAGATACCGTTATAAAAAAATTCAGATTTAACATTGTTTTCATTTACACTGGTTCGCTGAGTATCAGCCCTATGGTGCCCCCCGTAATATGGACCTCAAAACGACGATAAAAAGTTAAAAAGAGCGGGCTGAATTGCGCGGGAATCCACCCACAGGTTGAAAATACACCGCTGTCGGGGTTTGATATCCCAGGGATTGATACAAGCGTTCTTCGTTGTAAAAACAAAAATACGCTGCCAGGTGACGGTGTGCCTCATGGCCATCCGCATATTCGCGCAAATAGACCTGCTCAAATTTGACGGATCGCCACAGGTGCTCGACAATTAGGTTATCCAATGCTCGCCCTCTCCCATCCCAGATGAAAGTGATGCCTGCTTGTATGAGCTGCTGGAGATACTGCTCACTAGTGAATTGACTTCCTTGGTCGGTGTTGAAGATGCGCGGTCGTCGTCCTCTCAACGCTCGTTCCAAGGTTGCTAGACAGAAACCGGTCTCGTCCGTGTTCGAAAGTTCCCATGCTCACATGTAGCAACTGTACCAATCGATCACGGCTACCAAAGAGAGATAGCCGCGCACCATAGGGATGTTGGTGTATTCAATAATAGTCAGCTGACCGTCACTCTTCCTGGTCCAGTGAGTGGCTGAATGTTTGCCCCCAGCAGCTTGAAATGGCGATTCCATCGTTGGTTTCGCGGAAGAAATAACGCTACGACCTTTCCAGTCTCCGGATCTATCGAAGATATATTAGGCCCTTTATAATGGTTGCACGCAAAGCACGACCAGGCAAGGTTCTCGAACTGGGTAAGTCCACCATGTTGTTCCGCGATGATATGATCCGCTTCATGCGGGAGCAATACCATATCATCCGGTAGCAATCAATACTCGCATCGTCCCAGAGCACGTTCCCGTACCTGGATTCTCAGACGTTCTGGAATGGATTTCCTCGCCGCCATATTATGAGGTTCGTCGTTGCAGTTTACGACGCGCTTTCGCCTTGGCTAAAATCATAATATGCTGGATAAGCAAATAGGTATCAATTTCATGTCGTTCTTCTTCGGAGAGCGCGCGTTCACGCTCCGCATCAATGAAGACATAGGCACGTTCGATCGCGGCATCAGATGCTGTAAATGCCAAGATCTGTTCAGCAGTAGGCTGGTTAGCGATAAAGAGAGCGAAGTCGCGAGTGAGTTGTACATCCAGCATTGGCCAACTTTCGTTCTATTTGGTCAAATTGAGCGAGGTATGGGATTCGGCAAAGCGTTCAGTGTCCGATGATGACCTACTCTTCCTTTGCCTATCCGTTGTCATCGAACCAAATAGGTGTGTGCATAGATTATACCCCACCGCCGCACCGGGCTCCATCCACACCGTCGCGAACACGCCCGCGCTGCCATCGCGCCCCGCACCACCTGCTCGCCTACCCGCAGCGTCTGCGCCGGGACGAAGCCGCAATCCTCCGTGAGGAACGGGTGCTCGGCGGAGGAACGCTGGCGCGTGCAGCGCCGCTACCGCCCTGGTCGCCGTGGTGCACGGTTTGCCTTAGTTGGCGTCTTCCGCGTTGCTGTGTTGTACGCTAGCACCTGATCGCTGAGGTGCAGTGGATCGATAGATCACGCTTGGTTCTCGGCAATCTAGAATCACTCGATGCACGACCATTGCTAGCAATAGTGGCCCCGACCATATCCCTCTGTCGATCGCGATTCACGCCTTCGGTGTCTCGCGCGCGACGAGCGTGGAATGCAGCCTATCAAAGAGCAGGGCGCGATGGCCAGCGTCCAGCTTGCGTTGCTCGTTGTGACCCAGGGCAACGACCCGTTGGGTCGTATTGAGGACCACCTGGCAATGCTGGCAGGTCGCCAGGTGGTCGCGCGCGACCTGCACAAATTCATCATTGAGATCGCGGTCGATATAGTCTGAGAGGTAAACCAGTAGCTCATCGCACGTCATGGGTGATCCTCCTGGGGCGCGCCAGCCGCATGCGGTGTCGCGATCCGGTCGCCAAAATATTCGCCGAGCCGTTCACGCAGCAGCAGCCGCGCGCGGTGCAGCCGCACCTTGCAGGCGCTCTCGCTGATCCCCTGGACGTGGGCGCACTCTGCTGTTGGAATCTGCTCGACATCGCGCAGGACGAAGGCGGCGCGCAGCAGCGGTGGGAGCGTCGCAATGGCAGACTGCAACACCGCGTGCGCCTCAGCATCCAGCGCGACACTCTCTGGCCAGGCGCTCCAGTCCACCAGCGCGGCCGGTTGCGGTAGCGCGCCATCCTCATCGGGCAATGCCTCAGTGGGATGGCGTTGACGTAGCAGCATCAGACAGTGATGATAAGCGATGCGATAGAGCCAGGTGGCAAGGCGCGCGTGGGGCTCGAAGCGTTCGATGGCGTCATAAGCCGCGATGAAGGTCGCCTGCACCACCTCGTCGGCATCTTCGCGATTTCCCATCACTGAATAGCCCAGGCGATAGACCCGGTCGACCTGGGCATCGAAGAAGATGGCGAAAGCCTCAGGGTCGCGTTGTTGCAATCGCGCGACCAATCTCGCTTCGGTCTCCACGTCCAACAGGATCCCCTCCAGATCATAGTGAGTTCGCCACCCAGGCATCGATTCATGCTGAACTATAGCACATGGAACTGGGCATGGGGCATGGACATTCGCTCCTGAATCGCAGCATCCCGCGCAGGAATAGCGGTTTTTCGCAATGCACGATATTCAGGGCTGATCGATGTAACCTTTCGCGCGCTCAATGCATTCCATACACAGAACGCATTGAGCGTTCAAGATTCATCGGCCTGACTAGACCGGTATCATGTTTGACCAGCTGGAGGGTACAACAATGGGATTCGCAAAATTCATGGCAAGTGGCTTTGGGCGCGCAGCGCGTGCCATCATCGGGTTGGCATTGGTTGTCGTGAGCATCATGCAATTTGTAGCGGGCGCGCCGGTGCTCGGTGCTGTGCTGGGCGTCGTTGGCCTCTTCTTCATGGCCGTCGGCATCTTCAATATCTGTGTCCTGGCTCCTCTCTTCGGCGGACCACTCAATGGCGCAAAAATTGGCGCGAGCAAGTAAGATCCTGAAAACCACCAGCAGCCGACCCGGCGTCGTTCGCCAGGATGGCTGCTGTTTTTTGCGCATCAGGTCGCCCCTCTCACCCCGGCATACCCACCTGAGCCGTACATCCACCCACTGGCACGTCACCCAGCTAGCGGGTCGTATCAATGACACAGAAGCGATTGCCTTCGGGATCCGCGAGGATGACATAGTCCGCATCCACGGGCCGTTTGCTCCATTCGACCCGTGAGGCGCCTAATGCTATCAAGCGGCTGACTTCATGCATCTGATCATCGGTGTAGAGGTCCAGATGGAGGCGCGGTGGCACAGACAGTTCTGAATGATGGAGATCGAGAGACAGATTGGGGCCAACCCCGTTGCGGGGACGGAGCAGCACGAAATCATCGCTCTGCCCTTCGCGGGGTACATAATCGAGTGCCGCCGACCAGAATGCCGTTTGTCGTTGCAGATCGGCTACCCGCAGTACAATCGAACCGATACGCACGTTAGTCATCACCGCTACCTTCTTACCTGTTGCTATGATTTGGCTTGAGTGAGCCTCCACAGATTTTAGCACTAACCTGTGGCGATGAAAGCGGTGGCCCTATCTCACGAAAGCCAGGCGCGGGCGGGTTGTCGCGCGCGTGCTCACCTGCTATAGTACAGCTATCATCCCCAATTGGCTACCCGTGGGCCGCTGGCCCAATCTCCACAGCAACTTCATCGCGAAAGGTGGACACTGATGACCACTGGCGAGCAGACGATAGGTTCGTCCTCATCTCCTGATTCTGAGCTTTCCCCGCCGCCGCGTCCCCGTCGCTGGCGCCGCCGCCTGACGCTCAGCCTGGCGACCCTGGTCATCCTCGTGGCTGATATCGCCCTGGGCGCCACGTTGCTTATCCGCACTGCCATCCCGCAGACGAGCGGCACCATCCAGATCGCGGGCGTCCATGCCCCCATCACCGTCACACGCGATGCCTATGGCGTCCCCCATATCGATGCCAGCGATCAGCACGATCTCTTCTTTGCGCAAGGCTATGTGACCGCCCAGGATCGCCTATTTCAGATGGAGTTCAATCGCCGTGTCGCGGCTGGACGCTTGTCTGAGATTTTTGGCGCGAGTGTCGTCCCCACAGACGAATTCTTGCGCACGCTGGGCCTCACTCGCACCGCCCAGGCCGATGTTGACGCGTTGCCATCTGACCTGCACGCTGAACTAGATGCCTATACCCAGGGGGTCAATGCCTACATATCGACACATATGAACAGCCTGCCCCTGGAGTTCCGCGTCCTGGGATTCACGCCGGAACCATGGCATGACACGGATTCGATTGCCTATGGCAAGGTGGTCGCGCTCGACCTGGATGGATCCTGGAGCATCAAGCTCGCGCGCGCAATGGTGCTGGCGCAGGTCGGGCCCACCCTCACTGCGCAGCTTTTCCCCAGCTATCCCGCCGACAACCCGACCTTGATCGACGCAACGGGCACCACCGAGCTGCCACTTGGGAGCGAGGCGCCTGCGCCAACACCATCTGCCAGCACTGCGGCGCTCTTGCGCAATCTGCCCGCTAACGAAGCGGCAGATCTGGCGACGCTCAGCCACGCCACATTAGGTCCTGGGGTTGCCCAATTGCAAGCGCTACTCGGCCGGACCGGTGGCGTCCTGGGGAGTAATGACTGGGTGATTGCTGGGTCGCACACCACCACCGGCTTGCCGATCCTGGCGAATGATCCCCATCTCGGTATCCAGTATCCTGCGATCTGGTACGAGATTGGGTTGCATGATGACAACCCCGCGGACCATTATAATGCCATCGGCTTCTCTTTTCCCGGCGTTCCGGGGATCATCATCGGCCATAATGACCACATCGCCTGGGGGGTGACTGATGGCATGGTCGATGATACGGATATGTACATTGAGCACCTTTCCGCTGATAAGACGGAATATTTGCACGGCGGCACCATGGTTCCCCTGCAGACACGCGATGAAGTGATCCATGTCAAAGGCGGGGCCGATCAGCATATCACTGTCCGCGTCACGAATCACGGCCCGATCCTGAATGATGTGCTGGGGAAGGATTTCAAATCCGCCGCACCAATGGCACTACAATGGACAGCCCTCCAGCCAGGGTATACGTTCGCTGGCTTCTTCATGCTCGGCGCCGCCCGCAACTGGTCGGAATTCGAGGATGCTTTGCGCAATATCTCGATCAGTCAGAATTTTGTCTATGCCGACACCCAGGGCAATATCGGCTATCGCCTTTCTGGCTGGTTGCCGATCCGCCCGCTACTCAACGGGCTTGTTCCAGTGGAGAGCGCGAATGGGGCATTTGACTGGACCGGGCGTGTGCCTTTCGATGCCATGCCGCACCTCTTTAATCCACCAACCGGTATCATCCTGACTGCCAACAACCGCATTACCTCGCCGAATTATCCCTACTTCATCACCAACGATTGGGATATTGGCTATCGCGCCAAACGCATCGAGCAACTCTTGCTGGCGAAACCCCAATTCAGCCCGGCGGATGTCGCGCAAGTGCAATTGGATGTCACCTCGATCCCGGCACAACAGATCGCTCCGCTCTACCTGAGTGCGGCCGATGGCCAGACCAGCGCTGGCGCGCGGGCGGCGCAAACCTTGCTAGCGGGTTGGGATGGCTCCATGCCCCGCAACAGCGCGGCGGCGACCTTTTATGAGGTGACAACCACCCATCTGTTGCAAGACTTACTCCACCCGGTGCTGAATAAGACGTCCTATAACCAATGGGACCAGAACGTCTACGCGATCGACAAGTTCCTGATCGTTCGCAATCTGTTGGATGCACCCCAAGCGCCATTATGTCCGACCGCAGCGGACTGCGCCACCGCCGTACGGCATGCAGAAGATGAGGCGGCCAGCGATCTCACGAAGACCTACGGCACGAGCGATCCGACGCGCTGGCTCTGGGGCAGTCTGCACCATGCCACTTTCGCCAGTCAGTTAGCGAGCGTTCCCCCCCTCAATCTGATCTTCCCTGACCAGACGGTCCAGCGGCCAGGGGACTCGTCGACGGTCAATGTCGGCGGCGCTGGGAACTTCGCAGATGGCGATTACAGCCAGGATACCGTGCCGTCGATGCGCGAGATCATCGATATGAGCAATCTGGACAATTCAAAGTACATCACCACCACCGGCGAATCTGGCCTGCCCTTCGCCCCACACAATTTCGATCTGCTCCCCCTCTGGGATCAGGGACAGTATCAGCCGATGACTTTCTCGTCCGCGGCCGTCAAAGCTGCCGCGGTCAATATCCTGAAGCTGACGCCATAACAGCGCGCAGCCCGGCGACCGTAGGTTTCTCCGGCCGCCGGGCTGGCCAATCGCCCAATCCAAAAATTCCCATACCAACACACCCCACACTGGTCAGCCGCACCAACAGGCGCTGCGTCACCACGTGGCGACGCCGACCCAGCATCGATCGATCGCAATGGGATCCTTTCAGACTTGAACAGGCATCCAAACCTGGTGTATGATGTTTTCAACGTTTCTTTTCTACAGCATGGAGGCTATTAATCGCTATTGGCACGTCTGATCTGGTTCGCGTGGAGAGCGCGATCTCAGCAGGATGGGTGAAAGATGACAGAGAGTATTGTCTACACAGTTGGACACAGCAACGTCCCGTTCGAAGCCTTGCTGGCAATCTTGCAGCGTGCGGGAATTACCTGCCTCGTCGATATCCGCACGACCCCATTCAGTCGATACACACCACAGTTCAACCAGAACCAGCTCCGCCCGCTGCTCGAGAAGGTCGGCCGATTCCTGGCTCACCAGCAAACTTGCGGGGCGAATTAGCGCTTGACACAGGGTCTTTGCTGCGCGTAGGATACCGTGTAGTTTACCATTTTTTAATCTACGCGATCATATGCGCGACGAAAGGTATGGCACCAGCCGCATGCCCTCCAATGACGCTCCGCAAGTCTATCTGCGTTATCCAACCATACACGATGATACACTGGTCTTCACCGCTGAGGATGATCTCTGGCGTGTCCAGAGCATCGGTGGCCGCGCCGAGCGCCTGACTGCCCATCTCGCGCCGACCAGGTTGCCGCTCTTCTCGCCCGATGGCGCGTGGATCGCGTTTACGGGTCACGAGGAGGGGCCTGCAGAGATTTTTGTCATCCCTGCGTCGGGTGGCGCGGCTACGCGCCTCACCTATCAGGAGGGTGGCCCGGTCGCCGAAGCCTGGTCGCCTGATGGCGCGCTGATCATCTTTTCGACGGCATCGCGGCAACCGATGGATCGCTGGCGCGCGCTGATGGCGATCGCGCCCACTGGCGGTGAAGCGTTGCCCCTGCCATATGGCCTGGCCTCGGCCATTGCCTATGGACCGGACGGCATGGTGGTCCTGGGGCGCCATACCGGCGAACCTGCCTTCTGGAAGCGCTATCGCGGTGGTGCCACCGGGAAGCTCTGGATTGATCGCGCGGGGGATGGAGCATTCACCCGCATCGTCCCAGAGATCCAGAATCTGACGACGCCCTGCTGGATCGCTGACCGTCTGTATTTCATCGCGGACCATGAAGGCATAGGCGCAGTCTATTCTGTGAACGCGCAAGGCGAAGATCTCCGCCGTCATAGCGCATTGGGCGAGTTTTATGCTCGCGATCTGAAGAGCGATGGGCGTCGCGCCGTCTTTCACGCGGGCGGCGATCTTTACCTGCTCGACCCGCGTGAAGGCAACGCGCGGCGACTGGACGTGGATCTCGCGGGGACACGCGCGCAGCGCCAGCGCCGTTTTGTCTCTGCCAGCCGCAATCTGGAGGAGGCAGCGCTTCATCCCTATGGCCACACCATCGCCATGATCGCGCGTGGCAAGATCTTCAGCATGCCGAATTTCGATGGCGCGGTCTCGCAGCTCGGGGAGCCAGATGGCATTCGGTATCGACATCTGGACTGGTTGGCCGACGGGCGGCGCATCGTGGCGGTGGCGGATGATGGCTCCGAGCCGCGGCTGGTGGTCTGTCGCGTCGATGGCGCCGAACCCGATCGGCTGCTGACCACGCTGGATATCGGTCATGTAGTCGAGTTGGCGGCGGCCCCCACGGGAGATCTCGTCATGATCGCCAATCATCGCAACGAGATTCTGCTGGTGGATCTGGCCGCTGAGACCATGCGCGTGCTGGATCGGGCGGAGTTTGGCCAGGGCGGTGTCTCAGCGCTGACGGGTGGCCTGGCCTGGGCGCCAGATGGCAACTGGGTCGCCTATGGCAGTGCTATCGCACCGCACCAGATGGCCATCAAGATCGCGCGAGTCGCAACCGGTGAGACCTATCAAGTCACCGATCCCGTAACGATCGATTACCGCCCCGCCTTTGATCCGCGTGGCCGCTACCTTCTCTTCTTGAGTGAACGCAGCTTTGATCCTGTCCGTGATATGTTGCAATTAGAGATGAGCTTCCCCAAGGCCGTCAGACCCTATCTGATCACGTTGCGCGATACCGTGCCGTCGCCTTTCCGTCCGGTCATCCCTGATCTGGCAACGGAAGATGTCGCGGATGAAAAGACTTCCGACGATCAAGATCCGCCAGCGGATGGCGTACCAACGACGGCCGGCAGCATCGACCAAGCGTCTTCCACTGACGACGCTGCTCACCCTACACCAGAGACCGACCAGGAACAGCGCGCCGATCCCGTGTCGTCATCAGCCGAGCCAGCCCAGGCGACCAAGGCCCCCACAGCGCCAGCGCAAGACGAGCAGACAAAAGCGGAAGAAGAAGGCATCCGCATCGATTTCGCAGGAATACGCGAGCGCATCGTGGCGTTTCCCATTCCGGAGGGGCGCTATCAGCAAGTAATCGGGACTATCGACGGCGCTCTCTTCCTTGTGAAACCGGTTGAGGGTCTGATCAGTGCCAGCGCATATGCGTCATCCAGTTCGCGCGGCGTCTTGCTCAGTTACAACTATGAGAAGATGCGCGCTGAATCGCTGGTAGATGGCGTGGGAAGTGTCGGGCAAGCTACCGATCCACGCGTGATCCTCTACCGCGCGGGCGACCGGCTCCGCGTCTTGCGCCTCGGTGAGAAGATCGCCCCTGAGAATCGTGCTGGTCGTGAGACCGGCTGGTTAGATCTCAGTCGGGTCCGGGTTGGGCTGCAGCCAGCGTTGGAATGGCGCCAGATGTTTGGTGAGGCCTGGCGACTGCAGCGCGAGCAGTTCTGGACCGCCGATATGAATGGTATCGATTGGCTGGCGGTGCGCGCCCGCTACGAACCGCTGGTGGAACGCATCGCCACACGTGGCGAACTCTCGGATCTGATCCATGAGATGCAGGGCGAGCTGGGCACATCACACGCGTATGAGATGGGTGGTGAGTATCGTCCCCACCCTGTCTATCGCCAGGGATATCTGGGCGTCGATTGGCGACTCAATGACGCCACGGGCGCCTACCGCATCGAACGCTTCGTCCGCGGCGATCCCTGGGATCCCGAGACGACATCGCCGCTGCTGGGACCAGGCTTGCAAGTGCAGCGCGGCGATGAGGTCGTTGCGATCAATGGCCAACGATTGAGCGCGACACGTGGTCCGCAACACCTGTTGGTGAATCAGTCGATGGGCGAAGTGACGTTGTTGATTCGCGCGGCCGCTAATGGCGAGATGCGCCATATCACTGTCAAAGCGCTGGATGACGAGGTTGAGGGACGTTATCGCGATTGGGTGAATGCCAACCGTAGCCACGTCCGCGCGGCAACTGCCGGGCGCGTCGGCTATATCCACATTCCGAATATGAGCCCCACGGGATTTGCCGAGTTTCATCGTGCGTATCTGACGGAATATGACCATGAAGCGCTGATCATCGACGCGCGTTGGAACAGCGGTGGCTACGTTTCGTGGTTGCTGCTGGAGAAACTGGCGCGGCGGCGGCTGGGTTATGACTTTCCGCGTTGGGGGCCCCCGATACCATATCCCGTGGAATCGCCTCGTGGGCCGATGGTGGCGATCGTCAATGAGAGCACCGGATCGGATGGCGATGTCTTCAGTCACGCGTTCCGCCTGCTGGGGCTCGGCCCGGTGATTGGGACGCGAACGTGGGGTGGGGTCATTGGCTACAATGCCTATATCCAGCTCGTCGATGGCACCCTGACGACGCAACCAGAGTACCCGACCTGGTTCCCCGATGTCGGTTGGGGGTTGGAGAACTACGGCGCTGAGCCGACCATCCCCGTGGAATATCGCCCCCAGGACTATGCCCAGGGACGCGATCCGCAGTTGGAGCGCGCCATCGAAGTGGCGTTGGGGCAGATCGCGGCCGCCACAACCCAGGCGATGCCAGAGCAGCGTGCCCCATAGGCATGGTGGCATTCGTCCACCAGAACGGCGTGAGCCGAGTCGCATCACTCACACCGTTCTGGAGTGCGCCGCTCAGGATTTTGCCGGGTCGGGCGGTGGCAACTTGACCGACAGATGCAGTTCATCCAACTGCGCGCTGTCCACCGGCGAGGGCGCGTGCATCAGGAGATCTTGCGCATTGGCGTTCTTGGGGAAGGCCATCACCTCACGGATATTGTCCGTCCCTGCCAAAAGCATCACCAGGCGATCGAAGCCGAGCGCGATACCACCATGGGGCGGCGCGCCGAGTTCGAAGGCCTCAAGCATGTGCCCGAATTGTTCGTCGATCTGTGACGCATCCAGACCCAACAAGCCGAAAACCTCGCGCTGCAACTCGGCTTTATGAATGCGGATTGATCCGCCACCGATCTCATAGCCATTGAAGACGATATCATACTGGCGCGCTGTCGCCGCCAGCGGATCGCTCTGAAAGAGCGCTTCGTGCCCCGGCTTGACGCCAGAGAACGGGTTGTGGGTGGCGTGGTAGCGCTGCTCGCCATTCTCCTCGATCACCTCGAACATCGGGAAATCGACCACCCAGCAGAGCGCCGCTTCGTTGGGATCGATCAGGCCCAGCTTCTCGCCCATGCGGATGCGCAAGCGATAGAGCACATCGTTGCAGACCTTCAGGCTATCGGCGACAAAGACGATCAGATCGCCCGGCTCGGCGTTGTAGTGCGCGGTCACTTTGCCCAGGTCAGTTGGTGAAAGCGCCCTGGTGAGCGGCGACTTGATAGCGCCATCCAGACCGATCGTCAGCGTCACCAGCCCTTTGGCGCCCAGCTACCGCGCGAATTCGGTCAATTCATCCAGTTCTTTGCGCGTGGCGCCCCCCATGCCAGGGATGCGGAACCCCTTCACGACGCCACCCTGGCTCAGCGCATCCTTGAAGACTTTGAAATCACCCAGTTCCGCCAGATCGCCCAGCGTCTTTAAGGGGAGATCGAAGCGCATATCCGGTCGGTCGATGCCATAGCGTTCAATGGCGTCGGCATAGTGGACATGCGGGAAAGGCTTCTGCTTGATGCGCCGCGTGGAGAGCGTCTCGATCAGATGGGTGACCAATTCTTCGATCAGCCCCATCACATCCTCTTCATTGACGAAGCTCATCTCCAGATCCAGCTGCGTAAACTCGGGCTGGCGGTCACCGCGCAGATCCTCATCGCGAAAACAGCGGGCAATCTGGAAATAGCGATCCAGGCCCGCCACCATCAGCAATTGCTTGAACTGCTGTGGCGCCTGGGGCAGAGCATAAAACTCACCTGGCCAGACACGACTGGGCACCAGATAATCGCGCGCGCCTTCGGGCGTGCTTTTCGTCAAAATGGGCGTCTCGACCTCAACGAAGGCGCGTTGATCGAGGAAATTGCGCATTGCCAACGCCATGCGATGGCGCAGTTCCAGTCGCGAGCGCATAGGTCCGCGCCGCAGATCCAGATAGCGGTAACGCATGCGCAGCGCTTCATCAACCGGTAGATTACTATCCGAGATAGGAAAAGGCAGCGTCTTGGCGGCGTTCAATAATTCGATCTGCTGCCCGATAATCTCGATCTCCCCGGTGCTGAGGTTGGCATTGACCGTCTCGGGGGTGCGTTTTGCCACCGTACCCACCACGCGCAGAACATACTCGGATCGCGTCTCGGCAGCAGTCTCAAGCAATGTGCTGCCTGCGGGTGTGCGCTCAGGGTCGACGATAATCTGTGTCACGCCATAGCGATCGCGCAGATCGATGAAGATCAGTTTCCCATGGTCGCGGCGGCGATTGACCCAGCCAACCAGGGTGACCTCGGTCCCGACATCCGTGATATTGAGATCGCCACAGGTCACCGTGCGGAGGGTGGTCGCCTTGGGGCTGCGCTTGCCAGGCGCCGCCGGTGTCTTGCGCGGTCGATCGCGGTCGCGATCCTTTGACGGTTTAGAAGTAGCCACAGGTACAGTCTTCCTTTTTATTGCATGGGAGTTCGGTGGATGAAACCAGAAGAGATCATATCACATCGCGGCGCAAACAGTCGGCACCTGGCAGCCAACCTGTCGTTACTGGCCAGGTGCTCGGGCTTCACCACGCGCTCAATGGGCAGCGCGGAGCCGCGCGATGACGGCATCGGCAACCTGCGAAGTTCCGACGGCAGTTTTATCATCTGGCGCCGATTTCAGATCATAGGTGACATAGTGCCCTTCGGCGATAATCGCTCCCAGCGCATGGTCCAGCCGGTCGGCGGCGTCATATTCCTGGAGATGGCGCAGCATCAACACACCCGAGAACATCATCGCCATCGGATTCACCTTGTTCTGGCCAGCATATTTGGGCGCGCTACCATGCACTGGCTCAAAGACCGCATACTCCTGGCCGATATTCGCGCCAGGCGCGACCCCCAACCCACCGATCAGTCCGGCTGAGAGGTCAGAGAGGATGTCACCATACAGATTGGGCAGGACGAGCACATCGTATTGCTCCGGTTTCTGCACCAGTTGCATACACATATTATCGACGATGCGATCTTCGAACTGGATCTGGGGATACTCTTTTGCCACCTCGTGCGCGGTCGTGAGGAAGAGGCCATCGGAGTGGCGCATGATGTTCGCCTTATGCACCGCCGTCACCTTGTGCCTGCGGTTCGCCACCGCGTACTGAAAGGCGAAATGCACAATGCGTCGTGTCGCCGCGACCGAGATATATTTGATGCTAATCGCGGCTTCCTTGTCGAGGTGTGGTTGATGGTGCTCACCCAGCCAGTCGATCAATTCATTGAGATCGGGAGAGCCACGCGGGAACTCGATACCCGCGTAAAGATCCTCGGTGTTCTCACGCACGATGATCAGATCGATATCATGGTAGCGCGAGCGTAGGCCTGGATACGATTTTGCAGGCCGCAAATTAGCATAGAGATCCAGGGATTTGCGGAGGGTCACATTGGCGCTACGCAGCCCGCGTCCGATCGGGGTCGTGATCGGCCCTTTGAGGCCCACCTTGGTCTTGCGTATTGAGTCGATGACGCGTTGAGGGAGGATGGTTCCCTCACGCTCCAGGACACTCATGCCAGCTTCCTGGACATGCCAGCGAAACTCGATGCCGGTCGCTTCCAGAACGCGACGCGTCGCTTCAGTGATCTCCGGACCAGTACCATCACCAGGAATCAGGGTGATATCGTAACCCATTGCCGCCGTCGCCTTTTTTGTCAAGCTCACGTCTCCCTCTTCGTCAACCCGTGAACAGTACGGGTGCGCGTTCCTGAGGGAACTCCTGATGATTATAACACGCGCGATCCGCGATCGATAGCACCAATCGTCCGGGAAAGCGCGTGTTTACTCAAGGGATCAATAACCGTCGGCTGGATCGACCTCGTCCAACAACGGCAATTCACCGCGTACAAAATGGCCTAGATTGTCGGCGAAATGCTCCGCGACACGCCGGGTGTAGCCCGTGATCAGCCCGGAGAGATGCGGTGTTATCAGCACGCCTGGCAGCGACCAGAGGGGATGATGGCTGGGCAGAGGTTCTTCGACCACGACATCCAACGCCGCGCCAGCAATCCAGCGTTCTTGCAACGCGCGGATCAATGCGGACTCCTGGATCACCTCGCCACGCGCGACATTGATCAGATAAGCATGCGAATGCATTGCTCGCAATTCGCGTGCGCCAAGGAGGTTCGTGGTCTGCTGGGTCAGAGGTACGCTGACGACAACATAATCACTGGCTTCCAGCAATTCGAGTAATTGTTCGCTTTGAAAAAGCTCATCACAATCGGGGTCATGCTCGCCCCGGTTAACCTTGCGGCGCAGCCCCAGCACGCGCATACCATAGGCTCGCCCCAGTCGCGCGACCCGCCGCCCAATCGCCCCCAGCCCCACAATCCCCACGGTTTGGTTTTCCAGGGGAACGCCGCGCAACGCGCCCCAGGCACGCCCGGTCGCCCATTCGTGGCGCGCCTGCAACTGAAACATCTCATCCCATTTGCGCGCGAAGATCAACATTGCCCCAGTGACATATTCAGCAATAGGCCCGGCAATCACCGAACTGATCGTTGTGATCCGCAATGGTTGGCCGACGCGGATGAGCCCCGAACGTTGCAGAGTATCGATGCCGCCATAGGGGTATTGCAACCAGCGCAAGTGCGGTGCGATCGCCAGTAGGTCGGCGGGGGGTCGTGAAGTGCAGAGCACATCGGCCTGCGGTAACGCGCGTCGTAGCGCGGCGATATCGTTGAAATGTTCAACATGACCCCGATCCCCGACGGCCGCCCGCAAGATCTCCAGGTCGCCTTCGTCGAAGCCGAAATCGGTCACGATGCTGAGCTGCTCAGTCATCTGATCATTCCTTTCCATATGGACGGGTTCTGTCCCAAGTCTAACACTACAGACGGGTATCGCGCCACTTGCCTAACTGTGCTAATTATGCTAGTATAATTTCATGAAAGCGATGCTCATCATGATTGATATGCACAGTAAAGAACCTATCTATCGCCAGATTGTCGAACAAGTCCGACGCGCCGTCGCCGACGGTCGGCTCGCACCTGGCTCAGAGTTGCCATCGCTCCGCCAGCTGGCGCACGATCTGGGAGTCCATTTGAATACAATCGCACTGGCCTATCGCGAACTGGATCGCCAGGGCATCGTTCGCCTTCGCCAGGGGAGTCGCGCGACGGTTCTGGCGGTCGAGCCGCCCAGGTCGCCCGCCAACCCTCAGGCGCTCGACGATCTGCGAGAACAGCTTGTCCGCGCGCGCACGGCCGCGCTATTGGCTGGTCTTACACCGCATGAGATCTGGCGCGTCATCACCAGCGTCTTCCCACAACTCGATACGGAGAGTCACGAGGGTTGATCGCTCGAAACGATCTCAAGACGAGAAGAGGTATCTATGCCGTATTTGATAAGCGTAAGCTTCATCTTACTCGCTTTCATCGCCATTATGGAATGGTTGCTGCCAACTCTGCAACGTCCCGACAATCTCTTCAGCGTCACCGTCGCGCCCGATACGAAGCGGCACCCTGAAGGGCGGGCGATGATCGCGCGCTGGAGGATCTCGGTGGTCGCGACCACCATCATCTGCGCGCTACTGATGGTATTGGCAATCTATTTCACCGGCCAGGCAGCTCTTCTGATCCTGACGCTCATGCCGGTTGCTATCGCCCTGTCACAGACGGTCATCTACACGCTGTTTCATCACCAAGCCCTCGCATTTTCGTTGCCCAGCAGCGGTGAAGAGCGGACGGCGCCACTCGTGCCACGTCGCTATGCGGAGTACCTCGCTCCGTGGTGGGAGGCAGTTCCGCTGGCCATCATTGGCGCATCCACTGCGGCGATAGCGTGGCTCTACCCTGGCCTTCCCGCGGTCTACCCCATCCACTGGGATCTCAACGGACAGGCCAATGGTTTTGCCACAAAATCGATCGCCTCCGCCTTCTTGCCTATCTGGATACAACTCGCCATCTGGCTGTTACTGACCGGGATCGGCGTGCTCTTGGTACAGGCACGCATGGCGAGTACCTCCGTTCGTCAGGTTGGACGCCGCACGATGATCCGCGTCCTTTTCATCCTGAAAGCGCTGATCCTGACGCAACTCGGTGTCGTTGCTGTCGTGACGACCAAGAGTGCGATTCAGGGGACACAGCCGAGCGGCGCGGTTTTGGGGATGACATTGGGCTTCGTGATTGTGGTATTCGCCGTCGTGCTGGTCGCCTTCGTACGCGCGGGGCAGAGCGGCTGGCGCAGCGATCCCAGCGCCGCCCGGGGCGATGGGATGCCAGATAGCGCCTGGATCGGTGGCATCATCTATTTCAACCCCGCGGACTCCGCCTGGCTCGTCGAACGCCGCGGCGGCTATGGCTATACGTTCAACTTCGCCCGACCTCAGAGTTGGCTCGCGCTCATCGGGATCCTGCTGATCCCGGTGGTGACCATTCTGCTGGGGATCAAGCGGCACTGATCGCGAGCAGGGGGAGGGTGGGCGCGCGGCTGAGGCCGGCGTCCCAGGGGATGAGCCGGACAGGAGGAGGCAGTCCACGCCCCTGACGCAGGTCATGCCACGGACAGTCTTCGCGCCATGGCGGCACTGGCTGACCACACTGAAAGCAGTAGTGCGCGGGTACAGGCCGCAAGGTGGTCCTGTTGGCATTTTTATTTGGCAGAGGCCGGTGGGTCGGCGCTTGCTTAAACGAGCGCAGGGTTGTCGCGGCGTTGGCGTTGGTTGGCAAGATGGCGGTGGTCGGCTCCGCCTTGACGGCAGGCAAGATCGCCGTCGTTGGGGCAACGTGCGCCACGGGCAGAACCATGGTCGCCTCCGCGGCGATGACCTGGGGGATCGGGCCAGTCGCCAGTGGATCCACCGATCTGTTGGGGAGTGCCACCACGGGCAGGTGCATCGTCGACGCCTGCTCAGCGGCACTTTGGGGTTGTGCCACCACGGGCAGGTGCATCGTCGACGCCTTGTCCACTGGGCGATAGCGCGGGATCAGCCAGCCATGTTCCGTGGGCATCGGGTTGCTCCTCCCAGCAAGGCATATCGGTCACGCATAATGCCATGGTTACTCTATCGGCTGGGAGATGCCATGGGTGAAGGGGGGAACAGGCTCTAGTTGTCGACCAGCGCGATCGCATATATCTTTGCAAGGGTAGGCGAGATGATCACCTGGAGGATGCATGGATTTTTGTCAGTCCTCGCTGTTCACGCCACCTGACATACCACCAAAGCCATTCAGATGCAGACAGGCAAGAAAAACGCGGCGTCATCAAGGATGCGGCGCGGCGACGCGCGTATGCCTACCGCGGTGGCTGTAGCGCCGCACACGAAGCAATTATGGACCAACCGGACTTCCAGCAGACCGCGTTCGGTCATGATAGTCGTGGTAGGCAGAGGCACATATGCCTGAATGATCATTGGTTGCGCATCATACAGATGCTGTGGACTCACCTCGACCGTGTGATTATCTTCCACAATCGCCACCGAGACGCCTTCGCGGCCATAGATTGGTTTGAGCACATACGGACCTGCAATCGGCAATGGCTCTGCAGGATCGAAAGGGCCCAGGTAGGTAGGGGGAAGATAACGCGCGATCCAATTATGTTCTTGTGGAGAGAAGAGCGGGCTGCGTATAAGATGTAGTGCCCAGAGCAAAGCCATGAGCGCCTTATTTTGCAGGATAAAACTCCCAGGTGGATTGATCACCGCCAGACGCCGTCGCGCTACCAGACTTATCAAGCCCAGGCCTACGGGCTGCCCATCGCGCGACTCATCCTCCACCAAATGCTCAGTAGGATACAATTTGTACAGGACATCGATGGCGCGTCCATCCGCAGTGAAGAGACCGTGCGGCGCGACCCGCAATTCATCCAGACCCACATAGGTGACGCGATATGGTCGATCAGCGCGCTGCTCCACCAAGGACAGCAGATATGTGGCGGTAATCCTTTCCTCTTGTCGATCCCGGTATGAGGTGAAAGCCACCAGCGGTTCCGCATTGTGGGAATCTACCCACTGCAAGCCCGCTAAGAGCGCCTCATGCATAGTTTGAGACAGTTGCTCCTGGCACCCTGGATTCGGATCACGCAACCCGAAATCCGCGCAGACGGCGCCATTCATATGGAAGAGTTCCACGATAAAAGTCGGTGTCTCGGAGTTAAATTCAAGCAACTTCGGTCCCTGGGCAGTCATCCCAAACTCGAAGCGGCCAACCACCGTAGGTGGCATTGCTGCGATAATCGTGCGGGCATAGGGCAGCGTGCCAATGCCCAGGCCAAGCGCGATCAACGCCGCATCGTCGCCACGCTGCAACGTTGCCGTCACTCGCGAAAAGAGCTGCAAGAGCCGCATCGCGGCGCGACGCAATCCGCGCACCTGCGACAGGGGCAGTTTGAGCGCTCCTAAAATCGCGTATTCTTCAATCGGTTCACCTGGCAGCGTTCCCCAGAACTCTGAGAAGCGACTATAGTACTCGCGACGCCAGGTACGATATTGCGGTAAATCAAATACCGCGGACTGACCGTTCAATTATCCCGCGTCTCCGCCACCGTGACCAGAGCCATCGCTGCCACTCCCCACACCGTCACTGCCACTATCCGCGCCAATGCCTCGCGCGCCTGGCAGCGGATTTCCGTATTCATCACTTTGCACCCATCCGCCACTTGAAGGTATCCAGACATAATGATTGCCATTATTAGTCGTACAATTGAGTGCTGTTTGATTGGTCGTGTTGGTCGTCTCCGTCACTGGTACGGGGCAGGGTAACTGTATGCTGTTGGCCGATGCGGAATACGCGATGAGACCGATTCCAAGCACACTTCCCCCCATGATTGCGGCCAAACGCATGACGCGCATCCGCGTATTTGCTTGGGCTTTTTGCTGCAAATCGCGATAAGGGTGGCGGCTAGCATGCAGAGTCATATGTTCCATGATAGGGATGTGGTGGGTACTATGGGTCGGCGTTGGCGTGATCTTCCCAGTTTTGTGTGGACGCCGCCGCGCGGCGCCAGGGGCAGGGGTGGAATGTGATGATGCGCTCATTTGAAAACCTCACTCCATCACAAATAATTTATGGCTGAAATAAATACAGCGATGCCCTCACTTATGGGAATATTGTAATAAACTTGCAGGCTGCTGTCAATAGAATAAGCGGAATGTCCAACAGAGATCAATCGTGATCGCGAGAACGCTCTGCCTTGATCTCCTGAAACGGTCGTGGCATCTGAGCATTGGTGCTTACAGCATAGCCTGTAAACGGCGCCCAACGACCGACAGAGCAACCATCAGACAGGGGAAAGGTGATTTGACCGTTCCCTTGTCCGGTGATGTGCTGTTAAAGTATATACCGCCCCAGGTCCTCATCGGCGATGATCGGCCCGATGCGCTCCTCGACAAAGCGCGCGTCGATCTGGATCGTCTGGCCGGTCATCTCGGTCGCATTGAACGAGACCTCCTCGACCACCTTCTCGATGATCGTATGGAGGCGGCGGGCGCCGATATTCTCCATGCGCTCATTCATCAGGCGAGCATAGCGCGCCATCGCGTCCAGTCCATCCTCGCGGAACTGCAATTCGACGCCCTCTGTCTGCAGCAGGGCAGCGTACTGGCGCGTCAGCGCGTTCTCGGGTTGCGCCAGAATGGCCTTATAGTCCGACTCGGTCAGCGATTCCAACTCCACGCGCAGGGGAAAGCGGCCCTGGATCTCCGGGATCAGATCCGACGGCTTATTTTTATGGAACGCGCCCGCCGCGATCCAGAGGACATGATCAGTCTTGACGGGACCGAAGCGCGTCATGACCGTGGAGCCCTCGACAATCGGCAAGAGGTCACGTTGCACGCCCTCACCTGAGACATCCGGCCCCATGTCGACCTTGGAGCCGACGATCTTATCCATTTCGTCCAGGAAGACGATGCCATTCTCTTCGACGCGCCGGGTTGATTCTTCGATCACGCGGTCGAAGTCGATGAGCTTGTGGGCCTCTTCTTGCGCCAGGATGCGTCGGGCATCGCGGACGGAGACGCGGCGGGTGCGCTTATGGCCGTTGAGCGAAGTCGTGAGGAAACCCGGCATCATCTCGACCGGATCATCGCTGATCGTCGTCATGAAATCCATCATCGACCCCAGCGCATCGTCGCTCTCCAGCTCGATCTCGATCATGCGCTCTTCGAGGAGGTGATTCGCCAGCGCCTCGGCGATGCGCTGTTTGCGCGCCGCGCCGCGCGCGCGCGGCGAATCTTTGCGAGCGGGGGCCACCTGGGCTGCCGCCGCGGTCATCAGGGCCCCGCCGGTCTCCACTCCAGCGTTGCGGCGCGCGGCTTTCCCGACCGGCGCGGGCGCTGGTTCAAGACGCGCGCGTTCCGGCTCCTCGGGAGCTTCTTCATTGCCACCCAGCGTCGCTTCGATCTCGCGCGCCGTCTTGGGAGCCAGCAGATAGGTGAGGATGCGATCTTGCGCGCGCTGTTCCGCTTCCTGATGGACCTCGCCCTCTTTCTCCTCCTGGACCAGATGGATCGCGGTATCCATCAGGTCGCGTACGATCGACTCGACATCGCGACCGACATAGCCAACCTGGGTGAATTTCGTGACCTCAACTTTGATGAACGGAGCGCTGATCAGGCGGGCGATGCGCCGCGCGATCTCGGTCTTCCCGACGCCAGTCGGGCCGATCATCAGGATATTCTTGGGGGTCACTTCGGCGCGCAGATCCTCGGCCAGCTTCATCCGACGCTGGCGATTGCGGAGCGCCACCGCGACGGCGCGTTTGGCGCGCTGCTGTCCGATGATATAGCGGTCAAGTTCCCGCACAATTGCTTGCGGGGTCAGATCTTTCATGCCAATCCCTTCTGCCATGGAGCGGCGTCGATCCGCTGGATCGCGCCATCGCCAGAGTTAAGGTTGTGAAGGCGTGCCGTGCGCGTCGGAATGTCCAAGTGTCACAACCGCTATTTCATCATTCGTATAGATACACATCGCGGCGGCAATTTCCAGTGCTGATCGCGCGATGGTCGTCGCATCCAGCGCGGTGTAGCGGAGCATCGCCCGCGCCGCCGCCAGCGCGTAGCCGCCCCCTGAGCCGATTGCCGCCACGCCGTCATCTGGTTCGATGACATCGCCATCGCCCGAAAGCACGAAAATCTGATCGGCATCGGCGACTAAAAGCATCGCTTCGAGTCGCCGTAAGTACTTGTCTGTGCGCCAATCGCGGGTCAATTCCACGGCGGCGCGGCGCAGATTGCCGCTCACCCGTTCCAACTGTTGCTCGAAGCGATCAAACAGGGTCAGGGCATCAGCGGTGGACCCCGCGAACCCGGTCCCTACCGTCCCATTGCGCAGCGTGCGCAGTTTGCGTGCCGTGCGCTTCATCACCTGGTCACCCTGCGTGACCTGGCCGTCACCGGCCAGCGCGGTCTCGCCCTCCCGGCGCACCGCGATGATCGTCGTCGACCGGATGCGCTCTTTCACGACTCCACCCCCGTCGAGACACCCCGTGTTTTGGACGCCGCCGTGCGGCGCGGGGTCGCGGCGGTGGATCGCGTCGCGGCTTTCGTCGTAGTCTTGCGCGTGGTCGATGCCGCCGCCTTGCGGGTGGTCGTGGCCTTGCGCGTCGTGGTCGTCGCGGCTTGCGCCGTCGATTTGCGCGCGGCAGGCGGCTTCCGCGTCTTGGCCGCTCCCGCGACCTTGGCGGCGGGCGAGGTGCGTGGGCGACGGGCAGGCGCGGTAGCGGCCGCCTGCTCGCCCTCCGCGCGGGTGGCATCGCGGCGTGGGCGTTTCGGTTCCTGCGACTCCGGGACGGCGCGGTGGCCAGTGACCACCGGGGCGCCCTCGGCAATCCCCGCCACCTGCGCGCCACAGCCATAACAGACCGCTTCGCGCGCGCCGTTGGCCTGCGTCAACAGCCCACCGCACTCCGGGCAGGGCTGCGGCAACGGGCGATTCCAGACCGCGAAATCGCAGTTCGGATAGTTAGCGCACCCGAAGAAGATCTTGCCGCGACCGCGCGACTTGCGTTCCACCAGATCGCCGCCATCCTTGGGACAGGCTGCGCCGGTTTTGTTGACGATGCTGCGCTTATACGCGCAGGGATTCTCGGCGGCGTTGAAGCCAGAACAGGAGATGAAACGGCCGAAGCGCCCCATACGGATCAACAGCGGTCGGCCACAATCAGGGCAGGCCTCGCCGAGTTCTTCGGTCGGCTTCTGCACCTTATCCATCGCCTTCTCGGCCTCGGAGAGCGTCGCGCGCAGCCGCTCATAGAATTCGTTCAGGAAGGCCGTCCATTCGCGCTTGCCTTCCTCCACATCGTCCAGGCGCCGTTCCATATCGGCGGTGAAGTTCGTATCCACGATCTCCGGGAAATGCTTGACCATCAGCTCATTCACCGTCTCGCCCAGCCAGGTTGGCACGAAGCGGCGTTCCTGCTGCTCCACATAGCCACGATCCTGGATGGTCGAGATGATCGGCACATACGTGCTGGGG
Source organism: Ktedonobacteria bacterium (assembly GCA_027459705.1). Taxonomy (GTDB): domain Bacteria; phylum Chloroflexota; class Ktedonobacteria; order Ktedonobacterales; family JACDGC01; genus DAIDHM01. The sequence continues at coordinate 10,973 of DAIDHM010000104.1, read as the reverse complement.
CGACCGATACCGCGTTCTTCGAGTTCTTTGATCAAGCTGGCCTCGGTGAAGCGTGGCGGCGGCTGGGTGAAATGCTGCCGCGGATCCAACTGCCGCAGCTGCAGCGTATCGCCCGTCACCAGCACGGGCAGCGTGTCTTCGTCGCCATCATCGCGCGGCCAGACAGCATAGAAGCCCTGGAATTTCACCGTCGAACCGGTCGCGCGGAAGAGATATTCGCGCGCGGCGATATCGACGCGCAGGGTGTCCAGCACAGCGGGCATCATGAAGGACGCCACGAAGCGCCGCCAGATGAGTTGATAGAGCTTGAACAGGTCGGGAGAAAGATAGCGCTTGACGATATCCGGTGTCAGCGCCGGGTCGGTCGGGCGGATTGCCTCATGAGCATCCTGGGTGGTCGCTTTCTGGCGACCTACGCGACCGGGGCCGACGAACTCCGCGCCGAAGTGCGCGCGAATATACTCCTTGACCGCTGTCTGTGCCTCGGAAGAGATGCGCGTCGAGTCGGTGCGAATGTAGGTGACGAGACCCTGGTGGCCGCGTTCGCCGAGTTCGATGCCCTCATAGAGTTCCTGGGCCAGGCTCATCGTGCGTTTTGGCTTGAAGCGCAACCGCACCGACGCATCTTGCTGCAGCGTGCTCGTCGTATAAGGCAGGTAAGGCTGGCGGCGCACATCGCGCTGCACTACCCGCGCGACCTTATAGGTCGCGCCATTCAGCTGCGCCACGATCGCCCGCGCGTCGGTCTCATTGGTGATCTTGAGTTTCAACGCGCGCTCATGCGCCTCGCGGTCGTGGTCGCGCGTGGTCTCCTCCTCGTCCTCGCTGGTGGCACTCTCCGCATCGCCGACGCGAGCGAAGAGCTGCGCGACAAAGGGGGGCGTCTCGCCCTTGGACAGCCGCGCGGCGATCGTCCAGTATTCTTCGGGTTGAAACGCGCGCACTTCGACCTCGCGGTCACAGATCAAGCGCAAAGCGACCGACTGCACGCGCCCCGCGCTGGTATTCGACTGGACCCGGCGCCAGAGCAGCGGGCTGATCTTGTAGCCAACCAGGCGATCCAGGACGCGACGCGCCTGTTGCGCATTGAAGAGGTCTTCATCAATCTGGCGCGGGTGGGCAATCGCATTACGCACGGCCTGCTTGGTGATCTCATTGAAGACCGCGCGTTTGGGAGCATTCAGGTGCAGAGCTTCTTTGAGCGACCAGGCGATAAATTCGCCCTCGCGGTCGGGGTCTGGAGCCAGATACACGTCATCGACTTTTTTACTGGCGGCTTTGAGCTCATCTATCAAATGTTCTTTGCGTTCGATGATGGTATATTTGGGGGAGAATCTGTGGCGGACATCCACCCCCAGACCCTTCTTAGGCAGATCCATGATGTGGCCCATCGATGCGCGGACCTCATAGTCGCTGCCCAGAAATTTTTCAATCGTCTTGGCCTTGGCGGGCGATTCGACGATGACGAGATGTTTCGCCATATGTGGTGCGGTGCTCCATTTTTACGCTGCGTCTGCGTGACCCGGCTGCCGTGCCCCGCGGAAGGATCAATGAACAGGCACGCATCTATGGCAACAGCATAGCACGCGCCGACAAGGGCAAAAGGGCCATCTCCGCGACAGAAGCCGACACGATGACAGCATTTCTGTATCGTATCACGGCGCAGACAAACTTTCCAGCTACTTTCAAGATCGACGAGAATGGGCTATACTCAATGGTGACGGTACATAACGTTGTCGCGGCGAAACGTGACTCCATTGAGAGGATCGAGCGGTATTCATGGCACAGTTACCCAATAATGTCGTCCCAACCAGCTATGAGTTGGATGAGGAGCACGCGCTGCTGCATCTGGCGTGGTCCGATGACCATGCGAGCGTCTATGCCTATGAGCAGCTTCGCCGCGCTTGCCCCTGTGCCTGGTGCGCGGGCGAGGGTAATTTCGCGGGTACGATGACGCCAGAGACGGTGCTGACCCCTGAACAGACGATCCTCTACGAGTTACAGATGGTCGGACGCTATGGCCTCACCCCTGTCTGGGGCGATGGCCATAAGACGGGCATCTATACGTATGAACGTCTCCGCGACCTCTGCGATTGCGACGATTGCCGCCAGCAACGCGGGCAGCCCGCCCGCGACGCCGCCGCGACCTCGTAGCCCCGCCCTGGACTCACCGCCCTGGACTCACCGCCCAGACAGAAGATCTAGCGGGTCGCATACACCATGTTCAGTCCACAGAAAAGGAAACGCAACGATGACCACCTGGCTCGCCAAGATTCACGTCACACTGAAAGACGCCGTGGTCGATCCGCAGGGGTTGACCATCCAGGACGCCCTGCACCAACTGCATTTCGATAGTGTGCAACGCGTGCGCATGGGCAAATATCTGGAAGTCACCCTCGATGCTCCCGACGCGGCGACCGCCGAGGAACGAGTCACCGTGATGTGCACGACACTGCTGGCGAACCCGGTCATTGAACGCTTCAACTTTACGGTGTCGGAAACTATGCTGGCATGAACAGTGGGTGAGGGATCGGCTTCCTCACCATTGCAGGAAAGGATCTGGACGATATGGCGCGCGAAGTGCGGCGAACCTCCGCGGCGATCAGCCGCTACCCGCTGGTCCCCTCCAGCGCGCAACCCGATGACGGCGCCATCTCCTGGGACAAGCTGCCCATTCACCATCGCAACATCGTGCGGCGCATGGTCCTGGAGGCGCGCTCTCAGCAACGCAAACAGCTCCTCGTCAGCACGCTGATCGCGCTCTGCGCGATGCTGGCGGTGTTGATCGTCGTCGGGGTCTTCTTCACGCGCTGAGTCAGCAGCATCACGCGCCACGCACACCGCTCCCGGTTGGTGCGCGTGTCGTGACCGCACGGCGCGCTACGTCGCCATACCACGGCGCACCTGACCGACGTGCTCCAGCTGGTGGATACCTCCGCGCGATGTCTGCATAGCGCCGCTCTCTGGCATAGTTCTCCCCCCCGCCGCATTGCCCGCGCGGACGCCCGCGTCCACAAAGATGTGAAATTGATCACATTTCGCGACATTTGCCGCAAAAAACATGTTGCCCGTGCAATTACAGAGTAGACGGGCAACACCCATGATGTACATGGCATGTTACCGCCTCATGTAGTCGGGAAGCGACTGTTGCCTTCCCGCTATGCAAGAGGAGTATCGGCATGATGAATAACTGGCACATCCGACAACCATTATCTCCAGCGGCGCGGCAAAAGGTGCAGATCCCTGGCGAGCATTTCATCCTGGCATTGTCCTCTGCCGCGGAGGCCGCGCTGGCGCGCGACGCCCGCATCCTCGCGGGCTTAATCGACGCGGGCGATCTCACGGCGACCCGCGCCTACCTCGAACAGTATATCATCGTGCTGACCGAGATCGATACGATCGGCCTGCTCTTCGTTGCGCTGCGAGCATTGCGCGACGACCCGGCGCCAGACGCCGCGGTGGCCACCGCGCACCTGCTCTGGCATATCAGCCTGTTGCTGGGCGTCCGCCGGACGAATCTGGCGCAGGCCTGGAGCGCGATGCAGGCGACATCTGCCCGGTTCGCCATACCCGTAGCGGTGGGGCGTCTATAATACCCGCGCGCACGAAAGGAGGCAAGGCATGTTTGGCAGTATCATCGTCGCGGCCATCGGCCAGATCATTATGAATATGGCGGAGTCGGCCATCGGTGACGCGGCGCGCAAGCAGATACTCGACCCGATCAATCAGCAATTGCTGGCAGGCAAGGTCCGTGCGGCCGTCGACAACGCGGGTGCGCGCTTTCTTGCCGAAAGCGACGACCAGGAGCTGACACACGCGCTCCAGGCGGCGCGCTTCGACGAGAATCCGGCCATCGCGGCGCTGCTGGCGCGTGTCGCCACCGGCCAACAGGCCGCCCATGCCGCCGAGCTGGAACTGGCCGGCATGCTGCACCAGCTTGTCCCGACGATCGCCACGCACCGTTGCCACGCCGCCGCCCGCCGCCTGATCAGTCTGACGCACACCGAGGTGGGCATGCTACCCGAGCTGCACCAGACGGTGATGATCTTGCGGGGCGAGCAGATGCGCGAAGACCTGCATCGCCTAATGCCGACGCCGGAGTATCTCCCCGGTCTGCGCGAGCGGATCATGGATGCGGCGGTGGCCAGCGCGTCGGACCTGGGCCATGGATATGTCACCACCGCGCATCTCTTCTACGCCGTGCAGGTGCAGGCGCAAGGATTAGTGCCGCCGCTGCTGCGTCAGCGCCACATTACCCCACAGCAAACGATCGCCGCCCTGCGCGACGCCATCCAGCCCTACGCCGGTCCCGTCGCCGACCCCATGACTCCCAACGCCGTGCGCATCCTGGATCGCGCCCGCGCGATCGCACGCGATGCCTATGCCCCCTGGACTCGCGACGACCACGTCATGCTGGCAATCCTGGAGCAAGTCCCGACCAGCAAGTCGCTCGAATATCTCACGCTCTCCCTGCACATCGACGTCAGCGAACTGCGCGCCGCCATCCTGCGCGAAGGCCAGGTGACGTCGATGCTCCAACTCTTGCGTCCGCCCCCGACTGCGGGAATCCCGCCCGTCTAAGCGCCTGCGGGCGGCGAAACCCGCTGAAGCGGGTTGGGTCCCGGCGAGCATGGTGGAGGCAACCCCACCAACCGCATCGGTGCAGCTTCCCAAAGGGACAGGACCCACGCGCACTACAGCCCGCCCGGAACCTAACCGGATTCATCCGGTTTCGTCGGCCCGCAGGCCGCTTAGCCGGGGGATTGATCCCCCGGCGGTCGGGGCCACGCGGGTTGCCCAGGAAGTGGGCCGCGCGGTGGACGAAGATGGTGCGCGCCATGGTCTAGGCACGCCGGGGATTGGGTGAGCAGAGTGTGCAGAGCCAGCGCCATAGTCGGGGGCGCCGGGGGATGGGCGGGCAGAGTGTGCAGAGCCAGCGCCATGGTCGGGGGCGCTGGGGATTGGGCGGGCGAGGCATACATGGGGTGCAGGGTGCATGGGGCCGCCGGGGGTTGCAATCCCCCGGCTAAGCGCCTGCGGGCGGCGAAACCCGCTGAAGCGGGTTGGGTCCCGGCAATTCGGGGTGTCAGGGGCAGCCGCCCCTGCCGGGGCGCGGGGTGTCCCCGCCCAAATAATTTTTTAGTATAGAAGCGCCGCGCAGCGGCGCACGGAAGCGCGGGAGGCGGATCGCGGAGGAGCAGCGCAGCGGGGTGCCAGGGGCAGCCGCCCCTGCCGGGGCGCGGGGTGTCCCCGCCCAATCCATTTTATCGAAGAAGCGCCGCGCAGCGGCGCACGGGAAGTGCTGGAGGGTATCCCTCCAGCGCAGCGAAGTAGTATGATAAAGCCAACCACGATTTCACATACGGCTTCACGGAGATGCGGCATGGAACCAACAGCAGCAAACACCCCAGCCGACTCGTCGGCGGAAGAACCGGACATAACACCCATCGCGGCCGCCGCACCAGGCACAAACCTCACGCCGGGCGCCGCCGCGCGGATCGACCAGATGCGCGCGGCGGTGGCGCGCCCCCCCGCCTGGCTGGAGATCCTCAACGGGCCAGAGGACGGCCGCACCATCGCCATCGACGCCGACCACAACGTGATCGGCCGCAGTGGCGCCCCCCCGAAACCCGATCGGCCCGCGACAACGATCGCCCTGGCCGATGGCTTCGTCTCGAATCCCCACGCCGAACTGGCCTGGCGCGACGGCCAGTGGTGGATCACTGACCTGGAGAGCGCCAATGGCACGCACGTGGACGACCACGCGCTGGCCGAAGGCGCGCCGACGCCGCTGGCGCCAGGCACGCGCCTCCAGCTGGGGCATACCGACCTGTGGTTGCGGCTCAACCCGCCGCCTGAACTCCCCTGAACGCGCAGAGCGCATGGAAAGGACTGAGCGATGTCTCCATATCGGGTGGCTACGGCCAAAAAACGGTTTATCCAGATCGGCGATATCCTGGACGACGGCACGAATGTTCGTCTGCGCGTCACCGAGGTGCGCGGCGGCGGGATGGGCGTCGTCGCCATCGGCAACGATGAACGTCACGACAACCGGATGATGGTCCTCAAGACCTACAATCCCTATGACGAAAACGACCAGCTCTATCCCAAAGAGGCACTGGACCGCTATCGCCGCGTCTTCACGCGCCACGAGGCCGAGATCTGGTGCGGCCTCTGGCCGCACCCCAACATCATGCGCGCCGTCAGCCTGGTGACGATCACCTGCCGTTCCGCGCTGGAGCCGGGCCACGTCTTCGCCGGCCAGCCGTTTATCTATCTTGACTACGCGGAAGGCATCGCGATCAGCGACACCAGCCAGCGCATACACACGCTGGCGCAGATGCTGAGTCTCTGGCGCGGGGTGGGGCAGACGCCGGATCGCGCTCTGGCGCTGCGCTGGGCGCAGGAGCTCGCGGCGGCGTTGACATATCTGCACGAGCCCGACAATGACCCAGCGACCGGCATGGCCCGACCCGATCCGATCGCCCATCTGGATCTCAAACCCGCTAACCTGCTCTTCCACGCTGGCCAGCTCTGTGTGACCGACCTGGGGCTGGCGCGCATCGCCGCCGAGACGCTGGCCGCAACGACATCCCGGGCCCCGCGCGCTGGCCAGACCATGCTGGGCGGTGGGACGGTGGGCTATGCCGCGCCCGAGCAGGTGGAGTATCTGCTGGGGCTGCCCGCCACGGTCGATTACCGGGCGGACCTCTTCGCGTTTGGCATCATCCTCTACGAACTCTACACCGGCCATCATCCAGCGCAGGATATCGCCGCGCCGCGTGTTCCTGGCGACCCGCCGGACCACGCGTTGATCTATCGCCGCCAGCTCCCCGACCTGGCGGCCGTCGTCCCCGATCTCCCCGACGCCATCGAGACCATCTACCAGATCTGCACCCGGCGCCAGCCAGCGCAGCGCACGCTGACCGCGCGGCAGATCGCCGCACTGCTCGCCACCGTCGCAGGCGATGCGGCTTATACTCCCGAGATCGACGAGCGCACACCAGCCGCCTGTGGCGAGATCTGGGCCAACTGGGCCAAGGTCTATAGCGATATCGGCCTCCCCGCCGAGGCCCTGGACGCCTATGCCCGCGCCACCGAGCTGAACCCGGCCGAGGCCCTCCCCTGGAACGGGCGAGGCAACGCGCTCAGTGACCTGGGGAGACCCGCCGAGGCCCTGGACGCCTTTGCCCGCGCCACCGACCTGGACCCGGCATCTGCCCTCCCCTGGTACGGGCGGGGCAACGCGCTCAGTGACCTGGGGAGACCCACCGAGGCCCTGGACGCCTATGCCCGCGCTATCCAGGCGGCTGAACATGCCATTGCGATTGCTTCGGACGATCCGCGTAGCTGGAATAGGTTGGGGTATATCCATTTTGCCCAACACCATTTCAATGAGGCTCTGGCCGCGATCGATCATGCTATAGCACTAAGCCCTAAAGAAGCTGCTTGGTGGGATAGTCGGGCAGAAATAGCGTGCGGCGCTGAGCGGTGGCATGAGGCATTAGTCGCCGCCCAACAGGCGCTCTCGCTCGATGCCTCGCTGCAAGCATGTTGGGAATATACCATTGAGGCATTAACTCACCTGGGACGCGCGGATGAGGCCGAGCAGGTGCGCCGCGCGCACCCGCGGCCATGAGCGCGAACGGAGGCCATTGATGGCGCCATTGGCGATGCTGCGGGTGCGGCGCGAAGAATCCGGCGGCCGCGTCCTGCTGACCTATTATCTGCCCAGTTCGTCGCGCCCGGGCGCGGAGAGCGCGATCGCGGGCGAGCAACTGGGGATGTCGCGCGCCGCCGACGAGCGCCAGCTGGGCAACGCCGCGCTGGTGCTGGCGGCGTTGGATAGCCACGGCCAGCTCCCCGTGCCAGCGGGTGGCCTGGCGACCTTCGGGCGGCTGGGGGCGCGGCTGGCGCGCGACTATCTGCCGCCGCGCGTCCTGGATTTCCTCTTCCAGGATCGCGCTCCGCTGGCGATCGTCACCGACGATCTCGCCTTCCCCTGGGAGGTGCTACGCCATCCGGGCGCGGATCTCGGTGACCCTGCTGGTTGCCTGGGGATGTTCCGGCCCGTCGCCCGCATCCCGCAGGATCTGCCGATGCCGGGCGGCGCGCGCGGGCCGGGGGCGGCGCTGGCCGCGACGATCATCGGCGATACGCGCGGCGACCGCCCGTACTGTGACCTGGCGGCGCGCTGGCTGGCGGATGCGCTGGCGGCGCAGGGCATCGACGGCGCGTCACACGTGACCCGCATGGACCGCGCCGCGCTGCTGGCGGCCCTGCGTCCGATGGTCGATCTGCTCTACTACACCGGCCACATCGCCGAGGCCGACCGCAACGCGATCGATGGGCTGGCCTATGAGGGTGGCACGCTCAGCGTCCGAGATCTGCTCGGTGACTGGGGCGGCGCGGGGCTGGTCTATCTGGGTGGCTGCCGCAGCGCGCGCCGCGCCCGACCGGCATCGCTGGGCCCGGGGCGCGGTGGGCGCGGTTTGCCGGGCGCCGCCTTCAGCCGCGGCGCCCGCGCCGTCGTCGGCACGCTCTGGGAGGTGCATAGCCAGGGCGCCACAGCCTTTGACCGCGCCTGCTGGGCGCAGATCTTGCGCGGCGTCCCGTTCGGCGAGGCGCTGCGCTGGACGCGCCAGGCCTTCGCCGCCACCCGGGGCATCGATCCCACCTGGGCAGCCTACGTGCTCTATGGCGATCCGCGGCTGACGCTGGACGCCCTGCGCCAGCCGGACCTGGTCGAGCGCGCCGACACTCCCGCGCCCGACGCGCGCGTCACCATCCCGCCATTGCAGCTCGCTGCCGACTATCCTCAGCTCTGGCTCAGTCCACGCGTCGCTCTCTTCCTCTACACACTGGACCCCGATGAAGAGATCTCGCTGGACCCGGTCGTCCAGGCCGCGCTGGAGAACGCCTTGCGCCACTGTGAAGCGCAGGGCCAGGCGAGGCTGCGCCAGGCACATCTGCTGGCGGGGCTGGCCGCGCAGCCCGCGAGCCAGCTGGCGTTGGGATTGCGCGCGCTGGGGCTGGACCCCGCGCTACTGGAACAGATCACGCTGCGCGTCCTGGGCACCGCGGCCAGCGATCGCCTGGCGCCTGGCGCCACCCCCGCCGTGGAAAGCGCCCTGCGCCGGGCCTGGGCCGGGGCGGCGCGGGGCGGGGCAGACGCGGTGGTCACCGAAAGCGATCTGCTGGCGGCTCTGCTCGGCGCCCCGTCGCGCGGCAGCCTCCACATCATGCTGACAATGCTGGGGGTGGACGCCGCGACGGTATTGGCGGCGACCCGCGGGGAAAGGGTCGCCCCGGTCCGCCTGGCACTGCGGCCGCCCGACGCCTTTGACCAGGCCCAGGCCAGCAGCGACAGCACCAGCCGCGAGGCCCTGCGCGATCTGCGCCCCTGGCTGGCGACGGCAGAAGGGTCCGACAGCGCGTTGCGCCATGCGACCGCCTTCGTGGGCCGCGCCGCTGAGACGCTGGCCGCCTTGCGGTTGCTGGCACGCGGGCATGTCGTCGTGCTGGGACCGTCGGGCGTCGGTAAGGACGCGCTGGCGCTGGAGATCGCGAGACGCATCGCCCGCCAGGATGACGCGCTACACGTGGCGAGCTTCGCCGACCACGCCATCTATCGCTTGCACCGCCCCGACGCTGCCCGCGCCGCCACGCGGCTGCGCCATGATCTGGACGCGTTGCCGACCCCCGCGATCCTGTTGCTTACCGATCTGCCAGAACTACTGGCGGACCCGGACGCGACGGCGCGTGAAGGCACGGTGTTCTTGCTGCGCGCGCTGGCGACGCACCCGCGCATCCGGCTGCTGGCGACGGCGCGCGACACGGATTTCAATCAGGTGCGGCGCGACCATCCCGATGTGGCGAGCGCCTTCCTGCCCCTGACGCTGGCCCCACCCGATCCGGCGACGGCGCGCGACCAGGTGGCGGCGCATTGCGCGGCGATCAGCGCGTTTTATCGCGCCGCGCTGGACGATGGACTGGCGGCGGCCAGCGTCGCCGCCGCCATGGCGGATCGCGCGCGGGTCCTGCCCGGGGCGGCGCTGGAGCGGCTGCATTGGGCCTGCATCCGTGCCCGCTTCCGTGGTAACCAGGACTCCGAACTGGCCCCCACCGCCACGCTCAGCAGCGCTCTCCCTATCGTCCACGTCACCATCAGCGATCTGCGCGATCCGCGCTGAGGTGCCCCCCGAGTGAAAGGAGCAAGTCGAACATGTACACCATTGGCGATCTGCGCTTCGCCGACCCCATCGCCGCCGAGGTAATGCACCACGTGGCGCCGCGCGAGGCGCTCGCGCTGGGGCACACCACCTATCTCGGCACGGAGCATGTCCTGATCGCCCTGACCCGCGCGGAGGGCGGCCCCACGGCGCGGCTGCTGGAGCAGATCGCCGTCACTCCCGCCGCACTGCGCGGGGCGCTGCGCCACCTGGCGGCCGATCCGCAGTCCACGCGCTTCGACGGGCAATTGGCGCTGACACCGCGGTTGCGGGCGGCGCTGGCGGCGCGCCAGCGCGCGCTGGGGGTGACCCCCATGACCGAGCGCGACCTGTTGCTGGCAGTGCTGCGCTCCGGTTCGGGGGTGGCCGTGCGGCTCCTGGAATCGCTGGGGCAGGAGGTCGCGACGCTAGCTGCCGCGGTCGCCGCCGATAGCGGGCCGGAGGCCACGGCGTTGCGCACGCGCGCGCTGGCCGTGGCGCAGGCGGCACTGGCGGAACTGGGGACCGATATGGTCGCCGCCGCGCGCGCCGGTGAGTATGATCTGGTGATCGGCCGCGCCGCCGAACAGACACGCATCGTCCAGACAATCTTCCAGTTTGGCGCGCGGGCCGGTGGTGGCGCGCCGGTGGCCGTGCTGGTGGGGCCGCCGGGCTGTGGCAAGAGCAGCGTCGTGGTTGGCCTGGCCCAACGCCTCGCCCAGCCCGCCGATGCCGCGCCGCTCCGGCCGCCGCTGGCGGGGA